>JAGQWM010000060.1 GCA_020437365.1 Chitinophagaceae bacterium | reverse complement strand
AAGATGCCGGCGAATTGGGTAGCGGACATACCGTTACCGCTATTTACGAAGTCATCCCTGTGGGTGTAAAAAGCGATTTCCTGAAAGATGTAGATCCTTTAAAATACCGGAATGAAATTACAAAATTGAGCCCTACAGCACACAACGGCGAAATATTAACCGTGAAATTTCGCTATAAAGAACCGGATGGCGAGGTTAGTAAATTGATTGTACATCCTGTAAAAGATGAAAATATTGCATTGGCAAATACATCTGATAATTTTCGTTTTGCTTCGGCAGTTGCAGAGTTTGGAATGTTATTAAGACACTCTATTTTTAGATCCAATGCCACTTACGCTAATGTATTGGAGATGGCACGCAATGCCAGGGGCAAAGATGATGAAGGGTACCGGTCAGAGTTCATCCGGCTGGTAGAAAGTACACAGATGTTGGCAAAAGCGCAACCGGAAAGAGATGTAATGCCTCTTTCGCAACCCATCCGAAAAATGGAGTCGTCCGGAAAATAATAAATTTTCAAAATGAAATGAACAGCGCAAAATTATTTTGCGCTGTTTTTTATTGAAATGCCGGATGAAAATTTTCTAAGGTCTTTTGCAAGAATGAACGGTCGAGGTGTGTGTATATTTCGGTTGTTGTAATACTGGCATGGCCCAACATTTCCTGGACGGCTCTTAAGTCGGCACCTCCTTCAATTAGGTGCGTGGCAAATGAATGCCGAAAAGTATGTGGCGATACGGTTTTCTCAATACCGGCTTTGACAGCCAACTCTTTAATAATATAAAAAATCATTACTCTGGATAGTTTCCTGCCTCGGTTGTTTAAAAATAAAATGTCTTCAAATCCTTTTACCGGCGAAAGATGCACCCGAATTGAATTTTTATAAATGGTAATATATTTGATCGCTGATTTGCCAATCGGAATGAGTCTTTCTTTGTCGCCTTTCCCCAATACTTTTATAAATCCTAATTCAAGATACAATTGCGAAATTTTTAAATTAACCACTTCGGATACCCGTAAACCGCAACTATACATTGTTTCCAGAATGGCTTTATTTCTGCCACCTTCAGGTTTGCTCAAGTCAATGGTGTTAATTATTTTTTCAATTTCTTCGAAACTTAAAATATCAGGTAATAATCTTTTTTGTTTGGGTGCTTCGAGCAATGTTGTTGGGTCTGTTGTTGAAATATCTTCCAGCAAACAATATTTATAAAATGCCCGGATACCGGAAATGATTCTTGTTTGTGAAGCCGCCGTCATGCCTATTTGAGCAATAGATTTTACAAAATCCTGTAAGTCTTTTAAAGTAACAGCAGCCGGTTTTTTTTTATTGTCTGATTGCTGCAGAAAATGGGTAAGCAATGATACATCACGCAGATAAGCTTGTATCGAATTATCTGATAATGATTTTTCAAGTTGCAGGTAGGTTTTAAAACCTTTTTTATAGGGTTCCCACATTATTCAAGCGTAATGTCTTTATCAATGATTTTCCATTTATTGCTCACCAATACTTTAATCCAGGCATGATTGTCTGTAATATTTACAGAATCCAAATGGGCATGTAGGGCATTGTAATCAATGTCAATTGCTTCGCCAAAAGTGACGGTAGTTTTTTTACCGGAGTTCATGTCTTCAATAAATAAATTACCTCTGTCAGCAGTTACCGCCAGGTTATCAGAAATAGAAAATTTAGGATCAAGATTATTGATAGCAGAAGGTTTCAAACTAAAGTTTTCACCTTCTTTGAAAGGCAATTGCAACAGGAATCCACGACTATTGGCACAATCATTAAAAAACAACCAGGCCATTTTGGCTTCATTGAAATAACAACGAATAAAGTCTTTATTCAAATGTACCGTTGTGCCTAATAATGTGGCCAAATCAGCTTTCCGGAACGAACCCATTCCTTCATAACTCCAAATGATACTGTCGGCTTTGCAATCCTTGGCAGTAATAAAAACTTCAGGATGTGCTTTATTGGTACCACTGAATTTTACGGTATCTGAAAAACACACGGTATCACAAAACGATTGTTTGCTTTCAGAAGAATTGGATGTACAGGCAACAAAACTTATCAGCAGAACTATTGTGAGGATGGAGAAACTATATTTTTTCATTTGAATGGGTTTGATTTTTACAAAAATAAAGATTGAAAAGTGGATGAGCGAATATTATTTATCAGTTGTTTTCCATGGGCAAATAGTATCTTCGGCAGATGCCGAAAAAAATACCCATTCGTATTCGTTCATTTCGAATCAAAGCACAGAAAAACAGAAACAGTTTTCGTCGGTGGCTTACTAAACTGGAAAAACAAACACCTCGAGGCATTGATAAAACGATTGCTACAGTGGAGAAAGAAGTCTGGCAGGAAACCGATTGCCTGACCTGTGCCAATTGTTGCAAAACAATGACGCCTACTTTTTCTACAAGAGATATAAAAAGAATAGCAGCTTATCTGCAAATGCCGGTGGCCGATTTTAAAAAGAAATGGCTACAACAGGAGAGAGGTGGCGATCGGGATTGGATTAATAAAAAAGAACCTTGCCAGTTTTTAAATCTGAAAGATAATAAATGCAACATTTACGAAGTGCGGCCGGCAGATTGTGCCGAGTTCCCACATCTTTCAAAAAAGTTTAAAGACTATTCGCATGTACACAAACAAAATGTAGAGCTTTGCCCGGCTACTTTTCGCTTGGTAGAAAAAATGAAAGGATTAATGGCAGCAAAAAATTAATTGATTCAACTTTAAGGGCAAAGATTTATTCAATAATCTGAAAAAAGAAAAAGAAAAATCCGGCTACCCATTCCCGTTTAATATTTTTGGCTTCGCCGATGCGGCTTCCTTTATAATATACATCGCCATCAGCCTGCACTTCGCCAATGCGGGAACCGTTTTTGTACACATCTCCATCTGATTGAATCTCTCCGATGCGGCTCCCATTATAATACACATCGCCATCCGATTCTATTTCGCCAATGCGGGAACCATTTTTATACACATCGCCGTCGGCTTCAAATTGGCCGACCCTGGAACCGTGAATATATACATCTCCATCGGCTTGTATTTCAGCAATACGGCTGCCTTTGTAATATACATCTTGTGCATTTACGGAATGAAAAGCAAACAAAATACCCGAGAATAAAATTATTTTTTTCATGGTGTGCCTATTTTATAATTCAAAGCGGTGTGAACTCAATACTATTGAAATTATTGATTTAATTGCAAAAATGAAGCTGCAAATACGGCGGATGTTTTTTTTTAACTAAAAAGAAAACTAAAATTTAATTGGGAAATAATACAGAAGTATTGAAATTTTAGATAAAAAATACCGGATTCTAAAAATAAATACGGAACTTCGTAAACGTTTGTTACCTGTTTATATTAAATAATTAAAAATAAATGTACACTTATACCTGGAAGAAGTATTTGCCGGTCATTCGTATTTTATTAAAAAAATCTGCTACAAAAGAACAAACCGTAAACCTGAATCGTATCGATTTCGAAAGAACAACAAAACTTCGCAAACCTGTCGTTAGTTTTAATGTTGACATTATCAGAAGCCGCATTTATCCCATCACTAAATCTGTTCCCGCCAGGGATTTACTCACTATTTTACAAGAGGATGAACGATGCCGTGAACTCATGAGTGATAACCAATACAATATTACTTTGAGCGGCGATTTTCTTTTGACCATCAAAAACATTACGCCACCGGCCGATGCAGAAGCTGAAGTGGAAAATGAAAGAGAAGAAAAATCCGAAGAGTAAAAAATTGATACAAAACAAGACAATCAAAATGCTGATTATAAATTAATTAGCAAAATTGTTCGTAATTCTACTTTGTAAAAGATGCAGTAGAATTTCCTGTACTTGTACCTCATACAATTTTTAATTTAGCTTATCGTTTTATTAACAGTCCAGTCCTATTTAAAACCAAAATCCGATTGTATGAAACAACCGTTCTACAACGACCAGGCATATATTGCCGAATCGTTTCTCATGGTCGATGAATTTATTACACAGTCATCCCGTTTAGCCAGTTTCAAAATTTCTTCCTACAAATTATCCATGTGTAAATCTGTTTTTAAAGAAACAAAAGATGAATTGGAAGAAAACCTGAAAGCCAGCCTTTTTAATTATACCGATTCGGGCATTATCCTCGCAGATACAGCATTTTTCAGTGCTGAAAATGAAAATTAATTTCGGTTGAAAAAACGGTTTTGGGCATGGTACATGGGTGCATCGAAAAATGCAATCAATGCATCTTGCCAAGTTTTGTTTTTTCGGCTCATGCCAATAATGATTTGCAGGTAAACTGACTGTTTTTTAAATTCAATATTTTGCTGTGCAAATGCTATTACCAATTCCTTGGTTACTGCAGAAGTGTATAAGGGCGTCATTTGTAGTTTTTTAGAATTCTGTAAAAAATGATGCCAAAGCAGTAAAATGTTGAAAACTTACTCTTTATTTTCCTTTTTAAAGCTAAATATTGCATCATTTCATTGCCTGTTTTATTATTCCTATGAGCAAGTTTTGTATCTTCAATGCTGCTAAAATCTGCTTTCATTGTAGCAATTCCTTATCCGAACGCTTTCCGTCTTTTTGAATGCTGTCCATTTTATTTTGAACTTCAAATTAAAAAAAATAAACAGATGAAAAAGCTGACTGCACCTGTACAATTTTTACTCCTTACTTTGCTTGCCTTTTGTTTAGTACAATGTCAATCTGCCGACAAAAAATCTACCGATAGTGGAGAAGAAGGCACCGGTACAAAAACTGAAAAAGTTTCTTTGGTAAATGTCTTGCAACAAAAATTAGATACGGCTACGACAAATGCTTTTGAAAAGGTCATCGCCAATGCGAAAGATGATCCCATAGCCATTCAATACCTCGGTCATTATGCATATTTGAATCGGCAACTTCCCGTTGCTGCCTGGTTGTATGCGCTGGCCAAAGAGAAAAAACCGGACGATATCAATAATATTTCCAACCTGGCAGTTTGCTTACATGAAATGGCCGCAGCCGATTCTTCCGGTGCCAGTAATGAATTGTTGAATGATGCCATCAATCTATTGAAAAATGCTGCGACCCAAGTCCCGGGAAATGCTGCTGTGCAAAATAACCTCGGCTATGCCTATTATCAACAATATGTAAACAGTGGCGATTCTACTATTTTGCCACAGGCAGAAACTGCTATTCGGGCTGCCATTGCAATTGACCCGGAAAATGCCATTTTTTACAGCCATCTGGCCGATATTAAAAAAGCAGAAAACAAACCCGATGAAGCAGTCGAATATTTGAATAAAGCATTTAGCATTACTCCTTATGATGGCGTTTTCCTGCATTCTTCTGATAATTTTGCACCCTTTGCAGCCGCTACGAACAGCCGTGGTTACTGCGACAGTATCAATTTTAATTGTCTCAAAAATTGCCCGCCTTCTATCATTGGCAGAATCAAAGTGATTAATTGTGAAATGGCCCAACAAGATGCATTGCTGGCTTGCAAAGCCGGAAAACCTTATGCCAAATCTTACAATTGCGATGATGAAATACCGGCTACCGGATTTATGATTCCGGGTTTGCAATCTGGTGTAGGCATTATTACGCCTTGGGGCAAACTCGGCATCCTGGTACAAGGTGGTGGCAATATTGACGTAAAAGCAGATGTCAACACACCGGTTCCGGGGATTAGTTTTTCAGGCGGAGGCCGTTACAATCCTTCCAGTGGCATGTCCAAAACCTATTTTGGCGCCAATGTATCAGTCAATTTGTATGACAAAGGTGTCGTTTCACCCGTGTTGAATAAACTCGGATTGGGGCCAGCCGGCGTGAAAGTCTCTGTCAGTACAAAGGATTCGGAGAATGGTATCAAACTGGAATCCTTGGGCACTACGGTTGTCCATTATCATTGATGTCCATTGGCCTGGTAAATGCTTTGTATAGGGTTCATGTAGAAACTACCCGAATTATATGCTCACATTTTGCACAAATTATTGTGAATAACTGCCTCAAAATCAGTCATAATTTATGCTGCCTTTGATGTAAATTCGCTGCTGATTTAAACAGTACTACAGTGAGATTAAAGAGTTTGGAAATTAAAGGCTTTAAAAGCTTTGCAGATAAAACTATCGTAAGTTTTGATGATAATGTAACCGGTATCGTGGGGCCCAATGGTTGTGGCAAATCGAATATTGTTGACAGCATTCGCTGGGTTATTGGCGAACAAAAAATCAGCCAACTCAGAAGTGAAAACTTAGACAGCTTAGTGTTTAACGGATCGAAAAGCAGAAGTGCCAGTGGACTGGCCGAAGTAAACCTGACTTTTGAAAATACCAAGAACCTGTTGCCAACCGAATTCAGCACGGTAACGATCACCCGAAAATTTTATAAAAGTGGCGAGAGTGAATATCGGCTCAATGATGTGCAATGCCGATTGAAAGATATTCAGAATTTATTTTTAGATACAGGTATCAGCACCGATAGTTATGCCATCATCGAATTGGGCATGGTGGACGACCTGATTAAAGATAAAGATAACAGCCGACGTAAAATGCTGGAACAAGCGGCCGGTATTTCCATTTACAAAACAAGAAAGAAAGAAGCCAAACTAAAACTGGATGCGACAGAACAGGACTTGGCCAGGATTGAAGACCTCTTGTTCGAGATAAATAACCAATTGAAGTCATTGGAAAGCCAGGCCAAAAAAGCCGAGAAATACCATGACATTAAAAATGAATATCGCCAAATCAGTATTGAATTAGCCAAAGCCAGCCTCGAAGGATTTAACCTCACCTATAAAGAACTGAACGAACAGCAAGCAACGGAAACGGATAAACGAACGCAATTGGAAGCTGCCATTGCAGGCGATGAAGCCGGGTTGGAAAATGAGAAAATGGCTTTCGTGGCAAAAGAAAAAGAATTGCAAGCCATGCAACATGCATTCAATGAAATGCAACAACAAGTCAGGACAAAAGAAAATGATAAAAACCTGGCAGCGCAACGTTTGGAACATTTAAAAGAAAAGGAAAATGATTTACAAAGTTTTCTAACCAAGTCGGAAGGCCAGTTAAAAGATTTTACCACCGGTATAGCACATACGAAAGAACAAATTGCAGCCGAAGAAGAAACCCTGCAAAAACTCAATGAACAATTGTCTTTGCTGCGCCATGAATTGGATGAGAAAAGAAAAGTGTTGGATGAAAAACGCCATACGTTGGACGCCATTCGTAGTGAAAGCCAGCAATTGCAACGCAACCAGTTCGAAGCGGAGAAAAAAGTAGCCGTTGCGGATAGTTCACTGCAAAATTTACAAAGGCTGATTCACCAAATAGGAGAAGAACGGCAGCAAAGAGATGAAAAATCCAATCAATTAGACCAGGAAAGAATAGTCAAGGAAAAAGAATTGGATATTAAAAAAGTGGATTTGCAACAATTGCAAAGCCATCAGGACAATACCAAAGACCAGATTTTACAAACACAATCCGTGTTGGATGAATTGCGCAATCAACTGGCAGAAGAAACCCGGAAATTAGACGCCAGGAAAAACGAACATGACTTGCTGAAAAGTATGATTGATTCGATGAAAGGGTATCCCGAATCCGTTAAATTTTTGCATAATAATCCAAGTTGGAATCATCGTTCGCCTATTTTGTCAGATGTATTATCAGTAAAAGAAGAATATAGAAATGCACTGGAAAATGTGTTGGAACCCTATTTGAATTACTACGTCGTCAATGATTTGCAAACCGGTTTGCAAGCTGTTCATCTCCTGGATGAAAATAAAAAAGGGAAAGCCAATTTTTTCCTGTTGGATAAAATCACTTCAGCCGATTCCTCCATGACTACGCATGATTTACCCGGCGCTATTCCGGCTCTCAGCGTTGTTGAGGTAGAAGAGAAATATAAAAACCTGGCGCAACATCTTTTGGGCAATGTCTTTATTGCCGATAATGAAGATGCATTACATAACAGTAACGGCTATGTTGTAATTGAAAAAACCGGGAAATACGTAAAAGGAAAATATTCATTGACCGGTGGTAGTGTAGGCTTGATTGAAGGAAAGAAAATCGGGCGGGCCAAAAATTTAGAAAAACTTGAAGTAGAAATCAGCAAGCAAAATGCAATAGTAGAAGCCTTGAGAGCCGATATTCAATTGCGGCATAACGAAGTCATCGCATTCAATGAAGACCTCCGGGAAACAGCCATCCGTGATACCGAAAAAAGCATTCAGCAACTAACCAATGAAGTGTTTTCATTGCAAAATAAACTGGAAAATATTCATGGCTTACAAACGACAAGCCAACATAGGATAGAAGAACTATCAGCCCAGGAAGCAAGGGTAAAATCAGGTGTAGAGCAAACACGCAATGACCTGGAAACTTTCAATCGCCAGTTGGAAGAAAAAAATGCCGGGTTATCATCAGCAGACAATGCTTTTAAAGAAGCAGAAACCAATTATAATAACGCTTCTGAACAGTACAACAACTTCAACATTGAAGTCACAAAACAGCAAAGTAAAATCAATGGATTGGAACAAGAGTTGAATTTCAAAACCAATCAGTTGGAAAATTTGCAATCGCAAATAGAATTGAACACCGGCGAACTGAAAGCAACGACTGAAAATTTTCAACAATCAACTGTGGCTTTACAAGAATTGGAAACAGGGTTTATTCATTTGATGAAACAAAAAGAGGAAGAAGAAAAGAAATTGAATGAAGCCGACCAGGCCTATTACAATTTCAGGAATCAGTTGTCAGAAAAAGAAAGTGCCATTCGCTTGAAAGTAAAAGATAAAGAACAAGTAGAACATTTGCTGGCTGCCATCAAAGACAAGTTGAACGATTTGAAATTGCATTTGGCCGGTATGAAAGAACGGCTGCATGTAGAATTTAAAATTGATATTGATACAATTCTGGGTCAAGAAAGAAGTGGTGAAATGGAAGTGGAAGAATTGCAGGAGAAAGCCGATAAATTAAAACGGCGCCTCGAAAATCTCGGTGAAGTCAATCCTACCGCTATCGAAGCATTTACGGAAATGAAAAAGCGGTATGATTTTATTGTGGAACAAAAAACTGACCTCGTCAATGCGAAAGAAAGTTTGCTGAAAACCATTGAAGAAGTCGAGATTACTGCGAACCAAAAATTCCTGGAAACTTTCCAACAGGTCAGAGAGAATTTTCAAAAAGTATTTAAAACTTTATTTACAGAAGATGACCAATGCGATTTGGTATTGGAAAATCCGGAAGATATTGCTGAAACCGGTATTGATGTTGTGGCCAAACCCAAAGGCAAACGGCCTACATCGTTGACACAATTGAGTGGTGGAGAAAGAACGTTGACTGCAACAGCCTTGTTGTTTGCCATTTACCTGATTAAACCGGCACCGTTTTGTATCCTCGATGAAGTAGATGCACCGTTGGATGATGCGAATGTTGGTAAATTCACCAATATGATTCGGGAGTTCAGTGAAAATTCGCAATTCATCATTGTTACACATAATAAAATGACCATGAGTGCCGTGGATGTTATTTACGGTGTTACCATGCAGGAACCCGGTGTCAGCAGATTGGTGCCGGTCGATTTCAGGAGCCTGGAGAATCAGAATTAATAGAATGCATCTTTTGCTCGCTGCTATTCATCTCTTTTAAGTCTTTATTGTGATAACGGGCTTCTCACAATTTCTATTTTTGTGTAAATAAATACATTTACAGATGAAAAAAGTTTTTTTACTACTTGCTGTTTTTGCTTCTCTGACGATGGCTGCACAATCGGCGCCGGAAGGTTTATTTATCGGTTCCAAAGCACCGGATTTCAAAGGTGAGGATCAGTTTGGCAATAAAATAAAATTAAAAGATGTATTGAAGAAAGGTGAAGTCGTTTTGGTTTTTTACCGTGGGCAATGGTGCCCGTATTGCAACCGTGAACTGGCAGCTTTGCAGGACTCACTCCAATTCATAAAAGATAAAGGAGCAACGTTGATAGCTATTAGTCCCGAAACAAATGAAATGATTGATAAAACCATTGAAAAAACAAAAGCTTCTTATTCTATTATCAACGATGAAGGGTTGGAAATCATGAAAGATTACGATGTGGATTATGAAGTTCCGGAAAATACGGTTACTCGTTACCGTAACGTAGGTATTGATTTGTTGAAATTCAATGGGAAAAACGGAAATCATTTGCCCATTCCGGCGGTTTATATTATTGATCAATCATCGACAGTAACCTATCGGTTTTTTGAAAAAAATTACAGGAAACGTCCCAGTGTAAAAGAAATTGTCAGCAATTTGCGTGGCCCGGTGGAATAATCATTATTTATCTAGAACAATTTTTCCGATGGCGCCGTTAGGCCCGGCCAGGTAAACGGCACTTCCCAATCTGGAAGCCCGGACTACATGAAATGCTTCTTTACTAATCAAATGCCAGTTTTTACCGCCGTCGTGTGAGAAATCAACGCCATTCAAACCACAACTGTAAATTTCATTCTTGGAAAAATATTCAACACAACTTCTATATCCATATGGAGGTGTTTTGGGAGCTTCCCATGTTTTTCCGCCGTCGCTAGTATAGAAACAATTTTTTTCTGTGTCATTGGGTTTCATAAAATCGCCGCCAACGACAATCATTCTTTTTCCACCTTTCAGTTTGTTTTTATCCCATACAGCCACTGAATTGGCGCCGGTGGTTTCCTTGCCTTGCAAAATAGGTAGCCAAATCGGTTCATTTCTGGTAAACAATCTTGAACGTAATCCGCCGGTAATGAAAACCGCTTCGTCTTTATCCAATGCTCTTACGTTGGTTCCGCTTGCCGCAAAACATGCTTCGCCGCTATCGGCCACCGGCCTGTTTTGAAAAGGAATATCCTGCCAGCTATCGCCACCATTGAAAGTGCGGGTGACAACAAAACGGCCATCTATCGGGTCGCCGATGACAATACCTGATTGTGCATTCCAGAATTCCATGGCATCCATAAAAATTCCTTTCGATTTGTTTTCATATACAATTTTCCAACTATCGCCGCCATCATTTGTTTTTAAAATATAACCCGGTTCGCTTACTGCCATAATAACGGCCGTAGCTCCATCAAAGGCTTCTATATCCCTGAAATCATTTTTTTCAAATCCGGCTACCGTCATCCATTTCCAGGTTTTGCCGCCATTATTCGAACGGCCAACCGTTCCTTTATTGCCGCTAACCCAAATCACATTATCATTTACCACACTTAATCCGCGAAGGCTGATGCCATTGCCACTCGTTAAAACTTTTACCGTTGGTTTTTGTGCAAATAGGGCAAATGAAAAAAAGCAAGTAAATAAAATTGTGCAGGCTAAAAATAATCGTCCTTTGAATTGTATCATTCCGATGTTTTTTTAATGGGCAAAAAGATAAATATAAAATAGTAATACAAAAAACAGAAGCATTGAATCATGCAAAAGTTGCCTGCTGCTATTGCAAAGCCGTTTTCAAATCTTCAAAACTGACAATGCCTGTTTTTCGCCAGACTTCTTTTCCGTTTTTATATATAATAAATACCGGAATGGGATCTATCTGCAAAGCTTTCAATAAATTTGTTTCTACGCCGGCATCAATATTGATAAATTTAAAATCAAGGTCTTTATCATCTTTTAATGCTTTGACAACCGGTTTCATTTTTATACAAGGCGGGCACCAGGAAGCACCAACATCCACAAGAGCCGTTTTCTTTTTGGGAATTTCTTCAAGAAAATCTTCCATCGTCATTTGTTTTTCATCCGATTGATTGACCAATGGTTTATCGGCCGCTTTCCAGGCATTGATACCGCCTTTTAATTCTACTACTTCTTCAAATCCGTTTTGGCGCATCCAATTGGCGGCAGCTGCACTTCTTCCGCCGGACAAACAATAAATGTAAACAGGTTTATTTTTATCTACATATTGTATCCGGTCTGTGAATTGTTTTTTATTGGTCCAGTCGGCTTGTAAGGCATGCTTGATATAACCGGTTTTGAATTCTCCGGCTGTTCTTACATCCAGTACCTGCACATTGTCCTGTTTAATATCTTTTTGAAATTCATCTGCTGAAACAACTGTAGTGTATTTCGTTTGTGCAAAAGCAGCAAAAGAAATAAATAATAAAATAGGCGTAATTACGTTTTTCATTTGATTCGTTGTTTTTAGCAAAAATAAGCAGCGTTTCTTTTTATTTTGGTATAGAAATTGGACTTTTCATATTTTTTCGCCCGATAGGCTATTAAAAACGCCTATTTTTGAGGTTATTACAATGCTTAGTTTATGAAGAAATATTTGTTTTATGGGTTGGCGCTGTGTTTAATGATTGCTGCCGGTTGCCAGAAGGAATTGAGTTATGAAGGCAATGGCGACCCAGCCAAAGGAAGCTTACAATCAGCAATAACCGGCGATTGTTTACCCAAAACAGTGAATGGAATTTATGAAGCCAATAAGGCGCTGGATCCCGATTCGAATACAATTACCGTGTCAGTGAATGTAATGACGGCCGGCACTTACAGCATTACGACGGATACCATCAACGGATATTTTTTCAGAGGTAGCGGTATTTTTACAACACCCGGCGTTAATAATGTTACCCTTCGGGGAAACGGAACTCCATTTGCTGAAGGTGTAAATACTTTTATCGTCAGTTTCGACAGTACGGTTTGTACTATCCAGGTTACGGTTTTGCCGGAAGGTGCTTCAGGCCCGTCAACATTTACATTGGTCAATGGTGGTACACCTCCGAATTGTGCCTCCGCTGTCGTCAATGGGACTTACATAAAAGACCAACCTGTATCGGCTGCCAATACGGTTGATATTTCAGTAGATGTTACGACAATCGGCGCTTATTCCATTGCCGCTTCGGGTGGCGGATTAACCTTTATTGGTACGGGGAATTTTACAACAACCGGCCAACAAATAGTGACATTAGCGGCTTCCGGTACGCCGACAACGCTTGGTGCTAATACCATCACCTTCGACCCGCCTTTTGATGCATGTAGTTTTGAAGTAACGGTTGTACAGGGAGCCGAATT
>JAGQWM010000005.1 GCA_020437365.1 Chitinophagaceae bacterium | reverse complement strand
AATTAAACCCCATTTTTTCATGCTTACTTTTTGTCCCAAAAATAAAAAATCCCGGGTAGTCCGGGATCAACAAAAATTTATGATTCACTGTTATTACATATAAAAGCCACCTTTTTGCTTATAATGCTTCACGCCTCTGCAATCTTTTTTGGTGGCGGCACAGGAACTAAAAATAAATGCCATGGTAGCTACTACAACCAATGCTAACAAAATTCTTTTCATCGTTTTGAATTCAATTGTGTACAATCCTGCTACTGCAATGATGTACAGGTAACATAATTAATTCGTGATAATTCAAAGGAAATTTGGTCGAGTAGAGTTTTATTTCATCGTAGAGGTCTAAAATAATAGGAAGAATTTGTATTTCATAATTTATAACTTATTTTTTTCAAATAAATTGCATTATAAAGTCAAATAATACAATCGTAAAACTACGAAACCATTATTTTTACACCTCAAAATCAACACCTTAACATGAAAAAGTTAATCACCTTCATCTTGCTTTCATCCCTATTTTTTATTGCTTGTCAAAATAATGATGCAGGCAAAAATACAGATGCCAATGCCGGCGACTCCAAGGCTACAGATTCATCTATGATAAAAGCAACTATCAAAGATGTGGGACAGCAACAGGAAAAACTGAGCCAGATGACACCCTTGCCGCCGGAAGAATTAAAAACCATGCTACCCGATTCTTTATTAGGCGTAGCAAAACAAAATGAAAATGCCAGCAATGCCAATGGGGCGGCTTTTGCCAGTGCCGATTATATTCTCAGCGATACGACGATGGTGGCAGTCGGCATTTACGATTGTGCAGGACCGGCCGGTGCAGGTATTTATAGCTTACAGTTTTTGAGCCTGCTGAACAGGGATCAGGAAAATGAAGAAGAATTTACCAAAACGATTGATTACAACGGCAACAAAGCTTTTGCACATTGCGATAAAGAAAGCAATGATTGCACTTTTAGTTTTTTTGCCGCAGGCCGTTATCTCGTTAGCCTGAATAGTAGGAAAATAAACGTGGACATATTGAGACAAGCTGCCAATAGCATGAATTTTAAATAAGCCTTTCCTTTATTTCAAAACCCCAAGTTCCTTTCCCACTTTTGTAAATGCTGCAATGGCTTTATCGAGATGTTGTGTTTCATGTGCTGCACTTATTTGTACCCGTATTCTCGCCTGCCCTTTTGGTACTACCGGAAAGAAAAACCCGATCACATACACTCCTTCATCGAGTAATTGAGCGGCCATTTTTTGCGCCAGCACTGCATCGTACAACATAATAGGCACAATAGGATGTTCGCCGGGCTTGATGTCGAAGCCGGCTTTTGTCATTTCGGTTCTGAAATATTTTGTGTTTTGCTCCAGCTTGTCCCGCAAGGCAGTTGTTTCTGTAAGCATATCCAACACTGCAATGGAAGCACCCACAATAGAAGGTGCCAACGTATTACTAAAAAGATAAGGCCTCGATTTTTGTCGAAGCATATCTATGATTTCTTTTCGGCCGGCTGTAAATCCGCCACTGGCGCCACCTAAGGCTTTGCCCAACGTGCCGGATATGATATCAATGCGGCCCATGACACCGCGGTATTCATGAGTGCCTCTGCCTGTTTTGCCCAAAAACCCCGAAGAATGACATTCATCTACCATGACTACAGCATCATATTGATCGGCGAGGTCGCAAATTTTATCTAACTGTGCAATAGTGCCATCCATACTAAAAGAACCATCGGTAACAATAATGCGGCTACGCAGGGAAGAAGATTCTTTCAACTTCGATTCCAGGTCGTCCATATTATTATGTTCATAACGAAAACGCTGTGCTTTGCAAAGCCGTACACCGTCTATAATGCTGGCATGGTTCAATGCATCGGAAATAATGGCATCTTCTTCATTGAATAAAGGTTCAAACACACCGCCATTGGCATCGAAAGCGGCGGCATATAAAATAGCATCTTCTACGCCGAGAAATTCTGCAATCTTTTTTTCCAATGTTTTGTGTATATCCTGCGTACCGCAAATAAAACGAACACTGCTCATGCCATACCCACGGTCGTCAATGGTTTTTTGCGCAGCGGCAATCACTTGCGGATGTGAGGATAGTCCGAGATAATTATTGGCACAAAAATTCAAAACTTTTTGGCCGCCTACCTGTATTTCAGCACCTTGTTCGCTTTCAATTATTCTTTCTGTTTTATATAAACCCGATGCTTTTATTGTTTCTATTTCTTTGCTGATGCGTTGTACAATGTTTTCGTTCATCTGAATAAATTTTATACGCAAATATACAAGCTACCGTCAATGTGAAATTACCCTTCAAAAACAAGTCCTTGCCTCGTAAAAATTCACCGGTTTTTTTAAAATTCCTGTAACATATCAATATTTACCTTCGTTTCACCCAAAACCACACCAATGAAGAAAAGAAACCAACTGATAGTTGGCAGTATATCGCTCCTGGTTATTTGTAGCATTTATTTTATTTGGCCTTCGGCAAAATCGACTGATGTAACCCGGCCGGACTCGACAGCCACCTGCAAATCCAAGACGACAAAGTGTAGGATCAATAAGATAAACCTGGACATTGTACACGAAACAATGCTCCGCCAGTTTTTCTAATGGCATTATATTCGTATAAAAATTTTTCGCAATTTGTGTAACCTTTGGGCATCTAAAACGTATTAAAACACAGAAAAACAATACATCAACATTTCAGGCCAGCTGTTTATGACTGAAAAAGAATATAATGAATGTGTGACCCTTTATGCGGATAACGTCTATCGTTTTATCCTGAAAAACCTACGCCATGAGGAAGATGCCCGTGATGTAGTACAGTCGGCTTTTGAAAAAATGTGGAATAACCTGGACAATGTGGATGCCCAAAAAAGTAAATCCTATCTTTTTACGGTAGCCTATCATCAAATGATTGACCACATCAGGAAAGTAAAAAGAATTCAATTGCAGGATGAATTTTCGGCCGGTTCAAAAACAGAAAATAATCCGTCCAATAATTTGAAAAAAATATTGCATGAAGCACTGAACCGATTGAACGAAACCCAAAAATCTCTTGTCTTGCTGAAAGATTATGAAGGATACAGTTATGAAGAAATCGGGCAAATTATGAATCTGAATGCCAGCCAGGTAAAAGTGTATTTACACCGGGCAAGATTGCAACTCAAAAAGTATTTAGTAAAAATTGAAAATGTAATTTAAAAAATGAATATCGACCGCCATAATTATGAAGAATTTTTTATCCTTTATATGGATAATGAACTCAGCAGCGAAGAACGCTGTATGGTGGAAGATTTCGTGGGCAAACATCCCGACTTGCAGGAAGAATTACTGTTGTTGCAACAATTTAAATTACAGCCCGACGAATCGATTACTTATCATCATAAAGAAGAATTACTGAAAGGCAATGCTATAATTCATGCCGCCAATATAGAAGAATGGCTTTTGTTGTATATCGACAATGAATTGAATACTGATCAACAACAACTTGTTGAAGCCTATTTAGCAGACCATCCTGCCGCAGAAAAAGAATGGTTGATTTTGCAAAAATGCAAAGCCACCCCGGACACTATTGTTTTTGCCGATAAAAAATCATTGTATAAAAATACCCGTACCATACGAACACTTCCTAAATGGTGGAGAGCCGCCGCTGCAGTCCTTTTAGTGTTATTGGTATCGGCTTCCGTGTTTATTGTACGCCACAAAAAAACCATTCAACCCAATGAACAATTCGTGGAATCGACAAAACCTACTATAGAACAATTAAAAAATCCGGCGGTACAACAACCTGCCACAGAATCTGTAGCCGATAACAACAGGGCGAAAGAAAACGAAACACTTACCGAAAAGAAAACAACTGAGCCGCAATTTGCTTCCACTCAGGAAAAAGAGAAAAAACAAAACCCTGCCAACCGGAAAGATGTATTGCCCGATAATAAAATAGTACAACCCGTAACAACGCCATTTCAAAATCAACATAATGCCCTGGCAGTAAATAAAACGAATAACCTGCCCATACCAACGCTCAATCCAAATGTATTGAATACCATTCAGGGTGATTATAAAAACCCTGATGTGGCTACTATCAACCCGATAAAGATTGAATCACCAACATTAACAAATACGAAAGTAACACAAAGCAACAGGCAACCGTCAGACTATACAACAGCATCGTATGTAGAAAATGAAAACAACAACGGCAGTTCATCTAAACTCCGTGGTTTCTTTCGCAAATTGACCCGGGTGCTGGAAAAAAGAACAAACATAAAAGCCACTAATGATGACGGTAAATTACTCATCGCCGGACTGGCTATTAAAGTAAAATAATTTTAAAAAACAATACAAGAAATGAAAAGAACAATTACCCTATGCTTGGCATTGTGTACCCTCATGACAAGCTTTGCACAAACAGACACAACCGGACAACAACATCCTTCGGGAGAAGATACCATTCGCATCGGCGGTATGATTATCATCAGGAAGAAAGGCGCTAAAAACAAAAAAGAAGATGATACCAAAGAATACAAATTAAAAAAACGCCGCCATACCAATCCGTCGAACCTAAAAACAAATTGGTGGATTTTCGACCTTGGTTTTTCCAATTTTGCAGATAATACAAACTATAGTTCCGCCGCTACCCAGGCTTATGCTCCCGGCAGCAACGCTTCCTGGTTCGATTTGAAAAACGGGAAATCAAGAAATGTGAACGTCTGGATATTTATGCAAAAACTCAACGTGGCAAAACATGTAGTGAACCTGAAATATGGACTGGGGCTCGAATTGAATAATTATCATTTTAAAAATCATATTCGCTTTGATGCCGACCCGCCACCCATTAGCAATGCACCCATCGTAATGCTGGATAACACACCGGGCCGAACATATAAAAAAGATAAACTGGCTGCCGATTATTTAACCGTACCGGTAATGTTGAATTTTGATTTCATGCCGCGAAAAAGAAACACCATTGGTTTTAGTGCCGGTGTAAGTGTCGGCTATTTATACAGTGCCCGCAACAAAACCATTACATCTGATGAGAAAAAACAAAAAGCCAAAGACGATTTTGGACTCGAAAAATGGAAGCTCTCCTATATAGCAGAACTTACTCTCGGCCCCGTTCGTTTTTATGGATCTTACTCTTTCAAGAATATGTTTTCGAGAGGCATGAATATGACGCCTTATACATTTGGTTTTCGCCTGAGCCGTTTTTAAATAAGAAAAAAAATAAATACACCCGGGTTCTTGCAAAAGGAGCCCGGGTTTTTTTATGCACATTATCGTTTGTGTTTCCGTTTAAATTCTAAATATCTCGTTAAAATCAATTCGGAAAGCAGCGATGGCAACTTCAGTCGTAAAATAAAATTTTGTGGCACTTCGTTTGAGTGTAGAAAGTGTACTTTATTGCCAAGTAAAGAATGCATTTCAGATTTGTAGCAATCTTCATCTGGCCTTACTGAAAACTTTAGAACCGCACATGAAAAACTATTTCTTATTCACCTTCTTATTTTTTGGCAGCAGCATTTGGGCTACCAATAGTAGCAAGACAATGATGAGCTCTGTCAAAAACCGTTTTGTTCGCACAGCGGCCGGGCCTACGGGAAAAGTGTCCATCGTCATTGATAAATCCGATTACGAATTGAGTGTATATGACAACCTTGGTTGGTATGCCACTTATCCTGTTGTGTTTGGCAATAATAGTTTGGGCGATAAAAAAATGCAAGGTGATAAAAACACACCGGAAGGGCATTTTACCATCATTGCTAAAAGAGTGCATCCCAAATGGTGTCGTTTTATTTCATTGAATTATCCCAATGAAGAGAGCCGTGAAAAATTTGCACAAAGAAAACGCAGGGGCGAAATTCCATCCAATGCCAGTATCGGCGGCGGTATTGGAATTCACGGTACCTGGCCGCATGACGATTACCTGATCGACAGGTATAATAACTGGACCGAAGGTTGTATTTCCATGAAAAATGAAGACGTTATTGATTTATACCGATATGTTACCAACGGTACCGAAGTCACCATTCATAAATGAAATCAATGTGTGTAGGCCTGTAAAAAACCTGCCACTTCTTCTCTCCATTTCGCCGTGTTTTTCCTGAGTAGAGATTCATGTGCTGCCAAAGGATAGACTACCCATTTTTTATTTTGCGAAGCAATATTCTTAAAAATTTTCTGTGCATTTATGGGTGATACAATGTGATCATGTGCGCCGCTCTGCATCAATACCGGGCAGTTCACTTGCTTTGCATACTTGATTGTATTAAAATGAAATGCTTTGATGCCTCTTTCGATGCCAGTCCAGAATGTAATTAAAAATGCAAATGGTTTTTCCGGTAAGCCACTGAATCCATTGGCTCGCAGCCGGGCTCTGATTAAGGATTGCAAACTTGTAAAAGGCAATTCAATGATGATGCCCGAAGGTTTCAAATGATAATCATCAATGGCTTTTAAAATAGCCACAGCACCCATTGAACTACCCCATAAAAAAACAGGTAATTTGTTTTGTTGCCGTACATAATCAATGGCCAGTTTTACTTCTTCAGCTTCGCGGTAGCCACTGGTAGAAACATGGCCTTCGCTATTACCATGTGCCCGAAAATCAATCATAAAAATATTGTAACCCCAATACAAAAACTCATTGGCTTCGGATAATTTTTCCGCTTTGTTTTGCGATAAACCATGGAAAAGAATAACGGTTCCTTTGGCTACCGAATCCGTATTGGCCATCCATCCTTTTATATGTAAGCCGGATTGGGTTGTCAGCGTTACGTCTTTATAAGGAAATGCTGGTGATTCGTAATTAGCAGCTTTGGAAAATTTGGGTCCGGTAAATAAACGCCATGTCTTTTGAAAAATATTTTCATTGGCAAAATGTGTTTGCGCAGTTGGGTCGTTATAAAAATAAGAATATTTATAAGCGTAAAAAGCAGCGCTGATGGTTATCAAAATAAATTGAACAACCAATACCCAACCTATCCAACGAAGGGCCGATCGTAGTTTTCTTTTTGCTGATTGATTTTTCATGTAAAATGGATAAACCTGACAGGATTCTATCAATCAAAAATAATAGGTTCGTTGGATTTATCAACTATTTATGGAAATAACTGATGAAGAAAAAAATTAAATCCCCATTTTTTTACGAATACTTTCAGGAATCGCATTCTTATTGACAATAATGGCTACTGTCCGCATAAGGAAATAATCGTTTCGCATGAATATGAATCCGCCAATTTGGTTACCGTATTTTCCCCATGAATTTTTTACATAATACCATTTGTTTCCAAATTTATCTTTCGTAACGCCTACAATATGCATCATGTGATCAAGCAAAGTTGTTTCATCTTCAAATGCTTTTTGCCTGTCTTGTTGCGAGACTGCCAACCCTGTACGTAAATAAGCAAGTCCTTTGTTAAATTGAAAATCCGGATCATCGGCATCACCGTCCCACACTACGGTAAATCCATTTTTTAATGCCTGATCTGTAATAGCTGAGTAATCGGCTAAAGGCACATTCCAATAAGCATCGCCCGTCCAATTGTATTTATCTTCCAACACAAATTTTTTATAAAACGGATGATGAGTGTATGAAGTAATTTCTACGTAATCGTCCGGATTAATAGATAACACTTCTTGCAAAAAAGATTGCGGCGTGTAAATTTTGCCTTCATACTGAAAAGTTTTGGGAATGGCACCAAGATTGGCATCCAATACACTGTCCACAAATTTGTTTTGCGTTGCATTTAATTGGGTAACACCTTTGGCCAGCATTTTTTTGACAAAATGACTAATTGCCGTGTCCAACGCCCCGTGATTATGATGGGTTGTTGCAGAAAGCTTTCCGGAGTACGCCGATTCGGGCATCATACCAAAATGTTTCATCACCCAGATTTCATCATGAAACTGCCCGCCGGGTGTAAAGAAATTTTTTCCTTTAAGTGCTAAATGCCTTTCAATTTTTCTTTTCATGGAATGTCGGGCAATAAACATTTCACTCAGGTTGAAATTCCCTTTTCCATTTTTCAATAACTCACTTTCCAAAAATGAATTACCGGCAAAACTCCAACAGGTAGCTGACAGATACTGGTCTTTTACTTCGGTACAGTTATTGAGCTTCATTTTTTCGAAGCCCAATGTTTGAATAGAAAGTTGTTGTGAAAAACTTTTGGCTCCAATGAAAAGAAAAACGAGAATGACAATTTGTTTCATGCTGAAATGTACAGTTTGTTCAGCATGAATGCATACCCGATGGGTGGTATTTTCAAAAAAATAATTTATACTTTTCCTTTTGCAATGGTTTCCACTACTGCCGGATCGAGGAGTGTAGAAGTATCGCCGAGATTATCGGTTTGTCCTTCGGCAATTTTTCGCAGGATGCGCCGCATAATTTTTCCGCTTCGGGTTTTAGGCAATCCGTTTACAAATTGAATTTTATCGGGTTTGGCAATCGGTCCGATAATTCGGGTCACTGTTTGTAAAATATTTTGTCGTTGCCGTTCTTCATCTTCCGGTTTAACGCCTTCGGCAATGATATAGGCGTAAATGCCTTGCCCTTTAATATCGTGTGGGTAACCAACCACTGCACTTTCAATAACACCGGCGTGCATATTGATAGCATTTTCCACTTCGGCGGTTCCAATGCGATGGCCGCTCACATTCAACACATCATCGACCCTGCCGGTAATTCTGTAGTTGCCATTTTCATCTCGTAAAGCACCATCACCCGTAAAATATAAATCTTTGTAGGTAGAAAAATAGGTTTGACGGCAACGGTCATGGTCGCCCCAAGTAGTACGTAAAATGCCGGGCCATGGAGCTTTCATACATAAATTGCCGGAAGTAATGACGGCTCCATCAGCAGTAGGAGCAGGTTTTGCTTCATTTCCTTCTTCATCTACCAGCACGGGTTGCACACCCGGTAATGGCAAAGTAGCCCAACTTGCTTTTGCGGGTGTAATGCCGGCAAGATTGGTAATCAGGCAACCACCGGTTTCAGTTTGCCACCAGGTATCTACAATCGGGCATTTTTTTTGGCCAATATTTTCATTGTACCAATGCCAGGCTTCTTCATTTATGGGTTCACCTACGGTGCCCAATACTTTTAAAGATGATAAATCTTTCCCTCGAATCGGATCGAGGCCAAAACCCATCAAACTTCGAATAGCTGTAGGTGCCGTGTATAAAATATTTACCTTGTGCTTCTCCGTTATATCCCAAAAACGTCCCGCATCGGGCCAGGTAGGAATGCCTTCGAACATCATTGACGTAGCGCCGGCTGCCAAAGGGCCATAAACAATATAACTGTGCCCGGTTATCCAACCAATATCTGCTGTGCAGAAATAAATATCGCCGGGTGTATATTGAAATACATTTACGAAAGTGTAGGTGGTCCAAACCATGTAACCACCACAAGTATGTACCACACCTTTGGGCTTGCCGGTACTTCCTGACGTGTAAAGTATAAACAACGGATCTTCTGCATCCATGGCTGTTGCCGGAAAATTTATGGAGCCGTTTTTTTCCAAAATATCTTCGGCGTGCAACATTTCATCTTCCCACCAAACATCTCTTCCTTTAATCATAGAAACCGGTGTGCGGGTACGAGTATATACAATCACTTTTTTGACAGTCGTATTGCCCACCAATGCATCGTCAATCACTGATTTGAGTGGAATGTCTTTACCGCCCCGAAAAGCACCATCGCAAGTGATGATATATTCGGCATTGGCATCGGCTAACCTGTCGGCTATACTTTTAGCTGAAAATCCTCCGAAAATAACTGAATGGATGGCGCCAATGCGGGCACAACCTAAAACGGCATACGCCAATTCCGGCACCATGCCCATATAAATACAAACCCGGTCGCCTTTTTTCACGCCATTATTGACCAGCATTTGTGCCACCTGGCAAACCCTTTTATGTAATCGGTTATACGTTACCGTTCTGACTCGTTCATCCGGATTATTGGGCTCCCAAATGATGGCCGGTTGTTCCCCCATTTTCTCTAAATGCCTGTCGATACAATTTTCAGTAATATTTAACCTGGCATCTTTGAACCATTCAATTTTGGGTTCTTTAAAATTCCAATCAAGTACTTTGCTCCATTTTTTTCGCCATTGGAAATGCGCTGCTATGGCTCCCCAAAATGCTTCCGGGTCTTCTACACTTTTTTGATACGCTTCATGATACTGATCGATTGATTGTATTTGATATGGATATGACATAATGCAACTATTTGTACACTAAAAGTACGAATACAAATATTTTTCAACAACGAAAATCGGAATTGCCCTTTTGTAGATGTATTAAATTACACAAATTGTTTTTGCAATAAATATGTAGCAGCACCGGCGAGATAGCCAAGTAAAGCCAAAATACTAATGCGTTTTAAATACCAGAAGAATTCAATTTTTTCCAAGCCCATAGCTGCCACACCAGCAGCGGAACCTATGATAAGGCAACTACCTCCGGTACCGGCACAATAGGCCAGGAACTCCCAAAAATAATGATCGGTAGGATACACCTGCATACTATACATACCTTGTGCAGCAGCTACCAAGGGCACATTATCTACAATAGAAGAAAAGAAACCAATCAACATGGTAATGATATTGATATTGCCGACAGTATTATCCATCCAACTGGCAGCATCCGTCAATACACCAGTTACTTCCAGGGCTGCAATACTTAATAAAATACCGAGGAAAAATAATACACTGGGCGTATCGATTTTGCGTAAAGCATGATTGACTGATAAGACGCCTTTCTCGGCTTCATCTTTTTCGCTATGTATAATTTCAGTTACTACCCACAACACACTCAAACCAAAAAGCATTCCCATAAATGGTGGTAAATGCGTAATGGTTTTAAAAACAGGTACAAACAATAATGCGCCGACACCAAGAAAGAAAACGATGTTGCGGTCTTTTG
This sequence comes from Chitinophagaceae bacterium, assembly GCA_020437365.1. Classification (GTDB taxonomy): domain Bacteria; phylum Bacteroidota; class Bacteroidia; order Chitinophagales; family Chitinophagaceae; genus JJ008. The sequence goes on along the minus strand of JAGQWM010000005.1, from coordinate 60,519 downwards.
ATTTACTTATGGTTTGCGTTTTCCGCTCTGGCCTCGAAATTTCGCCTTGTTTGCCTTTCATTTGCCAGGCAATAATGGCGGTGGGTATAGCCATACAAACCAAACTGGGCAAAAATGTTTTGATCATGATATTCCAGGTAGTGACTTGTCCGCCAATCCAAAGCATTGTGGTCGTTACATCACCAATCGGGCTCCAGGCACCACCGGCATTGGCCGAAATAATGACCAAGCCTGCCAACAGCCACCTGTCTTTTTTTCGATCTACCAGTTTTCTGAGTAAAGACACCATAACAATTGTCGTAGTCAGGTTATCGAGTGCTGCCGACAGAAAGAATGTAATAATGGAAATACTCCAGATTAATTTGACAATATTGGTGGTTTGTATTTTATCAATGATGATTTCAAAACCATCATGGGCATCTATTAATTCCACAATCGTCATGGCCCCTAAAAGAAAGAAAAGAATACCTGCTACATTGCCAAGATGGCCGGTGAGGTGATCATTCACATGATGTGAATCGGAAGTAAAAAATGCATAAATCGTCCAGCAAAGTACACCGGTGAGTATGGCTGAAGCCGCTTTATTAATCTGTAAGGGATGCTCCAACGTAATGGCTACATATCCCAGTATGAAAATAATTGTTATAAATAAAACCATAATTGAGGCGTCAAAAATATACTTTTAAATATTTTTACCCTGATTAAGTTAATCAAATCGTTTTTTGTGTAAAGAATTTGTAATTTTTTCCATACTTTATTGAATTTTTAATTATCAGCCTATATTTTCGCCCCACTTGAAGATAAATAAGCCATACACTAATTTTTTTCATAAAATTTCAGCCCTTTCTATGATGATGGCTCTGTTATGGCTTACAGTTAGTACACCTTTCGTTTTCCGGTATCAACAAGAAATCAAAAAAACGGCTTCTGCTACACACAAAAAATCTACTTCACAAAACGGAGATTATAATCCATTTGCCAATGCAGAGGAAAAAACATCTTCTATGAATTCATTTGCAGAAGAATATCACCATCATACAGTAGAGCAAAAACAAATGGGGCAAATACTTGCTGTGGCTTTCTGCACCTACACGGAATCTTTATATGTAGCATTTCATGGTGAGCAATTATCGCCACCGCCGGATTTTATTTAATTGATTTTCATTGCAAGCATTTAAACTGCAGTATATGACTGTAGTTATCATTTTATTTTAATCAATTAAATATATTATTATGTCTCCACGTCCCCGGGCCAAAGACTATGCAAAAAGTCTGCCCAACGACCTGGCATCATCCATTGTAGTTTTCTTAGTGGCTTTACCATTATGTATTGGTATTGCGCTGGCTTCCGGCGCCCCTATGTTAAGTGGTATTATTGCCGGTATTTGTGGCGGTTTAGTTGTCGGGTTAGCCAGCCGTTCTCATTTAAGTGTTAGCGGACCTGCTGCCGGCCTTACCGCTATAGTGTTAGCCGCCATTGCCACTATTGGATCTTTCCAGGGTTTTCTTGTAGCTGTTGTATTAGCCGGCCTATTACAATTGATACTTGGTTTTTGCAAAGCCGGTATCATTGGCGATTATATTCCGAATAGTGTTATTAAAGGAATGTTAGCCGCTATTGGTTTCATACTTATTTTAAATCAGGTTCCACATTTGCTGGGCGATGATTCACATTTTGAATCTGATGAAGGTGTTAAACTACAATCCGGAAATTTATTTTCTAATTTCTTTTCTGCATTTGGAAACATCCATAATTCTGCATTATTCATAGGTGGCCTTTGCCTGGTTTTATATTTTGTATGGAATAAATGGGTATCCCGTCAAAAAGGTTGGATCAAATTAGTGCCGGCTCCGTTATTGATTGTTTGTTTAGGCGTGGGGATCAATACAATGTTTATACAATCCAATCCCGGAATTGCATTGCAAGGTGAGCATTTAGTAGCAATTCCAGTAGCCAAATCAGCCCATGAATTTTTCTCTTTTTTTACATTCCCTGATTGGCAATTTTTATTTCAGTCCGAAGTCATTATTGTTGCGATTACGCTGGCATTGGTAGCCAGCCTGGAAACATTGCTCTGCATCGAAGCTGTGGATGACCTGGATCCTTATCAACGAGTGACACCTACTAACCGTGAATTAAAAGCACAGGGCTTGGGCAATATTGTGTCCGGATTGATTGGCGGATTGCCTGTTACCAGTGTTATTGTTCGTTCTTCAGCTAATGTAAATGCCGGAGCCAAAACAAAAATGTCCACTATCTATCATGGTATTTTTTTATTGTTATCATTGGCGTTTATTCCATTTTTACTCAATATGATTCCAAAGACTGCCTTGGCAGCCATTTTAATTTTCACAGGTTATAAACTGGCTAGCCCGGCTGTGTTCAAAGCTTTTTTCAAAAAAGGATGGGATCAGTTTTTACCTTTTCTCATTACGATTATTGCCATTTTATCTACTGACTTATTGAAAGGCGTAATAATTGGTATTGCCGTAGGGTTATTTTTTGTCATCAGGAGTAATTTTAAAACTGCCGTCTTTGTGGTCAATGATAAAAGCAAATATTTATTCCGGTTACGGAAAGACGTTTCCTTTTTAAATAAGCCCATCATCAAAAACAAATTGGAAAAAGTACCGGCCGAATCGAAAGTAATTATAGACGCCACCCGGGCAGATTTTATAGATACTGACGTAATCGAAGTTATTGAAGACTTTGTCATACATGCTCCTTTAAAGAATATTCAAGTAGAAATAAAACATAGGCGGAGCAATGAAAAAGGGTTCGCCAAAATTCTACAACATCGAGGAGAACATTTGCTGGTCAGGAATTATCAAAAAGAAATAACATTTTCAGACATACACTAAATTTTTATTAATTTTAAAAAAATCAAATATGCGTTCTTACGAAAAATTACTACAAAACAACAAATCATGGTCAACGGATATTAAAACTGTTGATCCGGAATTTTTTCAAAAACTAAAAGACGTACAAAAGCCAGAATTTTTATGGATTGGTTGTAGCGACAGCCGTGTACCACCCAATGTAATCACCAAAACGCAACCGGGTGAAATTTTTATTCATCGCAATATTGCCAACCTCGTGGTGAACACAGATGTAAATATGTTGAGTGTTTTGGAATATGCCGTGCATCATTTAAAAGTCAGACACGTTATTGTTTGTGGCCATTATGGCTGCGGTGGCGTTAAAGCAGCAACATCGAATCACAACCTGAAACAAATATTAAATATGTGGTTACGCAATATCAAAGACATTTATCGTATTCACAATAAAGAATTAGAAGCCATCAAGAATGAAGAAAAACGGGTGGACCGATTGGTAGAATTAAATGTTCAGGAACAAGTTATGAACCTGGCAAAAACGTCTATCATTCAACGAGCCTGGAAAGAAAACCAAATACCACATTTACATGGCTGGGTCTATGGTTTGAAAGATGGCGTTATTCATTCCGTTTGTGAAATGAAAGCCGGTACACATATTGACCCTTTATATGAATTTGATGACCTTTAAAAAATACGGAATAAAAAAAATCCCCCGAGTTGATTTCGGGGGATTTTCGTTTAAGCTTTATCGTTATTTATTTTCTCTCGCAACCAATCTACACAGTTACTAAAATTATTGAATATATTGTTTTTCTCAATCAGGGAAGGAATAATTTTAATTCTTTCTAACCTGTTTTTAGGTTGTTGTTGCAAGCCCGTCAATAAGACATGAATACCTTTTTGTTCCAATGCCAGGATTGCATCTTCCAATGCATACAACCCGGATTGATCAACATAGGGCACTTTCTCCATTCTGATGATAACAAAACGAATATTTTTCAATGCATGAATGCCTTGTGTAAACCCGGTAGCAAATCCAAAAAACAAAGGCCCTTCTATATGCTTTACCAACACATTGTCTTTCACCTGCTCCGGCATTTTTTCATCGCTCCAGCCTTCTTCCTCTTGTAATTCCTGCATTTCTTTCACTTTTGTTTTTTCTTCGGCGATATCACTCATTTGTTTCATAAAAATAAAAGAAGCGATGACCATGCCGATACCAACGGCAATCAATAAGTCGAGAAATACCGTAACCAATAACACTACAATCATCACAAGTGCATCAGAGACGGGCACTTTATTAATATGACGGAAACCTTTATAATCGAGAATACCGATACCCACCGTAATTAATATACCGGCCAAGACTGATTTAGGAATTAATGCAGCATATTTTCCGGCGCCTAATAAAACTGTCAATAATACCAGTGCATGAATAACCCCGGAAATTTTATGCCGGCCACCGGAACGAATATTTACCAATGTACGCATCGTAGCACCGGCACCGGGTAAACCGCCAAAAATTCCGGCTACCGAATTTCCAATTCCCTGGCCAATGAGTTCTTTATTACTATTGTGTTTTGTTTTGGTTACATTATCTGCCACAACAGATGTCAGAAGTGAATCGATGGCACCCAACGCCGCCAGCGTTGCCGCTGCTTCTAGAATCATGGTATAATATTTTGCATCAATATTCAACAAACCATCGAGATGAATGGGTGGCAAACCCTGTGGAATATCGCCAATGATGGGCACGTCTTTATTCAAAATCACCGATAAAATAGTTACTGCTATTAATGCAACTAAAGTACTGGGAACCGCTTTAGTAATTTTTGGAAAAAGGTAAATGATTAAAATTGTCAACGCCGAATACACCAACGCCCAAGTATCGATACTTTGCAAGGCTGGTACTATTTCTTTCACAACATCTATAGTTGTTGGTGGAGAAGCCAATCCTATTGCCGGAAATATTTGCAGTAAAATAATGATAACTCCGATGCCACTCATAAAACCCGAAATAACCGGGTAAGGAATAAATTTAATTAAAGAGCCGATTTTAAAAATACCCATCAGGATTTGAAAAATGCCGGCTAATACAAAACTGGCAATGATGGCACCCATTACAGCAGTTACACTACCGTCTGATGACTGGCTAATAAACAAAGCAACTGTTGCTGCAGAAATAACAGTCATGGGCCCCGTGGGTCCGCTAATTTGTGATGGTGTGCCTCCAAAAATAGATGCCAGTAAACCGACAAAAATAGCACCGTATAAACCGGCTGCTGCACCCAAACCAGTTTGATCACCAAAGGCCAGCGCCAGGGGTAAGGCCACAATTCCTGCGGTAAGGCCGCCAAAAAAATCTCCTTTTGTAAACTTCAATAATTTCATATACTCATTTCATTTAAAAGATAAACTTAAATTAAACCATTGCGTCAGCATTTATTTCAAAAAATAAAATACTCACATTTCTCAAAGTACATAGAAAATTTACCGTGGAGGCATAAAAGGTTTGGAACGTACACCGGAAGGATAATCTGTAACCGTGTTTTCAAAATTTGTGTACAGCGATTGTAGTTGTTCACGCAGCAAATGGTGATCTTGAATTTTGTCAATAGATTTTTTGCAATTATCCACTCTTTTTTCTACTTCGCTTTTTTCTTCACCACATAATTGCACAGACTGCACTTTATTTTTTTGCAACCAATCGGCAGCACCGGTGGCTTGCAAAGTAAAACCCAGAGATAATATGAAAACAAGAAATTTAACCATATTCAGCAGTTGGCGAAGGTAATATACGAAATTTAATTATATGTAATACAACTGTCAGTTTCCGTCAAAAATGCAGGGTTTGCCTGCCGCAACGAACTTTTGTGTAGGTTTGCTTTATGAGCATTGAAGTCAAAAACTTATTAAAAATTTACGGTGAACAAAAAGCGGTGAATGATATTTCTTTTCATATCAATAAAGGGGAAATTGTTGGTTTCCTCGGGCCCAACGGCGCCGGCAAATCCACCACAATGAAAATCATTACAGGTTCATTGCAAGCTACAGAAGGCGAAGCCAGGGTTTGCGGTGTCAATGTGCAGGATAAACCCATTTCCGTAAAAGAAAAAATTGGTTACCTGCCGGAACAAAATGCATTGTATCCGGATATGTACATCAAAGAATACCTGTCATTCATAGGTGCTATTCACCATATTGCTGATAGTAAAAAAAAGATAGATGAAGTCATTGAACTCACCGGCTTAACGGCAGAGCGAAAGAAAAAAATAGGTCAACTTTCGAAAGGATATAAACAAAGAGTAGGTTTGGCCGCTGCTCTCCTGCACGACCCGGAAGTATTAATTCTGGATGAGCCGACTTCCGGATTGGACCCTAACCAGATTATCGAAATCCGGGATGTTATTAAAAAACAAGGTGTTCAAAAAACTGTGCTTTTCTCCTCTCATATTTTGCAGGAAGTAGAAGCGATGTGTGACAGGGTTATCATTATCAATAAAGGCGTGTTGGTAGCCGATGATAAATTGAGCAAACTGCAAAATCAATCTTCCGCACAACAAACCATTAAAGTCAAATTCAGTGAACCTGTGCATGCGGCTTTATTCGAACAATTGTCAGATGTGGTAGCCATCAATAGCGATGCTGATATTTTATTTCAACTGCAATGCCATGATGCGGACAAAGTGAAAAAACAATTATTACAATTGGCATTGGAGCATAACCTGAATATCGTTTCGCTGCAAAGCGATACACAAAGTCTTGAAAACATTTTTAAATCGCTGACCAATTAAATTCTTTTCTTTGCAAGTAGCAATAATCTATTTATCATTTACAAAAAAATTACAGTACCATGAGTTATATCGTTGATGTTTTTGCCCGCCAGATTTTAGATTCCCGAGGAAATCCTACGGTTGAAGTGGATGTCCTCACCGATGAAGGTGCTATGGGCAGAGCTGCCGTACCAAGTGGTGCCAGTACCGGCGTGCATGAAGCAGCAGAATTAAGAGATAATGACCAGAAAAAATACAATGGTAAAGGCGTTTTAAAAGCCGTTAAAAATGTAAATGAAATCATTGCCCCGGCATTGATAGGAAATGATGTAGCCGATCAAACCGGCATTGATGAATGGATGATACAATTGGATGGCACAGCGAATAAATCTAAACTGGGTGCCAATGCCATTCTTGCCGTAAGTATGGCTGCCGCCAAAGCAGCTGCAGAAGAATCTGCCTTACCCTTATTTAGATATATCGGAGGTACCAATGCCAAAACCTTACCCATTCCCATGATGAATATCCTGAATGGTGGCGCCCATGCTGATAATAAAATCGACTTCCAGGAATTTATGGTTATGCCCGTAGGTGCTCCTTCTTTCAGTGAAGGGCTGCGTTGGGGTGTAGAAATTTTTCATGCATTGAAATCCGTTTTGAAGAAAAAAGGATACAATACTAATGTAGGTGATGAAGGCGGTTTTGCTCCCAATATTCAAAGTAATGAAGAAGCCATCGAAACTGTTTTGAAAGCCATAGAAGCGGCAGGATATAAAACGACAACACAGGTAAAAATAGCCATGGATCCGGCCACCAGCGAATTGTGGGACAGTAAAAAAAAGAAATACGTTTTTCATAAAAGTTCGGGCAAGGCATTGAGCAGCGAGCAAATGGTAAAATACTGGGCCGGTTGGGTCAAGCAATACCCGATTATTTCACTCGAAGACGGTATGGCCGAAGACGACTGGAAAGGTTGGAAAATGTTAACAGAAGCCATTGGCGACAAATGCCAGTTGGTGGGCGACGATTTATTCGTAACCAATGTAGAAAGAATCCAAAAAGGTATTGACCAGCATATTGCCAATTCATTATTGGTAAAGGTCAATCAGATTGGTACTATTACTGAAACCATCAATGCGGTAACACTGGCGCAACATCATGGTTATACAACCGTCATGAGCCACCGCAGTGGAGAAACCGAGGACAATACAATTGCCGACCTGGCCGTTGCTTTAAATTGTGGACAGATAAAAACAGGTTCTGCCAGCCGTTCTGACCGGATGGCAAAGTATAACCAACTCTTAAGAATTGAAGAATTATTGGGCAGTTCGGCTTTTTATCCAAAAGGAAAGATTAAATTTGGAAAATAAATCAATCGCTGAAAAACCTCAAAATATCCATTTACGATGACCCGTTTCTTACAGCATATACCGCCATTTCTAAGAAATAAATATTTTCTATCATTTTCCATCTTCCTGGTTATTATTGTTTTTTTAGATAAAAACGACCTTTTTACACAACTTGACCGGCGGCATCAATTGAAAGAATTAAAACACAGCAAAGACTATTATTCTACACAAATAACAGCAGAACGTAAAGAGTTAGAAGCACTTAAGAACAATCCGGCCATCCTGGAAAAATATGCAAGGGAAAAATACCTGATGAAAAGAGCCGATGAAGAACTGTTTTTGGTGCCCGAAAAAACCCGCAAAACAAAGAATTAACCGGTAAAACACAATAAGACATTGTAACCCTCGTTAATATTTTGGACATTCAAGAAAAGCCATTGAAGCTTTTTTGAACAATATTTTTGGACAAAATAACCGGTTGCCAATGACCAATTTTACACTTGAAGATCTTGTATTGTATTTATACAAGGAAACTTCTCCCCAACAAACAATAGCGATAGCCCGAGCCTTACAAAATGATTGGGCACTTCGGGAAAAACTGGAAGTACTGACTGCCGCTATGAAAAGGTTGGACAAAATTACTGTATCGCCACGCACAGAAGTTGTACTGAATGTACTGGCACATGCCCGTGAAGAAGCCGAAGCCGTATAGCGATACCCAAACATCATTCAAAAGCATGCTGAATTTTTCAGGATGCTTTTTTTATGTGTAGCCAAAAAAATAAGCCGGACTTCTTACATTTAGGCCATGACCCGCCGCGAACGATACGACTTCGTTATTCAGTATTTCGAAAAAAATATGCCCGTTGCTGAAACTGAATTAGCCTATAAAAATCCTTTTCAACTATTGGTAGCCGTTATACTCTCTGCACAATGCACCGACAAGAGAGTCAACATGACAACACCTGATTTTTTCAAAAAATATCCTACAGTCGAAAAATTAAGCAAAGCAAAACATGAAGATGTATTCGCATTGATTAAAAGCATTTCATACCCCAACAATAAAACCAAGCATTTGATAGGAATGGCACAAAAAGTTGTTGCCGAATTCAACGCCCGGATTCCGATGACGGTAGAGGAACTGATTCAATTGCCCGGTGTAGGTCGAAAAACGGCCAATGTTATCACTTCGGTGGTAGATCGGCAACCCAATATGGCAGTGGACACCCATGTTTTCCGAGTGAGTAAACGAATCGGCCTGGTGCCACAAACTGCTACAACACCACTGGCTGTCGAAAAAATACTTATTAAAAATTTTCCTGATAATTTGATTCACAAAGCCCATCATTGGCTCATCCTGCATGGCAGATACACCTGCCTGGCCCGCCAACCCAAATGCGAAATATGTGGATTAAAAAATCATTGCCGTTTTTATCAACAACAAAATAAAAAATGAGCTTTTCCGTTGCAAATTTATAAACCGTTTTATATCTTGTTCGCTCTATCCATACCTATGTCAATACTTTAATTTCGATTCTGAAAACATAAAAAGATTGACAATGAAGAAAATTGTGGTGTTGATGGTAGTGGTATCGGCGTTTTTTCAGCAACCCTTGAAAGCTCAATACTATTATTACAATGACAAATTTTACGATAACGACCTCTTATTTGAATTAGGTGTAAAAGGTGGCGTTATGAATGCCCTCACCGACCTCGGTGGCAAAAAAGGAATAGGCAAAGGTTTCATCAAAGATTTACGTTGGCGGACTGCTCGACCCAGCTATGGTTTTTATGGCATGCTCATGTACAAAAGCATGATTGGTGTTCGCCTAGAAGGCAGTTTTGGCGAAGTAGCCGGCTACGACAGTATCTTAAAAAAAGTGGCGGCATCTACCCATGGCCGTTATGAAAGAAACCTGAGTTTTAAAAGCAAAATCAATGAAATACAATTGGCTGTAGAATTTCATCCAATTACATTATTTAATTTTGAAGAAACACCCCGTTATTCCCCTTATATTCTTGGCGGTATCGGCCGGTATCATTTTGATCCGCAAGCAAAATTAAATGGCATTTGGTATGCTTTGCAACCCTTATCGACCGAAGGGCAAGGATTTGCTGAATATAAAGACCGGCCGGTGTATAAACTCACCCAGATGAATTATATCCTTGGCGCCGGCATCATGTACGATGTCAATCATTTGATTAATGCCCGGTTAGAATTTGCCCACCGGATTTTAAAAACCGATTATTTAGACGACGTAAGTACGGATTATATTGACCCAACATTATTTGTCAAATACCTTCCGCCAAACCTGGTACCCATAGCACAGCAACTGGCCAATCGAAAAGGAGAACTGGACCCGACTACCAAAACCAAGGCTGGCGACCAACGTGGCGACCCGAAAGACAATGATTCCTATTTCACTATCGAACTGAAAATTGGTATCACCCTGGGAAGACAAAGAAGGTAAACGGCATTTTCAGTACGCTAAAACAGATTCATTTGTTGATTGACTGCAATAAGGCAGCAAATTCTTAATTTTATAGAATCATTGCCTTATTCAACCGCAGCGTATGTCAAATGAAGACGTAAATATTAACGACAATCAATTCAACAGCCGGCTTTGCTTCAAACCCTTGGTGATGATGTTGAAAAAAAACATTGCCGAAGGCCATGCCGGACTCAAAAAACTTTATGGCCAGGTAGTAGCTCAATTTGAATCGCATCCGGAATTGCTCGATACCATTTCGGATAATAAAATTGTTGAACAACACAGCGAATTAATCGAAGAATTACTATCGGCAGTTTTTCCGCCTACTACCGCCAATTATATGTATGGTATCATGATGCCATTTAAAGATGAAGCGGTATATGTTTCTCCAAAATTTGAGGAAACATTAATAGAGCCCGGCACCCGAAATATTATTATTCCTTCCAACAAAAAAGAAGACGTTTATAAAATTGAAAAAAATCATTTCGCCTACGGATTGATTTTAAAAAAATATCTGAATTACAACAGTAAACTCACACGGCGCATTGTTTATCCTGTAAAAAACACAACTACCGGACTTTACCGCTATATGGAAATGCGCCTCGACGCCCGTTTTATAGATGTGAAGCCTCTTGATCAATTGCCCGAACTACCTTCTTCCATTATGGACCCGGCCACCAGCAGGTTATTAAACTTTTCTGACCTGATAAAACAAATTCCCTTGGACCAATTTGTTTTTGAGGGATTGACTGTTGTGCGTATCAACGACATGACCGAGCAGGAAGTCATTACTAATATGAAAAATCGGTTGCTCAACAGTTTATTGTCCGACCAGGATGTTTATATAGAATTGGAAGAACAAATACAAACCCTGATTGAACTTCCGGATATCAATATCGGCGTTACACCTTTTTTTAAAATCAACGGCCATTATGTGTATTCAGATATTCATAATTCAAATAGTTTGTTATTTAAAAAACTGAAATCAACAGCGGAGAAAGATGAAATCAGCGATTATTGCAAACTGCTTTTCAAAGAAAATGACCAGCCATTGATTGTAGAGCATATTGTAGAAAAACAATTAAACGAAATTCAATGTTTGAAATATTATCAAAATGCCGGAGCCAAAAGCCTGATTATTTACCCTTTAAAGAATAATGGAGAGTTAATTGGATTATTGGAAATCATTTCCAATAAAGAAAACTATTTACAAGCGCAGCATGTCAGTAAAATCGAAAATGCAGTACCCTTATTTACTTTGGGGTTAGAAAAAAGTCTTGAAAGATTGAATTCGCATGTAGATAGTATCATCAAAGAAAAATTTACTGCCGTACAACCTTCTGTTGAATGGAAATTTACAGAAACATCACTTAACTATATTGTAGAAAAACATAAAAAGGAAGAAGAAGCCAATTTAGAACGTATTGTTTTTGATGATGTACATCCTTTGTACAGTGCGGTTGATATTCGTAATTCTTCTGTCGAACGTTCCAAGTCTATTCAAATGGACATTGTAGAACAATTGAAACTGGCGCAAAAAACCGTTGCCGCCATACAAACGAATATTACTTTGCCCTTGCTCCAGGAAGTTGAATTTAAAATCGATAAATATTTAACCGCTGCTTCTGACACTTTACAATCCGATGAAGAATTATTGATACATGATTTTTTTACCGGGCAGGTGGCTGCTGTTTTCAAACACTTGAAACAAACTGAACCCAGTACCAAAGAAGCCATTGCTGCTTATTTTGATGCGCTGGATCCTAATACCGGTATGCGGTATCATCACCGGAAAAAATATGAACAGAGCGTCACTCGTATTAATGAAACGCTTTCGAGGTTTATTGACAAAGAACAGGTATCGGCACAAAAAGTGTATCCGCATTATTTCGAAAGATTCGTAACAGATGGTGTTGAGTTCAATATTTATATGGGACAATCCATTACACCTCGCAAAAAATTTGACATTATATACTTACGCAATCTTCGTATGTGGCAATTGAATTTATTGGCGAAAGCATCCATCATTACACACCAACTGGAACCCGAACTGACGCCATCGCTTCGTACAACACAATTGATTTTATGTTATAACCAATCTTTAGCTATTCTTTTCAGGACTGAAGAAAGAAAATTTGACGTGGACGGTGCTACCAATGTGCGGTACGAAATTGTGAAGAAAAGAATAGACAAAGCAAAAGTAAAAAATACGGGAGAACGGCTTACACAACCCGGTAAAATTGCCATCGTATATTCTCAACCCAAAGATGCCGAAGAATACATGGGCTATATTGAATTCATGCAAAACAAAAATCTCATTAAACCGGGTATAGAAAAATTAGACCTGGAAGATATGCAAGGTGTTACCGGAATGAAATCATTACGAATAGAAGTAAACTACGACGACCCTGAAGCCGCTACTAAAAAAGCCAAACTGTCCCAAATCATATCGGGACAGTTGGTTGAAAAAAATTAAGGCAACACTTCACTCAATTTTTCTTCGAGTGCAGGCCCCCTGAGATTTTCAGCAATAATTTTTCCCGAAGGGTCAATTAATATATTATACGGAATACCTTCAATTTTGTATAAACCCACAACCGGGCTATTCCAAAATGAAAGGTCACTCACTTGTGTCCATGTTAACTGATCATCTTTTATTGCTTTTAACCATTTATCTTTTTGTCCGGGTTGATCGAGTGAAACACCCAGGATTGTAAAGTTTTTGTCTTTGAATTTTTTGTAAGCGGCTACCACATTGGGATTTTCCATTCTACATGGCTTGCACCAACTGGCCCAAAAATCAACTAACAAATATTTTCCTCTGAACGAACTTAATTTTATTTCTTTTCCATTGACATCATTCATACTGAATTCCGGTGCCATTTTTCCATTCCAACCTTCCAATGTACTACTGATGGAAGCCAATCCTTTATGCTCCGGATTTTTGGCTGTCAAATCTTTGACAATTTTTTTCACGGTTTCTTTATCGAATGGCACAAGAAAAAAAGCAGGATTACCAGCCGTGCTTTGATAATAACCTAACTCTAACATGGCCAAAGCAGGATTGTTGGCTTTCCCAATATCGGACAATACACCGGCTTTGATGCTATCTGCAATCGGCTCTATTTTATTTTGAATACCACGCATGACTTCTTCGGATGCGCCGGATTTTTGTAAACTATCTCCTTGCTTAGTCAAGAAAAATATTTCTTGTAAATGATTATTAAATCCATACATAAAATCTTTCATTTGCTGACTTACTTTTGAGCCTTTTATTTCGAAGCTCTCCGGAAAATTGGCATTGTCTTTATTGAAGCTAATATTCAAAGTTATTTTAGGAGCATCATTAATCACAGACGCCATCGGATATTGTGCATTTTCCATTCTTATATTATAAACCCTGGCTTCTTCTTTGCCGGCATGTAAAGTATATTTTCCATCTTTCCCTATGGTAGCTGAATCCACTACGGAAGGCTGCATGGATGCCATTGGAATTTCTTCGAGATACACTTTTGTGCCCGGGCTATTGGTTATAACACCGCTTACTTCCATCCCTTTGGCATCTTCTTTTTTGGAATTACACGAAGCCAATACTGCTATACATAATATTACAATTATATTTTTTTTCATTGTTTTATTTTTTATTGATTCTATTTTTTAGTGTAATGATTTAATTTCTCCAGTAAAATTGTATTGGTCAGTTGGGGATCAGCTTTACCGTTTGTCTTTTTCATAACTTGTCCGACAAAAAACGCCAACAATCCTTTTTTACCTTTTTGATAGGCACTGACTTTATCTGCAAATGTATTTAAGATTTCATCAATAACAGGTTCGATAGACGACATATCTGAATCTTGTAATAAATCTTGCTTTTGTGCAATTTCGGCAGCCGACAAAGAGGGATTTTGCAATAGTTGCGGAAATATAGCCGTTGACGCTATCGAAAAATTAACTTTTCCTTCATCTATTAATTGGATGACAGAAGCCAATTTTTCGGGTAGTATTGGTAATGCATCGATGTCTTTTTTCTGCTCATTCAACCAGGATTTTACCGGTCCCAACATCCAATTGGCTGCAGCTTTATAGTTTTTAGTATGTAAAATCACTTGTTCAAAATAATCGGCAAATGCTTTTTCTTCAGTAATTAATGTTGCGTCATAATCTGACAATTGCCAATCAATCATGTATTTTTTTATTCTTTCCTGCGGTAAAACAGGCATCTCATTTCGGATATTTTTGATAAATGATTCCTGTAAATGCAGTGGCGGCAAATCCGGGTCGGGAAAATAACGATAATCATCTTCATTTTCTTTTTCCCTGATAGGATGTGTTGTACCGATTTGCACATCAAAACTGCGGGTTTCTTGTATTATGGAATGGCCTGCTTCTATTTTATGTATCAATCTTTCTGCTTCTGTCTCAATCGCTTTTTTGACATGGCGGACAGAATTCAGGTTTTTAATTTCCACTCTTGTGCCAAGCAGATGACTACCTTTTGGCCGAACAGAAATATTGACATCGCAGCGCAAGCTTCCCTCTTCCATATTGCCATCACAGACATCGAGGTAGCGGACCAATTTTCTTATTTCGTTGACAAAAGCATAGGCTTCTTCGCTACTGCGTATATCCGGTTCCGTTACTATTTCTATAAGTGGCGTGCCGGCCCGGTTGTAATCAATGCAGGAATATTTCTCGTCCACATCATGCAGGCTTTTTCCGGCATCCTCTTCCAAGTGTATTCTATGCAGCCGAATATTTTTTTGTTTATCCTCAACGGTAATGGGTACAAATCCATTGGAACAAATCGGCACAGTCTGTTGAGAAATCTGATACCCTTTCGGTAAATCAGGATAAAAATAATTTTTACGGGCAAAATAATTTTCCCTGTTTATTTGACATTGACAAGCCAATCCCATTTTGACGGCCAGTTCAACCGCTTTTTTATTCAACCTGGGCAAGGTGCCCGGATGGCCTAAAGTAATGGGGCTGACATTTGTATTGGGCGCAGCACCATACTGATTACTATCGGCACAAAAAAGTTTCGAAGCCGTCAAAAGGCGGGCATGCACTTCCAAGCCTACCACAATTTCGTATGAAGCAAAATCGATCATAAAACGGTGGCAAAAATACAGGAATAAAAATGAGGAAACTGATGAATTGTATTGATCAAATAATGAAAAGTCTTTCTATTGAATTATAGAAAATTGATTTTTAAAAAAAAACTAAGGTTTATTGCATAAAAACTGAGAATGCACCTGATACTGTAACATATTCGAATTCCGGAGAAATCAAAATTCCCGAAAAATAACCTTTTATAATTTTGTTTTTTTTGTCAAAAATTGTAATGGTTGTACTTCCTTCTAAAGTCACCAATTTGCAATGATTATCACCATGTGCCACACAGTCTGAAGAGATATAAAGAAATGGAGAACCGCTATCTGTAAGCCCATTCACCGAAACCGTATTACAAGGCGGAGTCAATCCGGTTTTATTATCGCCATGCACTGACCATTCATAAGTACCTGTTGCATTGCCAACAAAACTTAAGCCCATTGTCATTAACTGAGGCGCTGCATCCTCTTTGGATGATTTTCTAAATCCTTGTATGCCCAGCACCCATTCATCATTACTATAATAAGCCGTTTCTCTCATTTTTCTAGAAGAGGCTAAAGGAGACTCTTTTAATTCAAATAAACTTCCTTCCGGAACATTGGGTTTTTTCAGGTAAAAAAAGTTTTCATAATTCAAAATATGAACGTAACAATACAATATGATTTTTTCTGTTTTGCCCTCGGGCTGAAAACTTATTGTAATAATAACAGGATTATTGGGCGGTGGTGCGGCCGGTGCCGTATAAACGCCCCTGTCCAATTGTAACCTTTCTAATGTAAACACACCTTCTTTCGGATTTTGTGCTGCCAAATCTTTCCCGTCAATGGTCCATTGTTCGTTTTTTATGAATGCATCAGTTGGTATATCATTTACCATTTGCTTTACACGTAGTGTAATTTTCCCACCGGGTGGAATAGTAACATCGTCGCCTGGAATAAAAAAATAATCATTCCCTAAAGCTTTATTCTGAGCTATTGCCAACAAACCAACATTCAAAAAAATAAATAAAGAAAACAGTTTTTTCATTTGGTCATTTTTTTGATACAATTCATCTTTACTTCTTCACAAATTCTACTCTCCTGTTATTGGCTCTTCCTTCAGGTGTATCGTTTGTATCAATTGGCATGGTATCACCAAATCCTTTTGTTGTAAGCCTGTTACCATCAATTCCCATACTGACTAATTGTGTTTTAACTGCATCTGCTCTTTGTTGAGATAAAATCTGATTGTGTGCACCATTGCCCGTATTATCGGTATGTCCATCAATCTCAAATTTCAATGAATTATCTTTTTTCATCAGGTTGTATATTTCATTGATAGAACCCATTGATTGTGGTCGTAAACTTGCTTTATCTACATCAAACAAAATACCTTTCATGATAATTTTTGCTGGAGTTGTTTTTTGTTTGTACAGGTTTATTCCACCTTTTGCGATGGTAATATTTTTTATAAATGAATTTTCATACCCATCTACATGAATCGTAACATTTTTGGGTTTGCCTGTCAGGTTATTGACATTGACCACACGATATTGGTCAATATATGCTTTGCCGATATTATTGTTAATAGCTATCGCAAAATGATGCCATATCATCGGCTTATCTGTACCGGTTTGCAAATCAGCCGGATAATCCATATCGCCGAGTGACCAGGTGAGACTTGAACTATAAAATGAAATACCAGGCATAATAGCAGGGTCTTGTGCATAGTAAACCCGATTTCCAAAATCAACCGATAAATGATTGATTCCAAAATTTTCATTTTTAAAATCAAATTCAATTGTAAATTGATCCGGCATATAAGTTTGCTTTTCCATTCTTGGCGTAAAAGTGGCACCGGCACCTTTGGGTATATGAATCACATTCTCACCATCAACGGCCTGGATGTCTATTTGCCCATCCAGTATAGTGAACTGCGAAGGAATTTCGCCGGTTTGCTCGTCCGGCAGATTCGATACAAAAATTAATGTATCGCCGGGAACAAAATCATAATTCTGATACGATTTTATTGTTGCTGTACCATTTGTAGCATCGCCGGAGATAGAATTTATTTTACCGGTTTTTGTATTCTCATTTGTATTTTCGCCTTCTTTGGCAGCTTTGTCTTCCGTTGCTTGTTTTACTTTATCTTTTAATTTCTTAAAAAACTGTGCCTGGCTGCTAAATGTTCCGGCAACTGTAATAAATACAATCAAAAAAAATAACTTTTTCATGGCTGTTCGTTTAGATACAAAAAAAATATAAAACAGCTCTCAAGTCAATCGTATGAAAATATGATTTCCGGGATTTTTTCCTGTTGATTAGTTTTTCAGAATCTTGGCTACGGCTTCAGCTTTTGAATTCACATGCAATTTCTCATAGATGTGTTTGATATGTGTACGAACAGTGCTAATGCTAATAAAATATTTTTCAGCCAGTTTCTGATAACTAAACCCATCTACCAATGAATGCAAAATTTCACTTTCTCTTGTTGTTAATGAAAATGTTTTTTTAGGCGTACTGGTATTATTGTGAAAAGAATTTATCACTTTCCTGGCTATGGAAGCACTCATTGGGGCACCGCCATTATGCAACGAAAAAACAGCTTCAATAATTTCTGACGGTGAAGACTTTTTTAATAAATAACCTGAAGCACCGGCTTTAATAGCGTCAAATATTTTTTCGTCATCATCAAATACTGTAAACATTATCACTTCTACATTATCAAAATTTTCCTTGACTAATCTGACTCCTTCGATGCCCGAAATATGTGGCAGGCCAATATCCATTAATACAATGGAAGGTAACTGCTTTCGAAATTCACTGACTACATTCAATAAATTGGGCAAGGCCAAAATGCATTGAATTCCTTCAGCAATATTTAATAAATCGGATAGCGATTTTCTTAATGTTTCATTATCTTCTATAATGGCAACGCTAATCACATTCATTTTTTTAGATTACAAATTTGAAAAATTGTAGTGTCATCGAGTATCATATATTCATTTGATTTTTAAAGTAAGGTTTACTTTAGTTCCCTCATTATCTTTCGATTGAATTTTTAAATTTGCTCCTAATGCATCAGCTCTTTTTTTCATATTTTTCAAACCATTTCCAGCATAATCTTTATTCATAGAAAAACCTTTGCCATTGTCTTCAATACTAATTGACAGTAATGGTTTATGAAAATTTACTGCAATGCCAGCTTCTGAACAGGCTGAATATTTAATGAGATTATTAATGGCTTCTTTTAAAATTAAATATAAATGTTGCCTGTTTTGCATTGTCATTTTTATATGCAGTATGGAATTGGGTATTTCTATTTTATAATTTATATTTTTAGCTTCAAATAATTTTGCTGCAAAACTTCTTATCCTGAGAAAAAGTGAATGTAATGAATCATTCCTGGGGTTGATGCTCCAAACGATATCATCCATTTCATCCATCAGGGAAATGGCATTATTCTTTATTGTCTCTAAAATATCCTGTGTTTCCCTGTTTTTTTCTTTGTGCAATGCCAATGCACTTAAAATAGAAATGGAGCTTAAAGTAGAGCCGATATCGTCATGTAAATTCAGGGAAATTCTATTTCGGAGTGCTTCCAGTTTCCTTATATGATTTATCCTATATCGGTATAAGCCGTAAAAAATAATTGCCATTAACGCAATGATTAAAAATACAAACCAAGTCGTTTTCCAAAAAGGCAATTGTATGGTAAAATCAAATTGCAATATTTTATTGGCACTGATGCCATTTTCATTTTCACCTTTCAGCAACAAAGTATAATGTCCGGGAGAAAGATTGACAAATTCTACTCTGCCCATATTGCCCGCAAATCGCCAATTTTTATCAACTCCTTTTAATTGATAATAATACTTATTGTTGAGTGGATCCGCAAAACTCAAAATCGACCATGCAAAAATGAAATTGTGTGCATTGGGCGAAAAAATATGTTTTCTGCTTTCATCTACTGCTTGAATTTGATTATTGACCAACAATTCGGTCAGTCGTATTGCAGGAATTTTTTCAATGGATGCCAAAACTTTTTCAGGTTGAAATTGTAAGAGATAATCAACACTTCCGAAGTACATGGTTCCATTTTTACCACAAAATAAATTGCCTTCCATCTTATTGGCGGGCAAACCGTCAGCAATGGTAAAATGCCTGAATATTTTTTTCACCTGGTTATACACCACAAGACCCTCATCAGTGGATAACCACAAATTCCCCAAACTATCCAATGCCATTGAAGTAATATCTTTATCAGTAACCTGCGAAACCGGAATGGTATGCAAAATCAGGCTATCGGTATTCCATTTCAATATATTGGAAGCGGAAAAAGAATAACAATAATTTTTGTAATAAAGAACCTGTGAAGCATTGGTAAATTCACCCATTAAGGAAACAAATGGTTTTGAAAATGTATTGGTTTTCCGTTTGTAAAAAATTATTCCTTCATCATAATCACCAAACCATAAATTCCTATTTTGGTCTTCGCATGCTGCTGCAATGACCAGTTGCTTTTGCACTCCATGGCGTTTTAAAAAACCTGAAAATACTTTTTTAGGATGTAAAAAATCTGCATCGCTTTTCCAAATACCATTTCTCCATGGGAAAATCCACCATTGACCAAATGAATCTTTAAAGATGAAACTGATAAAATTCAATAAATTCTGTTGGCTTGTTGTATCATGCAAATGATAAAATTGTGTTGAATTATTTTTCAGATTAATATGGGCAATCCCTTCTGTAGTACCACAAACAACATCATCCTCGCCATCGGGAAATAGGGAAAGGCAATCAATTTTTTTAAATAAAATATGATTGCTGAAATCGCCAATTATTTCTAAATTTTTATCAAATAGTTTTAAAAAATTTTTATTTTCTCCGCCAACCAGTAAGTTATTTTTCCATTCCTGCAACGCTACATTCTGACTGGTTAACTCGTTGGGGAATAAATGCTGCTGAAAATAATTTTTGCCCAATTTCAAAATAACAATTCCCTTTTTTGTGCCCACCCAAAACAATCCATCAGTAAAAAAATAAAATGTATTTGCAGAAATATTACCCGGAAATCTACTTATGAATTTGTTTGTTTGTTTGTCAAAACATAGCAATTGATTATTAATGATTATTAAATCTTTTCCATTATTATCAATTATTTCCTGCAGGGCAATTATCTCAAAATTGGCGTTGGGTAGAGCAAAACTCCGTACAGTTTTTGTTTGAGGATTAAATTCTTTCAGCCCGCTATTCCAGGTGCCGAGCCATATATTGCCACTACGATCAAATATAAAATTGGTATAAAGCCCCGCAAATTGTTTATCATTTTCTCTATTGATTTCACTTTTAATTTGGTGCGTTTTAATTGAATAGCTCCACAAACCATTGAAAGTACTTATCCATAAAGTATAATTTTTGTCAAAAGCAATATGAGAAATATGGTTGTTCTGTGCTTTATCAATGCCAATGCCAGGCAGCTCTATCGGAAAAGCAATATTTTTTTTTCGGTCATAAAAAAACAATCCTTTTCCATTGGTTACATAAAGATTATTGGAAGGGTCAACCGCAATTTCATTGATGCCGTCGTTATTCACTTTTCCATAACCTAGTACTGCAACAGTTGAAAATTTCCGTTGTTGAAAATCAAATTTATTTAACCCATTTTTAGTGCCAACCCAAAAAAATCCACTGCTATCCTGTGTAACCCATTGGATATAATTATTACTAATTGAATTCGTATCGGCCGGGCTGTTTTTAAAAACTGTGATTGTCGAGCCATCCAATAAATCGAGTCCCGAAGCTGTGCCAATCCATAGAAAGCCAGTATTATCTTTATAAATACATGTAACGTTGTTGTCACTTAACCGATTGGATTCATCTATTACACGGTATGGAACATTTTTGGTGATTTGTGCATTTGCGATTGAACAATTTAAAATAATCACAAGTATTAAAAATGAACGTTTACAATATCGGGTAATGGAGCAACACATAAGGTGTGCAAAATTTTATAGCGGAAGAAAATTTACCAAAAGGTAAGAAAAAAGACAGAAACCCAAAGGCTTCTGTCTTTTTTACATAATTCAATAATATTTATTTACAAATCTGCCTGCCTCATTTTTCTTGGCATTTTGGTTTCTATATTCATCACTTTGCCATCCCGATTCAATTGTATCATGATGGAATTTTTATCCTTACTTTCTTTAATCAATTTCACAATATCATCCGTGTTCTTTACGGATTGCCCATCTACAGCTATTATCAAATCATCTTCTTGAATGCCGGCTTTGGCAGCATTGCTTTCCTCTTCTACATTTATCACTTTCACGCCATTGCCTTCATCAACATCCTGAACAGAAATGCCCAGTTTGGGTGCATTGTCATACATCATTCTGTATTGATTGAAAGGTTGCGTAAAAATTCTATTCCCTCTCAGCTTTTTTAATTCAGACAATTTCGGAATTAGTTTTTCGTAATCAAATGAATCGCCAAAACCATAATTAAACCCGGTTAAGCCTTTCCATTTGGTCAGCGTAACATCGACTTTATCTTTTTTACCATCTCTTTTGTAAGTTACTTTTACTTTATCGCCGGGTTTATGTTCCTGGATAGCTTTCGATAAATCATCCGGATCGTTAATTTCTTTATCATCTATTTTGGTAATGACATCACCTTCTTTCAATCCGGCCGCTTCTGCCGCACTTTCTTTGGTAATGCTTTTGACTTCCACGCCTTTGTCAGTTTTGGAAGTAGAAACGCCCAGCATGGCTTTGTCATCATTGCCAAAAATGTAAGTCATTCTTTTGGAACGGTCGCCATCTCTGCCAATACTGAAAGCACCATTCCCATTGATGCCATCAAATACCATTGCATTCACGTCTTTGAGTTTGCGATATTTTACTTTGGTATCACCATCATTAAAATCGTCGATGGGTTTGCCGTTTACGGTCACCTTATCGCCATCAATTGCAATGACCATCTTATCGGGCTCATCGCCATTAGAAGAAATGATGACTTCCCTAACAACTTTATTTTCTTTGACTTCTTTATCCTTCTTTTGCGCCAGCAACATAGCGGGCATCATCAATGCCAAGACCACCATGAGGCCGTTGACTTTCCAAATTGATTGTTTCATTTTTATAAAATTTTAATTATCTACGGTAAGTTTCGTAGTCAAATATAGGGCTTTTTTAGAAATACGAAACATTTCGGAAATGTTAAAAAAATGAATGGTTTTATAAAGGGATAAACGGATTGTTCAATTCATAGGTTTTGGCCGGATGGCCATCTACGACAGTTTCATTGACGAATTGCATTCCACATTTTTTCAGTACCCGGATGGAGGCTGTATTTTCAGGCATCGCCCGGCCTATAATTTTAGGAATTCGTAAGTGGCGAAAACCATAATCGATGCATTGTAAAGCAGCTTCAGTAGCAAAACCTTTGCCCCAGGCAGCCTGTATAAAACGATACCCGAGGTCGATTTCATTTCTCTTTTTAATATACTTTAAACCACACCAACCAATAAAGGCAAAATCATTTTTGGTGTGTACCGCCCAACGTCCATGTTTGTACAAAGTATATTGCGGTAAAATAATATTGGTCAGTATTTCTTTGGCCTGTTTCAAGTCACGAATGGGATCTTTGGTGTACTCTATCACTCTGGGGTCAAGGTTTAACTGGTAGATGAGTGCCGCATCATCCTGTGTAAATTCACGCAAAATCAATCGTTTTGTCTCTATAATTGCCTCCATCTGATTCTTTGAGATAGTAATTTTACTAATTTCAGTTTTTTTATTTATTTGACTATTTTTTTCACAAATAATAGTGTAATTTGTCTCTGAAATGATGACAACATTGATATATGTAGCTGTTGGGATTTTATTTGCACTTTGTATTTTTCTCAGCATTTATGTTTACCGGGTGTACAAAAAAGACCGGCAAAACATGGAGAAATACAAACATCTTTTAGATGAAGATGAAAGAAAAAAATTCAAGCTTTAATCTTTTATACTTTCTCTCACGACTTCCAACACTTTTTCGAGTTGCTCTACATTTTGCCCACCGGCAGTAGCCAATGTCTTTTGGCCGCCACCACCACCTTTAATCAAGGGAGCTACTTTTTCTTTAATCAATTTACCGGCATCCAATCCTTTCGATTCTACCAAACTTTCATCAATGCAAATAGCCACAAATGGTTTTTGCTGAATGGCGGCGGTCAGTACAATTACAAAATTGTTCATTTTGCTTTTCAGGTCGTAACATAATTTTTTTAACGCAGCAGCATTATCCACCTCTACTTTTTGTGCCAGCCATTGAATTGCTCCGATGGATGTTGTTTTTGTCAATAAATTTTTGGCAATCGCTGCCAGTTGTTTTTCTTCGAGGGCCGTAAGGTTTTGGCGCAATGCATTATTTTCTGCCGCTAAATTTTCGATGGCTTTGGTTACATCTTTCGGGTGTTTCAAAAATTGCCGCACTAAAGCTATTTCTTTCAGTTGATTATTGATATAAGATTCGGCCAATGTACCACAAACCGCTTCAATCCTTCTGACGCCTGCAGCCACCGCAGTTTCATTGGTGATTTTACAAATACCCAATTCGCCGGTAGCACCAATATGTGTACCGCCACACAATTCAATGGAATAGGCAGGATCAATGATGACCACCCGAACGTTGTCGCCATATTTTTCGCCAAACAAAGCCATAGCACCTAATTGCATCG
The DNA here is from genome assembly GCA_020437365.1 of Chitinophagaceae bacterium. Taxonomy (GTDB): domain Bacteria; phylum Bacteroidota; class Bacteroidia; order Chitinophagales; family Chitinophagaceae; genus JJ008. The sequence goes on along the minus strand of JAGQWM010000005.1, from coordinate 36,249 downwards.
CTTCTTCCTTGGGCATTTCTTTGATGACAACCGGAATGTTTTCTCTTATTTTTTTATTGACCAACATTTCTACTTGTTGGATTTCTTCATCGGTCATTTTTGCAAAATGCGAAAAATCGAACCGCAAATGTTCTTCATTTACCAAGGAACCTTTTTGTGCAACATGCGTACCCAACACTTTACGTAAAGCAGCATGTAATAAATGAGTGGCCGAATGATGTAGTGCCGTATTTTTTCTTTTATCTGCATCTACTTTTGCCATTACTTTACCCGAAAGATTCTCCGATATGTTATCGGCAAAATGAATAATCAGGTCGTTGTCTTTTTTGGTATCGAAAATTTTTACAGTTGTATTTTCAAAAATCAATTGTCCCCGGTCGCCAACCTGCCCGCCGCTTTCTGCATAGAAAGGTGTTTCTTCTAAAACCAGTTGATACAATTCTTTCCCTTTGGTTTTTATTTTCCTGTATTTTAATAACGCCGTTTCCGAGGAAAGAACATCATAGCCGACAAATGTATTGTTGCCTTCTTTTTCAATTATCCAATCCTCTGCATCAATGGTAGTAGCCGAACGGGAACGTTCTTTTTGTAGTCGCATTTCTGATGCAAATTCTTTTTCATCGACCGATAATTTATTTTCTGCTGCAATCAATTTTGTCAAATCAAATGGGAAGCCATAGGTATCATATAATTCAAAAGCGTCTTTCCCTGAAATTTTTCCTTCCGCTATTAAATCATCTACTCGTTTTAATCCTTTTTCCAATGTTCTTAAAAATGCTTCTTCTTCCTCTTTTATGACTTTGGATACAAATTCCAATTGTGCTGCTACCTCCGGAAATACATTTTCAAACTGCTTCGCAATGACCGGAACGAGTTGAAATAACAATGGTTTTTGATAAGATAAATATGAATAATAATACCGAACGGCCCGGCGCAATATTCTTCGAATGACGTAACCGGCTCCTGTATTGGAAGGCAATTGGCCATCGGCAATGGTAAAACAAATAGCTCTTATATGATCGGCTAATACACGAAAGGCAACATCGGTTTTGTTGTCGCTACCACTATATTTTATTTTTGTAATACTTGCAATCTTTTGTAGGGTTCCTAAAAAAATATCGGTATCGTAATTACTTTGTTTGTTTTGTAGTACCCGCACTAATCTTTCCAATCCCATTCCGGTATCCACATGTTTGGCCGGCAAAGGAGCTAAGCTGCCATCTTTTTTTCGGTTGAATTGTATAAATACATTATTCCAGATTTCCATTACCATACCGGTTTCATCATGATTCACCAGTTGATGTCCATCATTATTCGCTTCGGGCCTTGTATCGTAATGAATTTCTGTACAAGGGCCGCAAGGGCCGGTATCGCCCATTTCCCAAAAATTATCTTTGCGGTTGCCCATTAAAATACGGTCTTCCGCTACCCATTTTTTCCATTCAGCATAAGCTTCTTCATCTTTGGGCAAGCCTTCTGCTGCATCACCTTCAAAAATAGTAACGTAGATACGGCTCTTGTCTAATTGATAAACTTTTGTAAGCAATTCCCAACTCCAGGCAATGGCTTCTTTTTTAAAATACCCGCCTGCCGGACGGGCAGGATCACCAAAGCTCCAGTTGCCCAGCATTTCAAACATTGTATGATGATACGTATCGACACCTACTTCTTCCAGGTCATTATGTTTGCCACTGACCCGCAGACATTTTTGGGTATCTGCCACTCGGGAAGCCGGTGCTTTTTTATTGCCCAGGAAATAATCTTTAAACTGGTTCATACCGGCATTGGTAAACATCAGCGTAGGATCATTTTTTACTACAATAGGTGCCGAAGGAACAATCGTATGTCCTTTGGCAATAAAAAAATCCATGAAAGCTTTTCTTATATCAGTACTGGTCATCATATATAGTTGGCGAATATTCTGTATGCATTGCTGCTTTATTCAAAACAAAATTTATTTAACTCATTTTCCGCTGACAATCAATTGGTGATTCCAGGTTGATTTTTGCGATTTTAGAAGCTATATTTGTTAGCCCTTCAAAGTTGGCAAAGGTAAAATATTCAATTTGCATTTATGCCCAAACAGGTAAAGGCTTGGTTACATGAAGAAAATAAAATATTATTATAATACCAATACGCTTCGCTACGAAAAGCTGGAAACTCCTTTGCGGGTAAAAATATTGCGAATTTTCGGATTTCTGGCTGCTTCATTAGTTACGGCTGCTATCATTTCATTTGTGGCTTTTCAGTTTATCGGCTCTCCAAGAGAAAGACTGCTGGCGCAACAAAACAAAGCCATGAAAGATGATTTCAAGGATTTTCAAAAAGACCTGCAATCCATCGAACAACAAATGAAAGAATTGGAAACAAGGGATAATGAAATTTACCGTACTATTTTTGAAGCCAACCCAATTCCTGATAGTGCCAGGGCCAAAGCTATAGAAGAAAAGCAGGAAATTGAAAAAATCAATAACATCGAAGACAACCAACTGGTCAGTTCCATCGCTACTACTTTGTCGAATATTAAAAACCGAATTGCTGCACAGAAAAAATCATATATAGAAGTTACTGATTTGGTAAAAGACAAAGAAAAATTATTGGCACATACGCCGGCTATACAACCCGTCAACAATAAAGATTTGAAAAGAGTAGCCTCCGGATTTGGTTACCGGATTGACCCTGTTTATAAAACAACAAAATTTCATGCAGGGCTCGATTTCTCGGCACCACAAGGAACTCCCATTTATGCCACTGCCGATGGAACTGTTACGACTGCCGGCAATACAGGCAATGGCTATGGCAATCATGTCGTCATCAATCATGGGTATGGTTACGAAACACTTTACGGACACATGGTAAGAGTCAAAGTTAGAAATGGCGAATCGGTAAAAAGGGGCGAAGTCATTGGTTGGGTAGGCAGCACCGGCAAATCTACCGGGCCACACTGTCACTATGAAGTACATAAAAACGGACAAAAGATAAATCCCATTTATTTCTTTTTTAATGACCTGAGTCCCGAGCAATATGATTTGCTATTGAAAAAAGCAGCCGCATCGAACCAAAGTCTCGATTAAATTTTCGTGTAAATATTAAGTTTACGCATTTTTTCCACACTCTTTGTTCAGAGGAGTTATAAAATACAACGCTTTGTATCTTTACATACCATGGGAAAAGTATTATCACAAATCACTTTTGACTTTGCAACTGAAGAGAACAGTTTGCATGAGCCGGAAACAGAAAAGATAACATCCATAAAAAAACCAGCACGGGTGGAAGAAAAAATGCAACAACCATCAGCACAACAGCCTCAGAAAAGAGGCAGAAAATCGCTGAAAGAAATTTCAGAACACGCCGGTTTGTTGCAGGTACCCGATGAAGAAACTTTATACAAAAAACAATATTACCCTATTGGCGAAGTAGCCGCTATGTTTCGGGAAAACCAATCACTGATTCGCTATTGGGAAACGGAGTTTGACATATTAAAACCCCGCAAAAACAGAAAAGGCGACCGTTTTTTTCGACCGGTTGATATCCAAAACCTGGTGATGATATATGACTTGCTGCGTCGCAGGAAATATACCATTGAAGGCGCCAAAACATTTTTAAAAAACAATAAATCAGCCCGGGAAAAATTTGATATGATTCAATCATTGGAAAAAATAAAAAATTTCTTCCTCGAACTTAAAGCCAATTTATAAGCAACTTTAACAACCGGGTTTTCATCCAATAAAAGTTCATCGTTATTTTACAAATCAAATATTGATAATGAAAAAAACATTGTTCCTGTTTTTACTGGCCGTCAGTTTTGCCACATTCTCCAAAGCACAACCACCCAAAGCCATGGAAGATGTACAATACCAGACATTGATAGAACGACCGAATGAAAAATCACTCAAAGGAATTATTTCCAAACAAGTTTTATTAAGCGATTCGAGTTTTACCTGGTATGCCGAAAATTTAAAAGATTATACGCCTTACCCAAAAGCTGTTGCTGCTTTACGAAAACACGGTAATGCTATTTCATTCATTGTATTTATGGGCACTTGGTGCGAAGATTCGCATAATATTATTCCAAAATTCTATCAATTATTAGAAACGGGAGGATTCCCGGAAACGAAAGTTACTTTGATTGGCGTGGACCGGCATAAAACAACTTTGCAACACCTTGCCGCAGCAATGGATATAAAAAACGTTCCCACAATTATTGTCATGCAGGACGGTAAGGAAATGGGCCGTGTGGTGGAATTCGGTAAATATGGTTTGTTCGATATAGAATTAGCAGAAATTATTGATGCCATCCAGACATAATAACTACTGATTAATAGAATAAATTTTCAATTCATTTTCTTTCAACGCATAGACTCTTGCCGTAGTAAAATTAAATGATCGGCAATCGGCAATGGCTGCCGGCATTTTCCATTCATCATACATAAAGTCCGTAACATTATAACGGTAAAGCGTATCCGATTGTGAGCCGAAAATATATTTTCCTGCCACTTTAAAATTTTGCCAATGCGTTATCAATATATTATTTTTTAAAGCGCCATAATAATCAAATACATTGACACCGTTCAGTGAGTCATAGAGATAAACGTATTTATTTTCGTCATAAATTTTTATCGGACGGATGGCATGGTCGAGTAGTAAGCGGAAGTCAGGTGTTTCGAGCAGTAATTCTCCATGCTCATCTATTTTTTTCAATTTATTTTCCAATTCATCAAAAACCCAAATCTTATTATCATAAGACTGTGCAATGGCTGCCGCCTGGTAAATATTTTGTTTCCGTAAATCTATCGTATTGACAATATTCAAAAAACGGTCGAGCATAACCACGGTCGCAAAATCTTTGTAATACAATAATAGTTTGAGCGGATTGGAGACGTCAATCAGGCTGACGGTGCCAAACTTTTTTACGTCATTATACACGGCTACTGAGTCGCCGTCGGCATCAATTTTTTTAATTTGGTTCCGGCTGTTCAGAATATAAATATTGTCCAGGTTATCGACTGTAAAATCAACTATATCTCCTTTCAGTACCCGCAATAATTGAAAGGAGCTATCCGATTGCGAAAAAACAAATTGCACTGAAACAATGCAACACAATATGAAGCTGAACCCTTTTTTCATCGTTGATAAATGATTTTATTTTCCATGCCTTTATATGATTTCAATTTACAATCATTACCATCGAAAACAACGTAAGTATAATAATGTATCCAATCGCCGAGGTTGATATACCTGCTTTTGTCATCCAATTGAAAATCGATGGGTAAATGCCGATGACCGAAAACAAAATAATCGAAATAAGTCGTTTGCAGTATTTTTTTACTGTACAGCAGTAACCATTCTTTGTCTTCGCCGAGAAATGTTTCTTCCGTAGCACCGGTTTGTGCCCGGCTTCTTCTGCTTAAATAATGCGCCAACCCCATGCCAACTACCGGCGGCAAAAGACCAAACAACCATTTACTCACCGGGTTTCTGAAAACTTTTTTCAACCGTTTATATCCTTTATCGCCGGGACCGAGGCCATCGCCGTGTCCTACCAAGAATTTTTTCCCGTTTCTTTCAAATGCTTCCGGTGCAAAATATACCGGTATATTAAGTTCTTTCTGAAAATAATCCCGCATCCACATATCATGATTACCAACAAAAAAATGTAGCGAAATATTTTTATCGGATAATTCGGCCAGCTTGCCGAGCAAACGAGTATAGCCTTTGGGAACCACTTTGCGGTACTCGTACCAGAAATCGAATAGATCGCCAACAAGAAAAATCTCCGATGCAGATTCTTTTATTTCATCTAAAAACTGAACAAGTAATTTTTCCCTGACAAGGCTACTTTCAAAATCGGGTGCACCCAAATGAAAGTCAGAAAGAAAATAGATATTTTTCGTCGGCATTAATTTTAAATTTCTTCTTTTCCAATATCTGCTTGTTTCAAGATACTCATAAAAGTTCCTTTCGGAATATTTTTATTTCCATGTACCGGCACCACAATCGTTTTTTTGAGTTCTGAATGATAATAAATATGATGGCTTCCTGAAGTTCTTTTCAGTACGTAGCCTTTTTTTTTAAGTAATTGGATAATTCTTTTAGGAGAATAATTCATAATTTAAGATAATCACAGTAGCAGGAAAAGGGAATCTTAGTATAAATCATTTATGCAGAAAGCTGTATTGAATATTCCAATGTTTCATTGTCGTCAGGAATCTGTTCTCCTTCTTCACGTAAAACAGCAATATAATTTTCAATTGCATCTTTTGCCATGTCCAGGGTTTTTTCTACAGTTTCGCCCCAAGTTATACACCCTGGCAAAGAAGGAACCAAGGCAGTATAAGCACCTTCCGGTTCTTTTCTTAATACAATTCTGAAAGTCCTTGTTTTCAGCATACTTCAAATTTACTATTTATTTCTTCGATTTAAAATATTGCAACATATCGCCTGAAGAAATTTCTTTTTTGCCTTGCACACTTCCATTGTACCAATACACCCAGGCAGCAGAAATCGAATTATTAAAATGTACAGACACCACTTCACGTCTGTATAGTTGCATTTCATCGGCTTCTACCGATACGCCTTCATAGTCATCTAACTGGCCGATGGCCCAGGCAAATTCATGTTCGTTTTTAGCCTGGTACAATTCACCAATGATATAAGCATCTTCGTTAGTGGGAACACCGGCCGGATAACTGCCCATGTCAAACAATTTTCCCTGCACTTTTGCTTCGCCAATGAATTTAAAAAAACGGCTGATGTATTCATAAGCATTGCTATGAAAACCGCTGCGCAGTGAGCCATACACGAATAGTTGAAAAACACCGGGATTTCTCATGCCCTAAAGATACGCTAAGCCACCCTCTTGTACAAGTGAATGAAAAGTTATACTTCTACCAGAAAAAGATAGACTTCTTTGGGTCCGTGAACACCTACAACCAACGTTTTTTCTATATCGGCTGTACGGCTGGGGCCACTGGCAAAACTGACCAATGAAGGAAAATTATCTCCATATTTTTCTTTGGTTTGCAAAATGGCATCGTCAATATCTGTCACTAATTGATGGGTAAAGGCAATGCAAATATGAACCGGCGCATAGACACTTGTAGTGCGGCCATTCATTTGTGCCGATGATAAAACGATGGTGCCTGTACGGGCTACAAGACATTCGCATCCGGTGATGGAAACATCGGCAGTGGCCAAATGGGTTTGGGTGATTCTATCGGCAAAAGATGTTGTAATACTACTGATCAACTGATCTTCTACACAATAGACTTTTTGCCATTGATGTTTTTGAATTAAACTACTCAATTGAAAAGCCAGTTCCTGTCGGTTGATACAATAAATAAATTTTCCTTGTAGTGCCGTGAATTGTTCTGCAAATTCTATAGCAACTTCCTGTTGCAAAGGATGAAAAACCGGTTGGTTGCCTTCGCTTTGCGGAAAAGGCAAAGGCGTTGATTGACTCAACGCCTTGCGAATTTTTTTTAAAATATTTTCTTTGGCAGGTGATACATTCATAGCCGGAACAGTTAAATAGATGGAGCCAACCCTATATTGCCCGAATCTTCTTCTGTAGATTTTTCATCCTTTTTTTTGGGAATGGCTGCTTCTGTATTTTCATCCTGTACTTCCTCCACGGATGGCTCTTCTACGGCAATGGGTTTTTTCTCTTCAAATGGCCGCTTTCCAATCAATGCTTCAACATCGCTCTGGAAAAGCACTTCTTTTTCCAACAAAGCCTCCGCCAGTTTTTCTACATCTTCTTTCTTTTCTGTCAACAATTCTTTTGTTCTGATATACGCTTTATCTATGAGTTGGCGAACTTCATCGTCAATAATTTTCGCTGTTTCGTCAGAATATGGTTTGGTAAAACTGGCTTCTTGTTGTGGGTCGTAATAACTCACATTGCCCAATTTGCCATTCATACCATAGACCGTTACCATGGCATACGCTGTTCGGGTTATTTGTTGTAAATCATTTTGTGCACCGGTAGAAATTTTATTAAAAAATATTTCTTCGCTGGCACGGCCGCCGAGTGTCATACAGATTTGGTCAAGCAGTTGATCTGTATTGTATAAATACTGTTCTTTCGGTGTGTATTGCGCATATCCCAAAGCAGCTGATCCCCTGGGAACAATCGTTACTTTCAATAACGGGTAGGCATGTTCGAGATACCAACCACAAATGGCATGTCCGGCTTCATGAAATGCAATAATTTTTTTCTCTTCCGGCGAAATGATTTTACTTTTCTTTTCCAATCCACCGATGACCCTATCTACTGCATCCTGAAAATCCTGCATATCCACGGCTTCTTTATTTTTACGAGCGGCTATCAATGCAGCTTCATTACATACGTTGGCAATATCGGCACCGGCAAAACCGGGTGTTTGTTCTGCCAGTTTATGTACATCCAACGACTTGGAAACTTTAATGGGTTTTAAATGCACTTTAAAAATAGCTTCACGGCCTACGAGGTCGGGTTTGTCGATAGTAATCTGGCGATCGAATCGGCCGGGCCGCAATAAAGCCGTATCCAATACATCGGGCCGGTTGGTAGCTGCTACGACGATAATACCGACATCGGTACCAAAGCCATCCATTTCTACGAGCAACTGGTTCAATGTACTTTCTCTTTCATCGTTGCTCATCATGGCATTTTTGCCCCGGGCTCTACCGATGGCGTCTATTTCATCAATGAAAATAATACAAGGTGCTTTTTCCCGGGCTTGTTTGAAAAGGTCACGGACACGGCTGGCACCTACGCCCACAAACATTTCGACAAAGTCGGATCCACTCAGGCTGAAAAACGGCACTTGTGCTTCGCCGGCCACTGCTTTGGCCAATAAAGTTTTACCGGTACCCGGCGGGCCTACCAGCAAAGCTCCTTTGGGAATTTTACCACCGAGGTTGGTATATTTTTTCGGATTTTTTAAAAAGTCAACAATCTCCATCACTTCTACTTTGGCTTCATCGAGTCCGGCTACGTCTTTAAAAGTAACGGTCACTTTTGTGCCTTTATCAAACAGTGTGGCTTTTGATTTGCCGATACTAAAAATACCGCCCGGGCCACCGGCGCCACCACCGGCACCACCGCCCATTTTGCGCATCAATAAAATCCACAGGCCGACAAATAATAATACAGGTAATAAAAACTGTAAAATGCCGCCAAACCAATCTCTTTCGGTATCAGCATATTTCTGTACTTCTTTTACATCGGGATGCGATTTATAAAAATCACTCATCTCTTTATCAAAAGATTCTACACTGGTGACTTTGAAATACATGTGTGGCCCTTCTTCACTTATTTTTCCACTGATTCCTTTTTTGAGTTGGGCGTCATAATCCTGGATACCTTGTTTGGATAAATAAACTTTTACTTTATTCTTATTTTCTATCACCACATATTTGGCTACATCATCTGCATTCTTAGCAATCATGTGCCGAAAATCCAAAGAGGAAATTTTTGCCATATTGGGCGAAAAAGGCCCAAAAAACTGGAAGCCGATTAAAATGGCAAAGATGATAGCATAAACCCAATATATACTGAACTTGGGTTTTTTCTTCGGCGATTGATTGGGATCACCACCACCCGGTGGTCTGTTCGGAAACCTTGGTGGCCTGTTATCATTATTTTGTTCTTGTGACATATTATTTTTTGATGTGGCTGCTAAATAATGATACTTCTATCAGATTATTTACACCGCCTTTATTTTTTAACAATAGTATTAATATTCTTCATTGGAAGCATCGCTCCACATCTCTTCCAATCGATAAAATTTTCTCGTATCGGGCAACATGATATGTATAACCACATTTACATAATCAATCAACACCCATTTCAACTGTTGGAAACCTTCGTGATGAAATGGTTTTTCGCTACATATTTCTGTTACCCTGTTTTCAATATTGTCGGCTACCGCTTTTATTTGTACCGGGTTTCCGGCTTCGCAAATAATAAAAAAATCAGCGACTGCTTCATTTATTTTTCGCAGATCGAGGGAGACGATTGCCTCGCCTTTTTTTTCCTGTATAGCTGCAATGATGGTTTTGATGATTTTTGAATTCTTCCTCAACCTTGCTACACTTGCCGGCCCTGTCGGCTTACTGTTCTTTATACGGTTGGACAAAATGGCCAATTGTTCCAAATATGAATTTATTTTTCGTTTTTAATTGAATGTTTTCGGATGAGATATATTTTCTATTTTGATGCATCACTCATTCGAATCCATAAACTTCTTTTACTTTGTCAAAAATAGCAATTAATTGCCACAACCTCTATCTACACAACCCATCGGCTCGCCATTCATTGAACTGCAATCGATTGACAGTACCAACAACTATGCCCGTCAGCAAATTCATGCGGAAATGGCACAATCCGGTATGACAGTCTTTGCACATGAACAGGTAGCCGGCAAAGGACAAAGGGGAAAAAGCTGGACATCAGAAAAAGATGTAAATATGGCTATTTCCGTTATTTTAAAGCCGGAATTGATAACCCTTTCAAAACCATTCCAATTGAGTGTTTGTGTAGCTGTGGCAGCATTTCGTTTTTTCGAAAAATATGCCGGCGAAGGCACAAAGATTAAATGGCCGAACGATATCTATTGGCAGGACAGAAAGGCAGGAGGAATTCTTATTGAAAATACAATTTCAGCATCGGGAAATTGGGATTGGGCAGTTTGCGGAATCGGTATCAATATTAATCAGGCAAATTTTCCTTCTCATTTACGCAATCCTGTATCGTTGAAACAAATCACCGGAAAAAATTTCGATATAATTCATCTTGCAAAAGAACTTTGTCAACAACTGGACATGGCTTGCCATGAATTTTCAAACAATGGGTTTGAACAATTAATTGAAAATTATAATTCGAATCTGTATAAAAGAAATGAAAAAGTAAAACTCAAAAAAGAAAACCGAGTTTTTGAAGCAGAAATAAAAACTGTTTTACCTAGCGGAGAATTATTAGTACAACATACTATAGAAGAAAGTTTTTCATTCGGCGAAGTGGAGTGGATTTTAATGTATTGACTATCATTTCGTTAAAATTTATTTTATTTAATTGTAAAAATAACTTAGCTTAGAATTAAATCAAATATACAATATATTATGAAATATATTTTTTCTAAATCATTCATTTTAGCTCTATCTGTCATTTTTAGTTGCCTGATTTTTATTACCAGCTGTCATAAAAATGAAAAAAAAGAAATTTTTCATTTAACAGGTGAAATTGCAAAACCTGCTGACAAATTTGGCATGCCCGATATTTTTGGGAAAGTGCTTTCAGGTAGTGCGTATATATATAACCTTGGCAGTGGTGAAATTATAATTGCACTGACACAAAACAATGAAGCGGCAGCCAATAATAAATTCATTTTACAAACAAATAAACCATCAACTTATAAAACCGGTATTTCGACACTGCAAAATGTTGAGATAATGTATTTATATGACATTGTTTTAGTGAACGACTTAGATAAAAATATTCTAACAAGTTATGCTGTTCATTCTAAAAATTATACAGAAACATTTAATTTAATTCCGAAATTAATTAGTGAAAAAATAACGAACAATAATTTTGGCTATGGTCTTGCATTCAATAATAGTCCTTGGCCATTCATAAACAACAATATTGATTTAAATAAATCTATAAATGATTACTTTAAAATTGCTCAAAAAACGAATATAGACCCGCCAGGAGGAGGATCTCCTTGCACTGCTGGCGGCGAAGGCTCTACAAGTTGCTCTATCTCATGTACTGGTGGTTACAACTGCTCAACCACTTGTGAAACCGGTTATCATTCTTGTTGTTATTGTGCTGATACACCACCAGACGATTATGGTCCTCACTGCGATTGTGTTAAGAATGAATAAAAACACATAAACATTTTGCCTTCGATTTCTATAATTAAAGGTTATATGATTTTCAATTAAAATCTTTAAAGTTTATTTTGGAAATTTCCGTCTCACTCTCCCTTGCTTCTTTTTCAAAAACATTATCATGATAGCCATGCCGGAGGCTTTGCCAAAGGTATTTGCAAAGAAAACCTGCTACACCGTGTTTTTTATATTGTTCCACATGTTTCAGTTCGTGCCTTAGCCAGCGTTCATCATTTAGAAATTCTTCTTTGGTTGTATTGTGCAAATGAATCGTATGGCCGATGACCATTGCCATTTTATCAGACTTCAATTTTCTGGCAGCCAGTTTTGCCAGCCATGAATTTTCTTTAATTTTTACCCGGTTTGCATGGGCGTTATGACATGCTTTCCAAAATTTCTTCAGCATGTATTTTCGTTTTGGGCCTTAAAAATATTTTGCAGATAATGCCTTTTTCATCTATCACAAAAGTTGTACGCAATACACCCATATACTTATTACCAAACATTTGCTTCTGGCCCCAAACGCCGTATTTTTTCAGAATTGTATGCGATGGATCGGCATTCAATGTAAAAGGTAAATCATATTTGGTTTCAAATTTTTTATGCTTATTGACTTCGTCGGGGCTGATACCGATAACGGTAAAACCTTTCTTTTTCAGCAAAGAAAAATTATCCCGCAGGTTGCAAGCTTGTACTGTACAAGTAGGCGTATCATCTGCCGGATAGAAATACAGAATTATTTTTTTGCCTTTTAATGCCGTTAATGAAACTTTTTTATCGTTCTGATCTTTGCCTGTGAATGCAGGAGCTTTATCGCCTTCTTTCAGTGTTACCATGTTTTTAAAATTTTTAATTTTATCTTCTAAACCACCATGTTTTTTCCGTTACATTACCGGCTTTATCTTCTGCCCTTGCTCTTAATTCATGTACACCGGGTGCACATCGTTCGTCGAAATCATAAATCCAGTATTTGTATTTGTCGTTGGTAAACATCAACCAATTGCCATCCAAAAAAACATCAAATTTTTGAATACCAAAATTATCGGTTGGCTTAAAAACAATTCTTCTGGCCTTGGTTAAATTTACGGTATCGCCTTTTCCCAAGTTGTTGATGCCGGGCGGTTGTACATCGGCTTGTATTTGAAATTTTCCAAAGCTGCCGAATTTGGCCGAGAGCCAGTTTTTTTCCCACACGGCTTTCTCTTCCGTCGTTCCTTTTTTTGTTGTGCGTACAATGAATAATTTATCCTGCCACTGTGCCGGCACTTGTTTGTTGAGTTGTATTCTTACAAGGGCATCATCATGAATGGGCCAGGCATCGTTGCCTACTGTAAATGCCGATGAAAATGTATAAGGCGTAGCTTCGGCTTTGGTATCAAACACTTCTTCTACAGTATCGTATAATGCTTGGGGAGAAAGAAAAAACTCAAACCCTTTTTTCAATAATACATTTGATTTATTAGGTGCCCATTCATGGCCCGAAGCGGAATTATATTGACCAGCCAAAGACGAATCATATTGCACCATAAATTTTAATTGCGACACATTGCCATAGGCATCATACACTTCGATATGAACGGTATGTTCAAGTGTATCGTTGAAGTACAAAACACCATTACTTTCTTTTTCTTTATATACCGGCCCTTTATCGCCGGGTAGTTTGGATAAATGTTGTAAATAAGAGCCGCCGTTGTATTTATGTTGGTAATCTATATGTGCATTGATGTAAACAGTTTCGTCATAATCAATACTATCAAGTACAAACCTGATTTGTTCACGGTTGTCAAAAAATAATTTGGCCATGTAAATCCCATTGCGGCTAGCACGGCTATTCATTTTATCGAATGCCCGAATAGCAAAACTGATACGATTGCTGCCGACTTTCATAATCGATTCATTGGCGAGTATAAATCCCTGCGATGAATTTTTCACATTGTAGAATACAGGGGCTTGTTCATATACAGAAAGATTACGGTCATACATAGCCAATTTCAAAATCTGTGGATTCAGGTCATCCTTGATGGGGAAATTGAATAACAAAGGATTCAATCGCTTCCCTGATTTTGTATTGAAAATTTCGAAATGCAGATGCGGCCCGAGAGATCCACCGGTATTGCCGCTTTTGGCAATGATGAAACCTTTGGGAACGGGAAATTGTTGCGGTTGAAAATCCAATTCAATGGCCCAAGATTTTTTCGCATATTGCTGCTTCGTTATATATGCTTGTAACTCCGGAAAAAATGAATTGAGATGCGCATATAAAGTGGATAATCCATTGGGATGATTGATAATGATAAATTGGCCGAAACTTCCGGGCCTGATACCAATATGTGCAATGTAGCCTTGTGCTGCCGCATGCACTGTATAATTGGGACGGGCATGTGTTCTTATATCGAGGCCCATGTGCCAATGCCCTGACCTTAATTCGCCAAAATTGGATGATAAATCCATGGAAATATCTAAGGGATTCTGAAAATAATTTGTAGGAATGTTAGCCGATTGTGCGGCAAGAAACAACGAATTGAAATAGAATAACGTCAACCATAAAACTTTGTATTTCATAGTACAAAAGTAAGCATGCTGCAAGAACTACAGTGTATTTTGCATCGTTAAATTCATTCTTTGTATCTTTTGTTATTTTTAACAACCACCATGAAAAAAATTCTTTGGCTGATACCACTTAGTTTGATTTTATATGCCTGCCCTTTCGAATCGAATGTGGCATTGGAAGAAAATCCGGTGGAACCGGTAGATACAAGTCTGTTGGGATACTGGTATGGCATTATCAAAGACGGCAGCGATTATTTTGGTATTGAAGCATTGGATTTCACCAAAGAAACCGATTCCACTTATCATATTATTCGCTATGGCAAAGCCATCAAAGGTGATATTATTTTACCCGACACTTCTTATTTTACGGGTTTCATTTCTTATATCGATTCTCAACGCTACATGAACCTCGTTACGACTATTTCCATTAGTCAATATGATCAAAAGAAAAAAAGAGAAGTTCCGGTAAAAAAAACAGTGTATTATATTGCTGCATTAGATAAAAAAAATGATACCATTACTGTCAGAACCATCAGCGAAAATTTTTCAGTGAGAAAAATATATAATTCTCCGGCCGAGTTAAAAAGTTATGTCGCCGAACTGCTTTCAAAAAATGAAACCATTTACGATAAAATGTATTCATTGCAATACCGGAAATATCCTCGGCCTCACTCGGCCAGGTAATTTTTTTTTCCATTAATTCTTCACAGCTTTCCATTTCAAAAGCTATTCCCTTAGTTTTGCACAATTTGTTTTGTGAACCCTTGCAGCAGCATAGGGATTAAAAAAAAAATGCCCAGAGACAATTCCATTCAATCTGTTTTAATTATTGGTTCAGGCCCTATTGTAATTGGCCAGGCTTGTGAATTCGATTATTCCGGTTCGCAGGCAGCCCGCAGCCTTCGGGAAGAAGGCATAAAAGTAATTCTTATCAACAGCAATCCGGCTACCATTATGACCGACCCGATGATGGCCGACAAAGTGTATTTATTGCCCTTAACCGTAGAAAGCCTTGAGCAAATTCTGCAAGAAAATAAAATTGATGCCGTGCTGGCGACAATGGGCGGACAAACAGCATTGAACCTGGCCAAAGAAGCTGAAGACCTGGGATTGTGGGAGCAGTACAATGTAAAACTGATAGGTGTTGACATCAAAGCCATAGAAAAAGCCGAAGACAGGGAAAAATTCCGACAGTGGATGCTCCAACTCGGCATTCTTGTAGCACAAGCCAAGACGGCCAATTCATTTCTCGAAGGAAAAGAATTTGCACAGGAAATTGGTTTTCCCCTCGTCATCCGGCCTTCTTTTACACTCGGTGGTTCCGGCGGCGGATTCGTAAAATCAAAAGACGAACTCGATGATGCGCTGAACCGTGGTTTACAGGCTTCTCCCATTCATGAAGTACTGGTAGAAAAAGCCGTTCTTGGCTGGAAAGAATTTGAATTGGAACTCCTGAGAGACGATGCGAATAATGTTTGTATCATTTGTACCGTAGAAAATTTAGACCCGATGGGTGTGCATACCGGCGACTCCATTACGGTAGCTCCTGCTATGACACTTAGCGATACAGCTATGCAAAATATGCGGGATACGGCCATTACAATTATGCGAGACCTTGGCAATTTTGCCGGAGGCTGCAATATTCAGTTTGCACTAAATCCCGAAAACGAAGAACTCATTGCCATTGAAATCAATCCAAGAGTGAGCCGCTCCTCTGCACTGGCTTCCAAAGCTACCGGTTATCCCATAGCCAAAGTGGCCGCCAAACTGGCGATTGGGTATCGCTTAGATGAATTGGAAAATCAAATTACAAAAACGACTTCTGCTTATTTTGAACCGGCTTTAGATTATGTTATTGTAAAAATTCCACGTTGGAATTTTGATAAATTCAAAGGAGCATCCGATAATCTTGGTTTGCAAATGAAAAGTGTGGGCGAAGTCATGGGCATCGGCCGTAGTTTTACCGAAGCCATTCAAAAAGCCTGTCAAAGTTTAGAAAATAATGCCGTTGGTTTAGGGTATTATGGCAAAAGCCTGATGCATGCTAACGACCTGATTGAATACTTGAAAGAACCTCGCTGGGATCGGATTTTCAGAATCAAAGATGCATTAATGGCCGGTATTTCCGTTGGCAGTATTTCCAAAGCTACACATGGCATTGACCGTTGGTTTTTATATGAAATCCAAAACATCGTCAATATAGAAAAAGAGCTGGCCAACTATTCGCTGGAAGATTTACCCGAAACATTATTGCAGGAAGCCAAAATCAATGGGTTCAGTGACGAACAAATCAGTCGCATTATCAAATATGGTAATGAAGATGAAGTATATGAAAAAAGAAAAGCCTTCGGCATTAGCCGGGTGTATAAAATGGTAGATACCTGTGCGGCAGAATTCGAAGCACAAACTCCTTATTTCTACTCTACATTCGAATCGCCTACCGGTTTCGAACATACGAAAAAATGGCAACCGGTCAATGAAAGCAAGGTGTCGGATAAAAAGAAAATTATAGTATTGGGTTCGGGCCCGAATCGTATCGGCCAGGGCATTGAATTTGATTATTGTTGTGTGCATGGATTGATGGCCATCAAAGAAGCCGGTTATGAAGCCATAATGGTGAATTGTAATCCCGAAACCGTGAGTACGGATTTTGATATGGCCGATAAACTTTATTTCGAGCCGGTGTAT
Source organism: Chitinophagaceae bacterium (assembly GCA_020437365.1). Lineage (GTDB taxonomy): Bacteria > Bacteroidota > Bacteroidia > Chitinophagales > Chitinophagaceae > JJ008. The sequence continues at coordinate 19,134 of JAGQWM010000005.1, read as the reverse complement.
TGGGAACATATCCGTGAAATCATTGAGCATGAAAAGCCGGAAGGCGTTATTGTACAATTGGGTGGACAAACCGCATTGAAACTGGCACAAAAATTACATGAGCGAGGAATTAAAATTATTGGTACGGCTTTCGACAATATGGATATGGCCGAAGACCGTGGCCGCTTCAGCGATCGTTTGAAAGAATTGGAAATACCTTACCCGCTATACGGCACTGCCGAAGATGTGGAAGAAGCCATCCGAGTAGCTAACGATGTGGGCTACCCGGTTTTAATTCGACCGTCTTATGTGTTGGGTGGCCAGCGAATGCGTATCGTATTGAATGATGAAGAACTGGAAAAAGCCGTCGTCAGTTTGTTAAAGCATTTGCCGGGCAATAAAATCCTGATTGACCATTTCCTGGACCGCTGCCAGGAAGCTGAAATTGATGGCATCTTCGATGGACAAGATTTTCATGTTATGGGTGTAATGGAACATATAGAACCGGCCGGCATTCATTCCGGCGACAGTAATGCTGTTTTACCTGCTTTTAACTTAACGCCATTGGTAGTACAAACCATGGAAGAATATGCTGAAAAAATAGCCAGGGCTTTACAAATTCGTGGCTTGATTAATATTCAGTTTGCCATAAAAGACGGAAATGTATTTGTAATAGAAGCCAACCCAAGAGCTTCCCGCACCACGCCATTTATAGCCAAAGCATACCAGATTCCTTATTTGAATATAGCTACCAAAATAATGTTGGGAGTCAACAAGCTCAAAGATTTTTCTTTCGATAAAAAACTCAAAGGGTATGCCATCAAAGAACCGGTTTTTAGTTTTAATAAATTTCCCAATGTGAATAAGGAATTGGGGCCCGAAATGAAAAGTACCGGCGAAGCCATTCGCTTTATCAAAGATTTGAGAGATCCTTATTTCAGAAAATTGTACCAGGACAGAAGTATGTACCTGAGTAAATAATGCCCCAAAAACAAAACCCGTCATTCATCAAAAGATAAAATGGCGGGTTCAAGGCTTAACGGTTAATGGTTCGTGGTCGAAGCAGTTGATTTTGGTTTGTAAATGTTATCTATAATATCTTTTTCTGCTTCGGTAAAATAAAAGTACTACTGGACGGCGCCTGCAAAATTTTTTGATTTCAATATAATTTGGCCTATCAAGGCGTTATATAGTCAATCAATTATCACAATATATTGTTATTCAATTACTTAATTTAATCAAAAAATTATTAAATTTGGTTTACCATTAAAAATATGGAATATAAAAAATTGATTTGCAGGAAAATTTTCTTTTAAAAATAGTTGTATGAAAACCCCTTCAGATTTTTTATGGCGGTTAATCAGGTCATTAAATACTTCGGAAAAAACTTTTCTGAAAAGAAATTTTGTCGCTGCCGGCCAGAAAGAAAACAAAATCTATCTCAGGTTATTGACGGCCATTGACCAACAAAAACAATACAATGAAACGGCGATTCTCAAAAAATTTGCACCGGCCATTCATGCCAAAAACATTGCTTTTCAAAAACATTATCTGCAAAAAATAGTAACCGATGCATTGGTACAATATGATAACCGAAAAACAATCGGGCAGGAAGTGTATAACAAAATTTTACTCATCAGGGTTTTAAGAAAAAAAGGATTGCTGGACGGTGCCAGTACATTATGGAAAAAAACAGTACTGACAGCCCGCCAAAATGAATTGTATCCTTTACTCACTTTGTTGGTAATTGAATTTGAAAAAATGATTTTAACCGGCAGCCCGGAAACAGAATATGAAGACTTACATTCTGTTTTTAAAAACCGCTCCATTTCTTATGACGATTATGCGGTGCTAAATAACCTGCGAGACATTTATACCGAAGTCCTTTTATTGAAGCGGCAAGCCCATTTTGATATTACGGATGATTTGAAACAACGCATTATTTATTTACTTGATGTTGTCAATCACTCTGATATTGAAAACAATATGGGTTCGTTTTGGTTGCGCCATTATAATAATTTAAACAAAGCCACTTTATATTATTTACTCAACGATACTGAAAGGGCAATGCCTTTTTTACAACAAGCACTTCACGACTGGCACCAGCATATTCATTATATAAAAAAAGATGGTGAATTTTATATTGAACTTTTATACATGATAAATTATGCCGGTATTCTGCATGGCGATTATGATTTCGTCATTAATAGTTTTAATCATCCGGCAAATCTACAATTGACCGATAATCTTCAATCAGCCAATTTTGAAGCCCTTAAATTTCTGGCCTTCAATAAAATTTACAATAAAACCGCTCAGTATGATAAAGTCAAAAAACTGAATACCAATATCAAAACAAAATATTTAGAATGGGAACCCTACCTTACACACTCATTAATCAGGACAATCAATTTTTCTTTGGGCATTGCTTTCCTCGTTTTGGGAAATTATGAAGATGCTTTATTTTTCATCAAAAGAGGTAACAACTATTTCAAAGACGGCACCCGGGAAGAATATACCGCCATTTCACACATTCTTCTTTTAATCCTTACTTACAGTATGGATAATGATCGTTTATTTGAAGCCGAATACAGGGCTACTTATACCTATTTCAATAAGCGGCAAAATAATCATCCGTCTGAGATAGCATTGATACATTGTTTGAAACGTTGTTTTTATGCAAAAAACAAAAAAGATAAACAACAGGAATTCAAAAAAGCATTAGCTGTTATTGAGCAACACAAAAACAATAGTGTACAAAAATTATATTTGACAATTTTCAATTATCGTGGTTGGCTGCAAAGCCGGTTAGAAAATATTTCTTATCGAACTTATGTAGAACGACAAGTACATAACAATACCATACCCGAAAATCTATCTTACGTGTAATGAGTATTTTCCCTGCGCTACTGTTATCCAAAAAAGTTTTAACTTAAGTGCAGTATGGCAAGGTTTAGTACCAGCTTTTGGAAGAAAACACCTTTTCTGAAATTATTACTGGCATTGGTGGCCGGCATACTTGTACAATGGCATTTTCAATGGCCCATTCGGTTTATCATAACCGCATTAGTTACCACTGTTTTATTGGCTATCCTCTTTTTTTTACTGCCGTTTTTTTGGCGTTATACTTTACAATTAGTCAATGGCATCAACATTCAGCTTATCATGTTCTCGTTGGGTTGTTTGTTGAGTTGGCATCACGACATTCGGCATACGCCGGATTTTATCGGAGATTATTACAATGAAAACACAGCTGTTGTGGCCGTTCTGGATGAACCTTTGGTGGCCAAAACAAAATCGATGAAGGCCAATGCCAAAGTTCAATACCTGATTCGCAATGATTCCATCATTCCGGTAAAAGGGAACATCATTATTTATTTTAAAAAAGACACGGCATTGCAGGTCGCCTATGGCACACAAATTATTTTCAATAAATCTTTGCAACCCATAAAAAATTCCGGCAATCCCGGTGGCTTCGATTACAAACGGTATTGTCTTTTTCAAGGCATAACGCACCAGGTTTATTTAAAACCCTATGAATTTGAAGCCACAGGTAAAAGGTATACAAGTACATTCAGGAATTTTATTTATGAAACCCGTAGCAAGGTTTTACAAATATTACGAACCAATATTCAAAGTAAAAAAGAATTGAGTCTTGCAGAAGCATTGCTCATCGGTTACAAAAACGATTTGGACCAATCGCTGGTACAATCATATACCAATACCGGTGTGGTACACATCATTGCTATCTCCGGTTTGCATCTTGGATTAATTTATTGGTTACTATCCTTGCTTTGTCGTCCGCTTCAAAAAAATAAAAAATTAAAATGGCTTGGAACGGTCATCATCATTGCGGGTTTATGGCTTTTCAGTTTGCTGGCCGGTGCACACCCGTCGATATTGCGGTCGGCCGTCATGTTTAGTTGTATTGTATTGGGCGAATCATTATCCAAAAGGCCTTCCATCTTCAATACACTGGCAGTATCGGCTTTTATTTTACTTTGTATCAATCCGTATTGGTTGTGGAATGTCGGCTTCCAACTTTCGTATGCAGCCGTCGTCAGTATTGTCATTTTTATGCGACCGATTTATAATTGGTTCTATATAAAAAATAAAGTTTTGGATTTTATTTGGAAACTAAATGCCGTCACCATTTCTGCGCAAATTTTTACAGTGCCAATTAGTATTTATCATTTTCATCAGTTTCCTAATTTATTTTTATTGACAAATTTCGTCGCCGTACCATTGGCCAGTATTATTTTATTGGGCGAAATTTTACTTTGTATTTTTTCTTTTTGGCAGGGCCTGGCTTTGGTAATTGGTAAATTGCTATCCTTGCTCATCTGGACTTTGAACTCTTATATTGAACGCATAGAAGCCATCCGTTTTTCACTGTGGGATGGTATGCAAATCAGTATTTGGCAAACGATATTATTATTTGGATTTGCTATTGCCGGTATCAATTGGTTGATGCATAAATCTTCAAAAAGTTTGTTGATAAGCTTACTGGCACTAACGGGTTTTATTTTTTTACGCACAACGTCGATTCGTAAAACGCAGCTACAGGAAAAAATCATAGTTTACAATGTACCACAAAAAACAGCTATTGATTTTGTGGATGGAAGAAACTATCGGTTTGTAGGCGATAGCTCCTTGCTCACAGAAGGTTTTGAAAGAAATTTTCATTTGAAACCATCCCGCATTTTATATAGAATGAATCCTGTGAATCAATTACCATTCTTTACGCAACAAGGGCATTGGATTGCGTACCGGCATAAAAAAATTCTCCTGTTGGATCAAACCTTGTTTTTTGTCAAAAACAACCACCCGCCCACCATCGACCTGCTGATTGTTTCCAAGAATCCAAAATTCTACCTGAATCACCTGGTGCAATCTTTTCATATCAAACAAGTGGTTTTCGATGGTGCAGTTCCTGAATGGAAAATCCAATATTGGAAAAAAGATTGTGATGTGTTGGGAATTCCCTGGCATGATGTAAATACCGAAGGGGCTTTTGTGATGAATTTGAATTGAGTTAGTTTTGCGCCTCAACAATGCAGCTTCCATGAACAAAAAAATCCAATCGGCACTTATTTCCGTTTTTTACAAAGACGGTTTGCAGGAAATAGTACAACTTCTTGATGCAACCGGCGTCAAAATTTATTCAACCGGTGGCACCCAAAAATTTATAGAAGAAATGGGTATAAAAGTAACGCCTGTAGAGTCACTCACTTCTTATCCTTCTATTTTGAGTGGCCGGGTAAAAACCTTGCACCCTGCTGTGTTCGGCGGTATATTAGGCATACGAGAAGATGCTACTCATCAAAGAGAAATGAAAGAATTCAATATTCCTGAAATTGATTTAGTCATCATTGACCTGTATCCCTTCGAAGAAACCGTTGCTTCCACATCAGACGAAGCGGCTATTATTGAAAAAATTGACATTGGCGGACCGTCATTGATTCGGGCGGCTGCCAAAAATCATAAGGATGTAACTGTAGTGGCACATAAAAAAGATTATCCTTCGCTATTGCAAATTTTAAAAACACAAAACAACGAAACGACTTTAGACCAAAGAAGAAATTTTGCCATCAAAGCTTTCGATATTTGTACTGCATACGACACAGCAATTTCCAATTATTTTCATGGATTATCCATAAAAACTGCATTTGCCGCCGACGAAAAGAAAATGCGATACGGTGAAAATCCACACCAAGCGGCTGCATTTTTTGGCAACTTAGAAGAAATTTTTGACCAAATTCATGGTAAAGAATTGTCGTATAATAACCTCGTGGATATAGATGCGGCGATGCAATTATTATACGATGCAACAGAAAATATTCCCACCGGCGAAATTGTTTTTGCGATTTTCAAACATACCAATGTATGTGGTATAGCTCAACGAAAAAATTTGCTGGAAAGTTGGCAGGCCGCTATTGCCGGCGACCCTGAAAGTGCATTCGGCGGCGTATTGATTTGCAATGCACCGGTTGACAAAGCCACGGCAGAAGCTATCAATGAAATATTTTTTGAAGTGCTGATAGCACCGGCTTTCGATACGGATGCTTTACTTATTCTGCAATCCAAAAAGAAAAGAATTCTTTTAAAAAATAAGCAACCTAAAAATCCATTTACAAAAACAACATCTTCCCGTTCTTTTCTAAATGGCATTTTACTGCAGGATGCCGATAGTGGAAATTTTTCAGATTGGAAAGAAGTAGGTGGCAGGACTTCCAATGAAGATGAAAAAGCCGACCTGGCATTTGCCAATATCGTTTGTAAACATTTGAAATCAAATGCGATTGCGTTGGTTAAAAATAAACAACTGGTAGGAAAAGGTTGCGGTCAAACCAGTCGCATTGATGCTTTGCGGCAAGCCATAGAAAAAGCACGGCAGTTTCATTTCGACTTACATGGGGCCGTTATGGCCAGCGATGCTTTTTTCCCTTTTGATGACAGTGTAAAACTGGCACATGAAAACGGGGTTACTGCGATTATTCAACCCGGCGGCTCCATTCGTGATAAAGATTCTATTGATTACTGTGTAAAAAATAACCTGGCCATGGTACTTACCGGCATGCGGCATTTCAAACATTGATGTTTTTATGCGCCGACTGCTTCTTTTACTAAATCTTCATAGGCTTCACGCCAACCGGCGAATACAGCGTCTGTACCCAAAAAAGTATTGTGCCAAATCGAAATAAAACAGCCATTTACATTTTTCACTGCCTGCAAATATTTTTTCATCTCGGCTACCGCTGCCGAAGCTGTTAAATTTTCTTCGTAGAATGAATTGGCATCCATAACACAAAACGGATATAATAATAATGCAGTAGATTCTTCTTTTTCCAAATCGTACCAATAAAATGGTGATGCTACCGATGCACGGAAGCCATTGATACTGCCATAACCCATAGAAAAATCGAAAGTAATGCCAGCAGCCAATAATGTTCGATATGTTTCAGGTAGTGTAAACCGAATATAATGTTGTCGTGAATGTGTAATTTTTTGATTGCCTATCGATTCCAACACTTGCAATTCTTCTTGCAATAAAGATTCATCGTCGCCGCTTTGCCAGGAAGGATGAATACCCACTTTGTATTTTTCACAATGTGCTTTCAAAATTTCCTGCATCGCTTTTTTATGTGGTGAAATATTTTTATCGAACCGGCTCCTGTTTTTGGCAACAAGAAAAAAATAAACCGGCTGTAATTGATATTTTTTATTCAATGCATCTATCCAATCAAAAGAATGGTAAGGATCATTTATTTGCTGTCGCAAAACTTGTAGCCGTAGGTTGATTTTTTTCCATTTCCCCCTTAAAAAATCTTTGGTGGCACCACCCGCATTTCGCCAGAAACTTTTATATCGAAATGAAAATGCCTCATCAATATCGTAGGTGGGCACAAAAGAAAAAGAAAGATTCGGTGGCGTATAGTTGGTAAATTTTTGCTGCAATGTTTTCACTAATTCCTGTAGCCAAATATTGACCAGCGGTAGATGCAAAAAACCTTCTTTACCGGCGATTGAATGGGTGTGTGCAAAACGTCCGTATGCATCTTTTTCATGTGGCAGGTATTCTTCATAGCGACTCATCAAATAAAAAATAGCCGCAAAAATATCGAAGGGAAAATCGCCATTGGTTTTGAAAAATGCTTTTTGGTTTTCAAAAACAAAACACTCGGTTTCCTGCTTTTTTATACATTTTTCAAATAATAAATAATGAGGGATAATGTGCAAAATATTTCCTTCAATGACTTCAGCGCTGTAATTGATTTTCGTTTCCTCAGACTGTATAAAGAAATCTTTATTATCTGTTATAGTCATGCCGCTGCCGGCAATCAAAGGACTACAAAAATCAACAATGTATTGCAAACGTGGTGTTATGGAAGTAGAATAAAGGAGCACAATTTGATTGGTTGGAATGAATCCTGAAATTTATTTTTGTTTTGATTGTTCTTTCCACATCTCATTAAAAGATTTCTTAGGAAAATGCATTTCGCCCCGATGTTTTTTCCATCCTTTGATAAGCGAATTAACAACTTTGTTTTTCATATTGCCGTTGGCCATATTCATCCATTTGCGGCGCAACATAGCTTGCTTCCACATTTTCCAGGCCATTTTCTCAGGGAATTTTCCCAGTCCTTCATCAATAGATTCATGGCGGTTTTCCAATAACAGTTCATGCAAATTAATTTTAACAGCACATACTTCCGTACAATTGCCACATAGTGAAGATGCATAACTTAAATGTTTCCACTCTTTCATATTTTTTAAATGCGGAGTGATGACGGCACCAATGGGACCGCTGTACGTTGTTCCGTAACTATGGCCACCAATATTTTTATAGACCGGGCAAGCATTGAGGCAAGCACCACAACGAATGCAGTACATACTTTCACGGAGTTTTTCATTGGCCAGCAAATTCGTTCTGCCGTTATCCAATAAAATGACAATCATATTTTCAGGGCCATCATTTTCATACGGCTGCCGGGGACCGGTGATGATGGAATTATACACTGTCAATTTTTGTCCCGTACCAAAAGTGGAAAGCAAGGGCCAAAAGATTTTTAAATCCGTTACAGAAGGAATTATTTTTTCAATACCTACAACCACAATATGCGTTTTGGGGAAAGCACAACTCAACCTGGCATTTCCTTCATTTTCCGTAATGGCAATGCCGCCAATATCGGCAATCATAAAATTGGCACCGGTAATGCCAATTTCAGCATTTACATATTTCTCTCTGAGAATTTCCCGGGCAATCAATGTCAGTTCTTCCGGCGTGGCTTTGGGATCGGTATGTAATTTCCGGGCAAAAAGTTTAGCCACGTCTTCTTTACTCTTGTGCATGGCCGGCGTAACAATATGGTAAGGCGGTTCACCATCCAACTGCTGAATGTATTCACCAAGGTCTGTTTCTACGGATTCAATTCCTTTCTGTGCTAAAAATTCATTCAGTTTAATTTCTTCGGTTACCATACTCTTGCTTTTCACTACTGATTGGCAAGATTGTTCATCACAAATTTTTCCAATGGCATCCAATGCCTGTTGGGCGTCTTCGGCCCAAATGACTTTCGCTCCCCTTTTTGTCATCTTCGCTTCGAAAGTTTCCAATTGCTTGTCAAGCGTTTCAATGGCTTTCCATTTCAGGTTTTTCGCTTTTTCTCTTGCCAGGTTCAGGTCGAGAAACTGCGATTTGCCATTGGGAACAGCCGCATTGTATTTCCCAATATTGAAATTGATTTTGCGGCGATGATCTTTATTGGCCGCTTTGATAGTGCTTTTTGCAAAAAATGCCGCTTCGGTTTCTTTCACTTTCGTTTAATTTTCTTTTTCGTTAAAATCAATTTCTTCCCACTCTCCTTTCGCAATCAAATCCAAATCTTCATAAAATGCTTCGCCGTATTTTCTGATGATGGCTTCTTTCAAAAATTGATACACCGGCACTTTTAATTTTAGACCAAGTACACAAGCCGGGTCGCAAAATTTTTCTCTCGGTTCGTAATTGACTCTTTCATAATCGCCATGTTTTCCTTTTTTGGCCACAATGGGATACAAATGGCAGCTCATTGGTTTTTTCCAATCCGTCAAACCATTATGATAAGCCTGCTCGAAAGCACATTTAATAATTCCGTTTTCGTCGCGGATGCCATAGACACAAATTTCATTATCGCTATCTACGGTAGGCGTTACCCATTCAAATTCCTCGTTGAAAACATACCGGCCTTTCATTTCTATTTCGGCCAAAGCCGTATCGGTTAAAAAAGGTTTTATCTTTTCAAAAATTTCATCAATTGTTTTGAGTTCTGCTTCATCAAGCGGAGCACCGGCCGCACCTTCTTCGCAGCAGGCACCTTTACAACTGTGCAGGTCGCAGACAAACTGCTTATCCACCACGTCTTCACTGATTAAAATATTGTCGATAACAATCACCTTCTATTTTTTGCTAAGGTAAGATTTGTGTACAAGTTCCTGTCAGTTACCATTTTATATTTCTACAACCTGGCCGGAAAGCTGCTTTAACAAATAGCTAACAGGTATTTTATATGTAAATAGAAACGGAACGGCATCACACTAACTATAAAGAACCAAAATGCAAAACACCAGAGTCCTTACATTTCAAAAATCAGCCAGGATGCTTTTTCAAATGCTTTTCTGGATACCGATTGTAGCCTTTAGTTTATTATTGATTTATAACACACTGCCTTACCTCTCTTTCAGCAAAGATTTTAGTTTTATAGAAGAAAGAAGTTTTCTTTTTCAAAGCAATTTTTATAATGCCTGTTTCTATATACATATTTCCGCCGGTGCTTTATGTATCGGTTCGGCACTCGTTCAGTTTTCAAGATATATTTTAAAAAAATCAAAAGCCATACATCGTTTTTTTGGTAAAATCTATGTATTCGTGGTTTTGTTTCTGGCCGCTCCTACCGGATTGTATATGTCGTTTTTTGCCAAAGGCAGTTTTTGGGAAAGAGCTTTATTTATGTTTATGGCCACCTGGTGGTTTATTACAACACTGAATGGGCTAACAACTATCCATAAACGAAATGTCATTGCCCATAAAGTATGGATGATACGTAGCTATGCAATGGCCATGACAGCCGTTACTTTCCGGGTATATCATATTGCTTTCTTCATGTTCGGTTGGAATCATTTAGAAAATTATGAATTGTCGCTATGGATCAGTGTCATTGGTAATATGTTATTTGCCGAATGGGTGATTTTCCGGCAGAGCAAAAGATATTTAAAAACCTTTTCTATTTAATTATAAAACATCAATTCAAAACCTTTAAATCAAATTATCATGAAATCAATTTTGTACGTCGGTGCTGCTTTAATGATTGGTGCCAGCATTTATGGATTTGTAGATTACACGCAAACCAAACAAAAAAAAGAGTTTAAAAAAATGTATTCTGAAAAAGAAAAACCTGTGCCGGTTATCCTCAAAAAACAGGAACTGACAACACCGGTAGTGCAAAAAGAAGTGGTAACCACAAGCTATGCAAAGGAAGCACCCATAACGCTGACTAAAAAAACTGTTGAAACGAAAAGCAGTAAAATGTCGGCTGTCACAACCACTAAAAAAGCTGAAGTAAAAACGAATGATAATCCAGTGAAAGAAGTGGTAAAAAAAGAACAGCCGCCCAAGGTAAAATTGGAAATCAAAAAGAAGAAAAGAAAAATCAGTGCAAAAATATTCAGCCGTGCACCTTTAGACGATGAGTACGAAGTGGATGAAATAGAAGATGCACCTGTCAAAACTTCTACCGAAAAAACGGTAGTCGTTAAAACTGTGAAAGATTAAGTAAGGGTTCAATTTTGATTTCATAATCCCGGTTCCGGCCGGGATTATTTCCATTGTAGCGTATTAATCAGATGTTTTAAATCTTCTTTTAAAAAATCATTGACAATGCCCAATGAATCCGCATTGGGCGAAGCATTGAAATAAAGTGCTCCACGCAAAAAGTGTTTGGTAGAATCTGTCAGGAAAAACTGGTTGGCCGTAGCTGTATTGCCGCCGAGCGAAAAATAAATACCTTCTACACCGTTGGGTGTTTTCATCAGGCTGTCACGGATGCCGGTAGCCATTTCCACATGTTGTTTATAGGCCAGTTTATACCCATCCTGAATTAAAGAATCGAAATTATTTTTGGGGCCAATGGTTTTATAGCTTACATAAATACGACCGTTGAATTGCGGAAAATTGATATTGATCCACCAGTCGCCGGCTTTATCATCAAAAAAGGTACTGTCCTTCGTGATGTTGGCATATACCGGATATTCGAAACTATATGGATAGCCGGGACGGTCAAAAAGCTGGTATTTTTTTTCCGGGAATTCGATATGAAAATAACCTTTCTTTTTGCCCACAGAATAATCGCTGTTGCAAGAGTAGCAATAGGTAATCAGCGTCATGATACTAGCACAAAAGAACAGCTTATTTATTTTCATCGTACAATTGATGTGGTTTGATGGTTACTTTCACTAATTGAATCCTGTTTTTTTCAATACCCAAAATTTTAAAATCAAAATCGCCGCAGTGAATCACGGTATCTTTGGCCGGCAATTCTCCTGCCAGTTCCAAAATCATACCGCCGAGTGATTCGCTTTCTCCTTTTACCTCATCAAAGGTATCTATGGGCAGATGCATAATTCTACACAAATCAAGCATCATGACTTTGCCATTGAAAATATAATTGTTGTCATCAATTTTGCGATTTTCATTTTCTTCCTCATCAAATTCGTCTTTTATATCGCCGATAACTTCTTCCAATACATCTTCCATTGTAGCAATTCCGCTGGTGCCGCCAAATTCATCCACAACAACGGCAAAGTGTATGCGATTTTGCTGAAAATCTTTCAATAGATCTTCAATGAGTTTTTGTTCCGGTACAAAATAAGGTTTGCGCATCAGGCTGTGCCAATCAAAACTATCCGTTTCCTGCAAAAACGGAATTAAGTCTTTGGTATAAATCATGCCCACAACTTCATCCAGGTTATTTTTATAAACCGGCAAACGAGAATAATGCAATGCTTCGGCCAATTTTATGACTGCACTGAATGTAAGGCTGTAATCAATACCGCTAACATCTATGCGGCTACGCATAATTTGTTTGACGGTCGTATTGCCAAACTTGACAATGCCTTTCATTATATTTCTATCTTCCACCGAAGCCGTTTCGCTTACCTGCGCATCAATGGCTTTATCCAATTCCTGCATACTCATGGAATCGGTTTTATTGGCTCCTGCTTTTTCTCCCACCGAATACACTAAATGTAAAACTACCCGGCTCACTCGCCGCAACAATAAATGCAAAGGCAATACAATGGTAGATGCGCCATAGGCAAACCAGATACTGTGTTGCGTAGCCCACACTTTTGGCAATATTTTGGCGAAAAAAATAAGTACAAAAGCAATCGCCAATACTTTTATCAGTATGACCAAAGCCATATTCAAATGGCCAAAATTGACAAAACTTGTAATCAGGAAATTGGCAATAACAACTATGCAGATATTGATAAATATGCCGGCCATCATCATAGAAGCATACACTTCTTTCGGCTCTTCTAATAAATTGATGACTCTTTTGGCGGCAGGATTTGATTTTGTTTTGAGCAGGTTAATATCTTTTTTCTCCAGGGCAATGATGGCAATTTCGGCACCGGAAATGACAAAGGAAAGCACCAGCAAGCAGAGTAATAAAATGACCAGCAAGGTTGTGCTCCTGGTATCTATTGCCAGTAAGGGAATATGTAACGAAGAAAAAATTGAGCCTATCGAATGACCTTCCAAAGTATGGGTTTTAATACAAAAATAATTTTATTGCAACACCGGAAAATAAAACTGTTGCTCCGCCCGGTTGTACAGATAAAATCCGGCGGTAAAGTTAGTTGAATTCCTACAGATAATTAAAAAGGTAAACTGCCGGCAGGGTCGTTATTATCATCATTATCTTCTACGTTGTTGCTATCTGCATCGTGACTACCTGAGTCAGCATCATTTTTTTTATCGAGCATAATCAGGTTATCGCCTACCACTTCGGTAGCAAACCGCCGGTTGCCGTCTTTATCGTCCCAGTTGCGGGTTCTCAGCCGGCCTTCAATATACACAAGACTGCTTTTGTGTAAATATTTTTCGGCCAGTTCGGCCAGCCCACGCCATAGCACCACGGTATGCCATTCCGTTTGCGATACTAATTTGCCATGCCTGTCTTTAAAAGATTCTGTTGTGGCCAATGGAAATTTGGCTACGGCAATGTTGCCATCCAAATGTTGTACATCGGGGTCTTTGCCCAGGTTCCCAATCAGTATTACTTTGTTAACGCCTCTCATAACTTTAATCTTTTACATAAATAATTATCTGTTGGTTCCTATTCTTATTTAAAGTTAATTTATTTTGAACAGAAGGAAAAGTTAAGTTACAGGTCAATAAAAAAGCCTTCAAATTTTAAACTTGTTGCAAGTATTGGTTGATAAATTTCGGGAACGGCAATTGTTTTAGCTTTCGTTCTTTCACAAACGTATAAACAGTTTTTGCCTCCGGTTTTTTTGGCATCTTTATTTCAATAAACCGGCCTTGGATAAATTGGTGAGTAAGCTGTTGTTTATAAACAGGCGAAATGGAAATGATTTCAAAAGCTGATCCCTTCAACCATTCCTGTTCTTCAATTGTTTTTTCTATTTTTTTTCGGGATAAAGGCGTTGTTGATTCTAGCAATGGAAATTCATATAAACCCTGCCAGATATCCTTTTGATTTCTTTGTTGTACAAAAATTTCGTTTTTATAACGAATTACGAGAAAATAAAACCAACGCTTTTTTATCTGAATCTTTTTTTCTTTTACCGGCAATTGAGCAACTATATTTTTTTGCCTGGCCCGGCAAATTTCCGACATGATACAAATTTCGCAAAGTGGTGCAACCGGTTTACAGACGACGGCGCCAAAATCCATCATTGCCTGATTGAATAATGCCGGTTCTTTTTTATGCAATAATTCATTGGCAAGTGCCGTAAAATATTTTTTGCCTTCGGCAGAATCAATTGGTAATTTACTGCCAAAAACCCGTGCCAACACCCGGAACACATTTCCATCTACAACCGCATAAGGCTGATTGAATGCAAAAGAAGCAATGGCTGCAGCAGTATAAGGGCCAACCCCTTTTAAAGATTTTATTTCTTCATAAGTTTTGGGAAATGCTCCATTTCTTTCTTTTGAAATATAGCGAGCCGTTGCCAATAAGTTTCTGCACCTTGTATAGTATCCAAGCCCTTCCCAAAGCTTAAAGACTTTGGCATCTTTAGCTGCAGCCAATTGCTGAACTGTTGGAAAAGTTTTGATAAACCGATTGTAATATTTCAGCCCTTGTTCTACCCTGGTTTGCTGCAGCATAATTTCGCTCAGCCATATTTTATAAGGGTCTTTTTCGCCCTTCCAGGGCATTTGCCTATTATTTTGAGTATTGTGCCACTGCATCAGCAAGCGGGTAAATTTTTCTTTTTGTATGTTTTTTCCGGTATTGGGCATGGAAATGAAGGCTGTTTAGTAAAAACCGGTGTCAAAATAGCTTGTTTTTCCCAAAAATCATTTCATCTATGTTAGAAAAAAAATCTGTCTATAATGTTGACTATCATAGAATTTTATTATAAATTGTTGTCCCAAATTGCCACTAAACCCCTGCAACAATGAGAAAAGCCGATCTGGTCAATCAGATTTCTGAAAAAACGGGCATCCCCAAAGTGGATGTTCTCGTTACGCTGGAAACCATGTTCAAAGAGGTAAAAGACACTCTCTCCAAGGGAGAAAATATTTACATCCGGGGATTCGGAAGTTTCATCACTAAAAAAAGAGCCGCCAAAATCGGTCGTAATATCAAAAAAAATATTGCGGTGCATATACCCGAACATTATATTCCTGCTTTCAAACCGGCGAAGGAATTTGTAGCGGAAGTCAAAAAACTGACAGATGCCGATGTAAAAGCTGATAGCGGCCCCGAAGATGATGAATAAACCCTGCCTTAGTTTTCCCTGATAATTAAGCCATATTCCGGTAACTTTGCCACTCAAATTTTTTGACGTGAAAAAACCCCAGTGGATGACCGTTCTTGTGGGCGTAGTATTAGCTATCAGCCTTGTTGTATTTGGCAGAACGGTTCCTAAAAAAAATAATATAGCTCCTGTAGTTCATCACGAAGATGACGGTCATGAACATGGGCCTGCGCAAACTACAGTAACCATCGACAGTATATTATTCCTGGCCAAAAAACAACTGACTCCCGAACAAACCTTACGCATCAACCGCCTCGAAAATTCAATTTCCCGCGGCGATATAAAGAACCAGGAAATACATGTGTATCACCAACTGGCCAGGTTCTGGGCCGATTCGGTTGGCATTTTCGAACCCTTTGCCTGGTACACCGCCGAAGCAGCAAGATTGGAAAATTCGAAAAAAAACCTCAACTTTGCCGCCCGGTTGTTCTTAGAGAACTTGCAAACTGATGAAGTAACAGCCCGGCGACAGTGGAAAGCCTTGCAGGCGAAAGACCTGTTCGAACGTTCTTTGAAGCTGCAACCCGATGATGATTCGGCCAAAGTAGGATTGGGCGCCACGTATTTATTTGGCGACATTGCTACCACACCCATGCAGGGCATTGTGATGATAAAAGAAGTCGTAGATAAAGACAGTACCAACGAATATGCTTTGATGATGCTGGCCAAAGGCTCCCTGATTTCGGGCCAGTACGATAAAGCCATTGAAAGATTGGAAACCATCAACAGAACAAACCCGAAAAACTTAGATGCCTTATTGCTCCTCGCAGAAGTGAATGAAAGAATGGGCAAAAAAAACAAAGCTATCAAGTGGTATGAATTATCATTGCCGTTGGCTACCAAGCCGGCATTGAAAGCAGCTATCGAAAAAAGAATTCAAGATTTGAAATAAAATTATTGTAAACAAGATTTAAAAATTATTTGAGTATGCCTTGTGGTAAAAAAAGAAAGCGTCATAAAATTGCGACGCATAAGCGTAAGAAAAGACTGAGAAAGAATCGTCATAAGAAAAGAAATAAATAGTGTAAAGTTGTGCGTCCGGCATCGATTGTCTATGCATCGTTGCCAGGCTGTTGTTGCTGGACGCAGGATTACAAACACTGAACTCTTTTCTCAGTCTGTTGGTTGCTGACCGTACATATTGTTCTATTCTTCATGCAACAATATTTTTACAAGGATATCTTTCCGCCTGTAAGTCGGATGGCCATCAACCCGAAGTGAAAGCACAAAGGTTCATTCATTTAGCACCGCTGAAATGAACAAGGAAATGATTATTAATTCAGCTCCGCAGGGAGTTGAAATTGCCCTTCTAGAGGATAAAAAACTGGTAGAACTCCACAACGAAAGTAATGATGGCCGTTTTGCCGTAGGCGATTTATACCTCGGCAAAGTAAAAAAACTGATTCCCGGACTCAATGCCGCATTTGTAGATGTGGGTTTTGAGAAAGATGCTTTTTTGCATTATACCGATTTGAGCCCTTATGTAAAATCCCTGTTGAAATTTACGGCACTTTCCATGAAAGATAAATCCGAGAAAGGATTGGATTTTTCGAAATTCACCATTGAGCCTGAAATCGTTAAAACCGGAAAAATAAATGAAGTACTCCACGGCAAACCGCATATACTTGTTCAGATATTGAAAGAACCCATTGCTGCCAAAGGCCCGCGGCTAAGTTGCGAAATTTCTATTCCCGGAAGATTTGTAGTGCTAACACCATTCAACGATATTGTGGCCGTATCCCGCAAAATTCATTCTTCGGAAGAAAGAAAACGGTTGCAGAAAATCGTGGAATCCATCAAACCCAAAAATTTCGGGGTAATCGTCCGCACCGCTGCCGAAGGAAAGAAAACCGCTGAAATGCATGAAGACCTTTCTTCCCTGACCGAGAAGTGGAAAACCATTCAGCAAAACCTGAATGGCGCTGCTGCTCCTGCCAAAATTCTGAGCGAACAAACAAAAACCAACAGCATTCTTCGTGATTTATTGAATGCAGAATTCAATAAGATTGTCATTAACGACAGAAATATCTTCAACGATACTAAAAATTATATCCAGAAAATAGCTCCCGAAAAATCGGACATCGTTTCTTTTTACAATAACGGCTCTCCTATTTTCGATTCATTCGGTATTACCAAACAGGTCAAATCATCTTTTGGCAAAACTGTCAATCTCGATAGCGGTGCTTACCTGATTATTGAGCATACAGAAGCATTGCATGTGATTGACGTAAATAGCGGCTATAAAAGTGTGAGCAATAATCAGGAACAAAATGCACTGGAAACCAACCTCGAAGCGGCAGAAGAAATAGCCCGTCAATTACGCCTGCGGGACCTTGGCGGAATTATTGTTGTGGATTTTATAGACATGAAACTTCCTGAGAATAAACGCAAGCTGATGGAGAAGATGGAAAGTTTTATGCATGCCGACAGGGCGAAACATGCCGTCTTGCCCATTTCAAAATTCGGCCTGATGCAAATTACCCGTCAGCGAATGAAGCCGGAAGTAAACATTGTAACACAGGAAGCCTGCCCAAGTTGCAATGGCACAGGAAAAATTTCATCCACACTCTTACTGGAAGATGAAATAGAAAAAAATCTCGATTACCTGATTACCCATAAAAACAAAAACCTGAAATTGGTGGTGCATCCCATCATGTATGCTTATTTATCCAAAGGTTGGTTTATGCGCAATAAAATGGCTAAATGGAATAAAAAATTTGGCCAGAAAACAAAACTGGAGAAAAACTCTAACTACCATTTGACAGAATACAAATTCTTCGACAAGCATGAAGAAGAAATCAAGCTGAATTAATTTCTGCGGCTGCCCATATAAATCATGATATACTGCACCAGGGTTACAACCGCTGCCAATGCTGCTACCACATAAGTAGTGGCTGCCCATTTCAAAGCATCTTTGGCTTTCGGATACTCTTCTGAAGTTGTTACATTCGTATGTTTCAGCCAGGCCAAGGCTCTTTTGCTGGCGTCAAATTCCACCGGAAGCGTAATCAGGGAGAAGAGTACAGTAATGCTCATGATGATAATGCCAATCAATAATACCGTTGGATTTTTGGTCATGGCCAACACAATAAGGCCCGCCATCAATACCCAATTCACCAACATGGAACTGAGCTGGACTGCCGGCACCAGTTTGCTCCGCATCACCAAAGGCGTATAAGCATGTGCATGTTGCACCGCATGGCCACACTCGTGGGCCGCCACTGCTGCTGCGGCAATACTTCTGCCACTATAGACTTCGGGGCTCAGGTTCACGGTTTTATTGGCCGGATTATAGTGGTCGGAGAGGAAGCCTTTTACCGAGGTTACCTGCACATCATAAATACCGTTTTCCTGTAGCATTTTTTCGGCTATTTCACGGCCGCTGAGACCATTGGCCAGCGGGATTTTGCCGTATTTCGTGAACTTGCTCTTCAGGATGGAAGACACAATAAAACTAATCCCTAAAAAAAGGATAGAAACCAGGAAAATCTCATTTGACATCATCATAATTACTACATTTTATCTGCCTTGATAGTACAAATTTCCGACCATTTCGATAATGGGAAATATTTCAGCCGATTTGTCACTTTTTGTATTTTTTAAAAA
>JAGQWM010000059.1 GCA_020437365.1 Chitinophagaceae bacterium | reverse complement strand
CTCTGTTATAAAAAAAACTCCGTGTTCTCTGTGTTGAAAGATAAGCCACGGACCTGCCTGTCGGCAGACAGGTTACACAGATTATCACAGATTGATTGCTGGCCCAATTTTTTTTACCGGTAAGTCGGGGAGGCGGTAAGGTTTTATCTCTCTTTCCGTCTTATTTTCTTCCCGGCGTTTTTTTTGCTACGAATAAATTTTTGTGGCAGAATACGCTGTGTCCGCTGTGGTTTATAATCTCAAGAAAATATGACGAAACTTTTAATCCTTCTTAATAACTTTCAATAAATCTACATCGAAAATAAGAACAGATCCACCGGGAATAGGGCCATAATCATGGGCACCATAACCCAATTGATAAGGCACATAAAATTTATATTTTGCTCCTTCTTTCATTAATTGAAGACCTTCCTGCCAGCCTTTTATAACACCTCGAAGTGAAAATGTTATCGGCTTTCCTCTTTTATATGATTCATCAAAAATTTTACCATTTAATAATGTTCCTCTGTAGTCACAAGTAACACTATCATTCAAAGTGGGTTGTATGCCTGTTCCTTCTTTTATAACTTCATATTGCAAACCACTTGCGGTCGTTTTTATATTGGGTTTTAATTTGTTTTCTGCTAAAAATAAATCTCCGGAATCTATACGAGGTTTTATTTTTTCTGCTTGCACTTTAGCCATGTAATCATTCATACATTGCGTAGCAGCTTCATTGTCGAGTAAAGCATTTTTGCCGGCCAATAAATCTTCAATCGCTTTTGCAACGATAGCTGTATTCAAGGATTGAATACCTTGTTGTTTATAAAAATTCGCCACACTTATACCCACGGCATAACTGGCAGAATCATTTAAGTTTTTCAAAATAATGGTATCAGCTTTGGCTACATTTTCTGTGCCGGAAGTATCAGTAACTATTTTTTTGTCAGAAGATTGGGCTTGCTGTTGCGGTGTACAAAAGGCGCCGCTTAATGCTATTAGTGAAATAAAGAAGATTTTACTTTTCATTGATTTTTATTTGCAGCGAAAATACAGGATGCGAGGCAAATACCTATCGTTTCGGCAGATTAAATTCTTTCGCCACCGGCGGGTAATTCAATGACTTTCTCCGGGAATTGAGCCGCATATCGATGTACAAGATTCCGGGTAAAGCTGTTTTCTTTATAAATGGTTAATTGCTCTTTTATTTTTTCAATTGTTGAAAAATTTTTATCATTCGGTAAATACCCCATTCCAAAAAATTGGCCTTGCAAAACGAGAATACAGGAATAATCATTATGATTCAGTCCCACATCTTTGATAATAAAAGATTTCTTTTGTTGTAAAGAATCAATTGCTTTTTTGACCCGTTTGTTATATTGTTTTGGTGGTTCTTTTTGCTGACAGGCACCTTTGCAAATTTCATCGGAATGAGCTGTGCAAGTTTCATCATTATGTTGTAAAAAACAAAGCTTGGGACAAAGGTTAAATGTTTCCACTAAATAACTGAGTACTGTTCTACCCTCGGACAATAAATGAAAACGATAAACGGGTGATGTTCTTTTTTTGTTTTTATCAATAGCCAACCGATGGTATCCATTTTGATCTTCAAATAAGAATAAGCCATAAACTTCTTCGAAATGTTTTTGCGCTGTATTAAATACAGGCCATCGTTTTTTTATTTCAGCAGATTCAAGAATACTCGCCATGAGTTCTGTAGCGCAAGCCTGGTAGCTGATTCCAAAAACATGTTTCAGAAAATATTGCTTCTGACGAGTAACAGCATTATTGCTGAAATGACTATTGACACGGTAACGTATATTGACAGCCTTGCCTACATACACAACTTTCCCTTTGGCATTATGAAAATAATAAACGCCCGGGCAATAGGGTAGTTTTTCAAAATCTTCTTTGGGAACATTGGGTGGTAGAATGGATTCTTTTGCGTTTTTTTTTAAAGATTTTTCAATATGTGATTCCTTGTCGTTTTGCAATAATAGTTTGAACAGTTTTACAGTTGCAGCCGTATCGCCTCCGGCACGGTGCCGGTTGTTGATGTGAATGCCAAGCGCATGACATAATTTTCCAAGACTATAAGAAGGTAAGCCGGGAAAAATTTTTCTACTTAATCTGACGGTGCATAATTTTCTGCACTGCAAAATAAAACCCGCTTCTTTTAATTGTGCATTGATAAATGAATAGTCGAAATTGACATTATGAGCCACAAAAATATTTGCTGATAATAATGAAAAAATTTTTTCAGCAATATCTTGAAAATAAGGTGCCTCGGCAACCATCGCATCTGTAATGCCAGTCATTTTTTGAATGAAAAATGGAATTGGTTGGCCGGGATTGACTAAAGTTTCAAATTTTTCAACAACTTTTTGACCATCAAATATATGGATTGAAATTTCGGTTATTCCATTAGCAGCAGCATAACTTCCCGTGGTTTCGATATCTACAATGGCGTACATAAGGGAGTGCTAATTTCGTATTTTTTTTGGCCACAGATTGATTGCTGACGCAATTTTTTTGCCACGAACCTGCCTGTCGGCAGACAGGTGCCACGAAAGCCACGAAAAAAGCTTTTAGGCAGATTACGTTTTGTTCTCCGTGTTGAAAAAAGCCACAGAAGTACACGGATTACCACTGATTTATTGCTACGCAATTTATTTCGCCACGAACCTGCCTGTCGGCAGACAGGTGGCACGAAAGCCACGAATAAATCTTTGTAGCAAATTTCGCTGTGCCCGCTGTGGTTAAAAATCTCACGAATATTCTCCGTGTAACTCTGTGATATAAAAAACTCCGTGTTCTCTGTGTTGAAAAAGAAGCCACGGACCTGCCTGTCGGCAGACAGGTTACACGGATTACCACAGATTGAATGCACAATTTTTCTGCCGGTAATTCGGGGAGACGGTAAGGATTTATTACACTTCCCGTCTTCATTTCTTCCCGGCGATTTTTTTTGCAACGAAGAAGTCTTAATGGCAGAATACGCTGTGCCCGCTGTGGTTTAAAATCCCATGAATATTCTCCGTGCTAAAAATTCTCTTCTTACAAAGTCTTCAACACATCATTCATTTTCCTGACTGCATCTGCACTGTTATTGAAAGCTGTTTGTTCGGCTTCATTCAGTTCGAAAGGAATAATTTTTTCCCAGCCGTTTTTGCCAATAATTACCGGAACGCCAATACAAATATCTTTTTGTCCGTATTCACCATCAAGAGAAACGCAACAAGTAAATAGTTTCTTTTCATCCCTGACGATAGCTTCTACCAAAGCAGCTCCGGATGCACCGGGTGCATACCAGGCGGAAGTGCCAATCAGTTTAGTCAATGTAGCACCGCCCACCATGGTGTCAGCTACAATTTTTTGTTGTTGTTCTTCCGATAAGAATTGGCTGACGGGTGCACTATTCCAAGTGGCATGTCGTATCAATGGAATCATCGTTTTATCGCCGTGGCCACCAATGACCAATGCATTTAAATCGGCAGGACTACAACCAAGATGTTGGCTCAATTGGTATTTGAACCGACTGCTATCGAGTGTGCCACCCATTCCAATTACCCTGTTTTTAGGTAAGCCTGTTGCCTGCAATGCCAGGTATGTCATCGTATCCATGGGGTTACTAATCACAATAATAATGGCATTAGGAGAATGTTTGAGAATATTAGTACTTACATTTTTTACAATACCAGCGTTGGTACCAATCAATTCTTCCCGGCTCATGCCCGGCTTACGGGGAATACCCGACGTAATTACAACAACACTGCTACCGGCTGTTTTGGAATAATCATTTGTGGAGCCCGAAATCCTGGTATCAAAACCTAGTAAAGCAGCTGTTTGCATCATATCCTGCGCTTTTCCTTCGGCCAATCCTTCTTTAATGTCTAATAAAACTAATTCAGTTGCCAATTCTTTACGGGCAATATTATCGGCACAGGTAGCACCAACAGCTCCTACACCTACTACAGTAATTTTCATGTGTATATTTTTTGAAGTGAGATAACAATTATGCCGCAAAGGTAAAGGAATCGTTTTTTCCCCATGATGATTATCTGCCAAACACTTTCAAAACATCTGCCATAGGCATGGTGCCGCTAAAGTCGGAGATAAGATTAAATTTCTTATCATAAAACGCCAGGAATGGCAAATTGTATATTTTATAATAAGTCGGTAAATAATAACTAACGTCCTTGGCTACCGTAATGTTTTTATATTGATCCAATTTATAATCTTTGACAAATTGATTCATTTCATATAATGGAGCCATCGTTGCCATGATAATTTGAATGCCTTTAAATTTATCAATGACTTTCAATAAAGCTTCCGTTTCATGTTGGCAATGCCCACAATCCGGATTAAACACAATCATCATCACCGGTTTGTTTTTTTTCAAATCTGATTTTGTAAAAAAATGAACACTATCGGCCAGTAATAATTTGGCTTGTGGAAATAATTTAAATCGCTGCGAAGGAGAAATATCGGCATCGGTTTGCGCTTGGCTTAGAATAGAAAAACCAATAAAGCTAAAAAGGAATATTAAACGTTTCATACTATCAAAATTAATGGCAAATTCCTGAATACATAATTTGCTGACGCAAAATTTTTGTTACAAGTTGTTTTTCACTCATGTCCGAATAAATTTTTCCTATGGATTAAATAGGCTGCCGCCTTATCTTTGCAACCTTAAAAAATAAATAATGGCAAATACTTCTGACATCAGTCGCGGCATGATAATCAATCTGGATGGCGGCTTGTACACGGTGGTAGAATTTGGAGAAAACAAAACCGCAAGAGCTGCCGCAAAAGTCTGGGCCAAACTCAAAGGCGTGGACAGTAATAAAACAATTGAAAAAACCTGGAATTCCGGCGATACCATTTTCCCGGTACGGGTAGAAAAAAGAAACTATCAGTTCCTGTATAAAGACGATACAGGTTATAGTTTTATGGATAACACCACTTTTGAACAAATGACTCTGCAGGAAAATGTGATTGATGCACCGCAATATTTAAAAGAAGGTGGCGAAGTCGGCATTTTAATCAATACAGAAACGGATGAAGTGTTGGGTGCCGAATTACCCGATAAAATAGAATTGCAGGTAACTTATACCGAGCCGGGATTGAAAGGAGATACTGCCACACGAACTTTAAAACCTGCTACTTTGGAAACAGGTGCCAGTATTGGTGTGCCTTTATTTATCAATGAAGGAGAACTCATCCGCATCAATACCAAGACCGGCGAATATGTGGAAAGAGCCAAATCCTGATTTATATTTTATTCTTAGATTACCGGATTTTTTAACCAATTTGTCCAATTTTGAGTAGAAATTTGTCTTTTTTGAAGGATTTCAGCAAAAATTCCTCAAATTTCTCATTTCTAATTCATTACCTTAGACTTGGATTAACCACCATACTTTCTTTAAAAAATTAAAAATATGGATTACAAACAAATACAAGAGTTGATTAAAATGGTCAACAAATCAAACATTGGAGAATTATCAATTGAACAAAAAGATTTTAAAATTTTAATCAAACAAAAAGGGCAGAAAGTAACACAAGTAGTAGCACCGCCTGCACCAGTACCTGTAGCAGCAGCACCTGCACCGATACCTGTAGCGGCTCCGCCGGCAGCAGAAAAACCAAAAGCACAAAAAGAAGAAACTCCTGCCAATACTATCACCATCAAAAGCCCGATGATTGGTACATTCTATAGAAAATCGGCACCGGATAAACCCAATTTAGTAGATGTAGGTTCTGACATAACGCCCGGTTCCGTTGTTTGTATTATCGAAGCCATGAAGCTATTCAATGAAATAGAAAGTGAAGTAAAAGGAAAAATTGTAAAAGTATTGGTCGAGGATTCATCGCCAGTAGAATATGACCAACCTTTATTTTTAGTAGAACCGGCCTAATCAATAAAAAGCAATCATTTGTTTTCATTGTAGCCGGATTTATTTTTTTACCATTTTAATTGACTTATGTTTAAAAAAGTTCTGATTGCCAATCGTGGGGAAATTGCCTTAAGAGTTATTCGTACTTGTAGGGAAATGGGCATACATACCGTAGCGGTGTATTCCACTGCGGATAGAGATAGTCTTCATGTAAAATTTGCCGATGAAGCCGTTTGTATTGGTAAACCACAAAGTTTTGATTCATACCTGAACGTTGCGCATATCATGGCGGCTGCCGAAATTACCAATGCCGATGCTATACATCCGGGTTATGGTTTCCTGGCCGAGAATGCCAAGTTTGCCCAAATCTGCGAAGACCATGGTATTAAATTTATTGGCCCCAAGCCCAATATGATCAATTCAATGGGCGATAAAATAACTGCCAAAGAAACGATGATAAAAGCCGGTGTACCTGTAGTTCCCGGTGGCGAAGGGTTATTGGAAAGTTTAGATGAAGCCAAAGGCCTCGCCAAAGAAATGGGTTATCCTATCATCCTGAAAGCGACAGCCGGCGGTGGTGGTAAAGGAATGCGTATTGTTTTTGAAGAGAAAGATTTGGAAAAAGCTTACAACACGGCCAAAGCTGAAGCAGCCGCTTCCTTTAAGAATGATGGTATTTATATGGAAAAATTTGTGGAAGAACCCCGCCATATTGAAATACAAATTGCCGGCGACCAGTTTGGTACGGTTTGCCATCTCAGCGAAAGAGATTGCTCCATTCAGCGGCGCCATCAAAAATTAGTAGAGGAATCACCTTCTCCATTCATGACAGACGAACTTCGTTACAAAATGGGTGAGGCAGCTAAAAAAGCCGCATCGGCTATCAATTATGAAAGTGTAGGAACGGTAGAATTTTTAGTGGATAAACACCGGAATTTTTATTTCATGGAAATGAATACAAGAATCCAGGTGGAACATTGTGTAACAGAAGAAGTCATCAACTATGACTTAATCAAAGAGCAAATTAAAATCGCCATGGGCGAAAAAATTTCCGGCGCCGATTACTTACCCAATAATCATGCAATAGAATGTCGAATCAATGCCGAAGATCCTTATAATGATTTTCGTCCTTCTCCGGGAAGAATTACTTCACTGAACCAACCCGGCGGACATGGTGTACGCATCGATAGTCATGTATATGCCGGCTATGTTATTCCCCCTTATTATGATTCTATGATTGCCAAATTAATTACGGTGGCACAAACCCGCCAGGAAGCTATTCAAACCATGTACAGAGCCTTGAGTGAATTTGTAATTGAAGGTATCAAAACGACGATTCCATTTCATTTGCAATTAATGCAGGATGAAAGATTCAGAAGCGGCAACTTCAATACGAAGTTTATCGAAGGATTTACTTTGCTGTAAATTTACCTTTGGTTATTGCTACCCAGAAAACTTCTTTGATGATTTTTGATTATTAATTATATTGAGTTATTAAAATAAAATTTATGCTAAAGATTGGACACTTAAAATCAGGCGATTTAATCATGGTCAATGATGAAGGAATTATGCGGGAAGGAACTGTTGTTAAAATAAGCCATGAAGAAAACAAAGCATTTGTCAACAATGGTGTACAGGAATTTTGGTACACACCGGAAGAAATGACGGCTGTTCCTTTAGATGAAACACAACTGATGAAATTTGGATTTACCAAAGAAGAAAATGACGGAGCTGTAAAATATAAAAAGGATTCCTTTCGCCTGGTGACACCTAAAAAAGATGATTTCACCAACATCGAAATGTGGTGGCGGGAAGACCGGCGCCATTTTGGATTTCCGCTCGGTGTACATGAATTACAGAATCTCTACTATGACATGACCAAAATCCACCTCGAACTTCCCTGATTTACAAGGATTTAGCCGAATTTCAACCTTAGAGGGACAGTTTTCCACAAATTCTACCAAATAGTAGAGTTGTTTTTTCTTTTTTTAGCATGATAATCCTACCTTTGCCCGCCCGGAGCGAAACCTATCATGATTTTGAAAAAATTTGGTAGAGATCGGGGTCTCATAAAAATATGTCGAAACAACCACTTATAAAACAGGACGGAACAATTATTGAAGCATTATCCAATGCCATGTTCAGAGTAAAGCTGGAAAACGGACATGAAATATTGGCCACTATTTCCGGAAAAATGAGAATGCATTATATCCGCATTCTGCCGGGTGATAAAGTAGGTGTGGAATTGTCGCCGTATGATTTAACAAGAGGAAGAATAAATTTCAGGTATAAATAAGCTAAAAGCGATTTAAAATGAAAGTAAGAGCATCCATAAAAAAACGTAGTGTCGATTGCAAAATAGTGCGTCGGAAAGGCAAACTATATGTCATCAACAAAAAAAATCCTCGTTTCAAACAAAGGCAAGGATAAACTAATTTAAACCCTAACAATTTTTAAATAAAAATAAATTATGGCTCGTATTGCCGGTGTTGATTTACCCAAAAATAAAAGAGGCGAAATTGGATTGACCTATATCTATGGGATTGGGCCTTCCACTGCCAAGTATATTCTGGATAAAAACAAAATTGACAGAAATAAGAAAGTAGAAGAGTGGAACGATGATGAATTGACTGCCATTCGGAATACCATTACAGAAGAATTAAAAGTAGAAGGTCAGTTACGTTCTGAAGTGCAAACCAGCATCAAACGTTTACTGGACATTGCCTGTTATCGTGGCTTGCGTCATCGTAAGGGCTTGCCGCTACGTGGACAAAGAACCAAAACGAATAGCCGTACAAGAAAAGGAAAGAGAAAAACAGTTGCCGGTAAGAAAAAAGTAGCGAAGAAATAATTTGCACCATTGATGAATTGTATCCATTACAGAAGCCCGGTGCAGTGGAGGATGGATACAGGTCTTTCTGAAAATTTTGGAAAGATTTTATTTTAAAAATATAAAGATTACCTCAGTACAAACATGGCAAAATCACAACAAGCAGTAAGCGCAAAAGCCGCCGCAAGAAAAAGAGTCGTCAAAGTAGAAGCTTATGGAGATGCCCACATCTCTGCGACATTCAACAACATTATTATCAGCCTGACCAATAAAACCGGACAGGTTATTTCATGGAGCAGTGCCGGTAAAATGGGATTCCGTGGTTCGAAAAAGAACACACCGTATGCTGCTCAAATGGCCGCTGCCGATGCAGCTAAAACAGCTGCCGATGCAGGATTGAAAAGAGTAGATGTATATGTAAAAGGACCCGGTTCGGGCCGTGAAGGAGCTATTCGCTCATTGACACAAAACGGTATCGAAGTGGTTATGATTAAAGACGTAACACCATTGCCACATAATGGTTGCCGTCCGCCGAAGAAAAGAAGAGTATAAGTTAGTCTCTGTCGATGAGTTCTTATTCATTACAATAGTAAGGACGCAAGACTGAGCAAAATATAGATTGAATAGTTTCATTTTAATAAAGGGTGCCTGATTAATTTTTTAACGCTTTTACTGATCAAAGCACCGTTTCAAAAAAGCGTAAATGAATAAAAACTATGGCTAGGTACAAAGGTCCAAAGACCAAAATTTCTCGTCGATTTGGAGAGCCGATTCTCGGCAATGGCAAATGGATGGACAAAAACAGCAACCCTCCAGGGATGCACGGTGACAAAAAGAAGCGTAAATCACTTGGTGAATATGCTTTACAGCTTCGCGAAAAACAAAAAGCGAAGTACACCTATGGTATTTTAGAAAAACAATTCCGCAAAACTTTTGAAGAAGCGTCTCGTCGTGGAGGTGTTACAGGTGAAAACCTGATTAAACTCTGCGAAGCCAGGCTCGATAATACAGTCTATCGTTTGGGTATAGCTCCCAGCCGACCGGCCGCTCGTCAGTTGATTAGTCACAAACATATTGAAGTCAATGGTGACGTAGTCAATATTCCTTCTTATCAAATGAAAGCCGGTGATGTCATTACTATAAAAGAAGCCAGTAAAAACAGGCCTTCGATTACAAGTATGGTAGGCACCAAAAATCCGAAATTCAACTGGTTAGATTGGAATGAAACTGAAATGAAAGGCACTTTTATTACGTATCCTGAAAGAGAAAGTGTTCCAGAAAATATCAAAGAACAGTTAATCGTCGAATTGTATTCTAAATAATCATTTGTATTGTAAATAGCCAATAATGTATTGCGCTATCAACAATCATCATTCAAAAATTCTAAAATAATAATATGGCAATATTAAATTTTCAGCAGCCTGATAAAATCATCCTGCAAAAAGCAACTGATTTTGAAGCCCAGTTTGAATTTCGTCCTTTGGAGCCGGGTTATGGTGTTACCATCGGCAATGCACTGCGTCGTGTATTATTAAGTTCATTGGAAGGGCATGCCATTATCGGTGTTAAAATTGAAGGCGTAGAACATGAGTTTGCAACAATGAAGGGCATCAGTGAAGATGTAGTGGAGATATTATTGAACCTGAAACAAATTCGTTTTAAGAAGATTGTAGATCATGATGTCGCCAACGAAAAAATTTCTCTTTCTATCAAAAACAAAACAGAATTTACAGCGGGTATGTTGGGTGAGAATACTCACTCTTTCGAAATTATGAATCCCGATTTAATTATTTGTACATTAGATTCTTCTGCCGGCATGGATATAGAATTGACTATAGGCAAAGGCCGTGGATATGTGCCTGCCGAAGAGAATAAAGTGGAAGATGCACCGATTGGTTATATTCCTATCGATGCCATTTTTACACCCATCAAAAATGTAAAATATACAATCGAGAATACCCGTGTAGAACAAAGAACGGATTTCGAAAAATTGATCATGGAAGTGGTTACCGATGGCACCATCCATCCGGAAGAAGCCGTAAAACAAGCTTCTCGTATTTTGATTCAGCATTTGATGATTATTACCGACGAAAACATCACTTTTGATAATAAAGAAGAGAAGAAAGAAGATATGGTGGATGAACAAACTTTACAATTGCGTAAAGTATTGAAGACGCCATTGGAAGACCTCGATTTGTCTGTTCGTGCCTTCAACTGTTTGAAAGCTGCCAAAATTAATTCACTGAGTGAATTGGTACAATACGAACAGGAAG
This sequence comes from Chitinophagaceae bacterium, assembly GCA_020437365.1. GTDB lineage: Bacteria > Bacteroidota > Bacteroidia > Chitinophagales > Chitinophagaceae > JJ008. Next base: position 2,459 of record JAGQWM010000059.1, on the reverse strand, counting down.
ATTTGATGAAATTCCGGAATTTCGGACAGAAATCATTATCAGAAATCGAACAGGTATTGACAGAAAGAGGATTGCACTTTGGAATGGACCTCATCAAACTGGGTATCGATCCAAGCGAGTTTTAAAAATAAAAAGAACGGAATCATACATTTAATCAATGCTACTATTAGTAGCGAACATTGCAAATCCTGACACGGTGCAATGTCAAAAAACTAAAAGTCATGCGTCACGGAAAAAAAATCAATCATCTCGGAAGAAAAAAAGCACACAGGGCTGCTTTATTGAGCAATTTGGCTAATCAGTTGATACAGCATAAAAGCATCGTAACAACTACTGCCAAGGCGAAAGCTTTGCGCACCTACATTGAGCCATTGATTACAAAAGGAAAAGAGAATACGACACACCAACGTAGGGTCGTGTTCAGTTATTTACAAGACAAAGCAGCGGTTACGGAATTGTTTGATGTAGTTGCCGGAAAAGTGGGTGGCCGTCCGGGTGGATATACCCGCATTATCAAACTGGCTTCACGGCCGGGTGATGATGCTGAACTGGCTATGATCGAGTTGGTGGATTTCAATGAAATCTATGGTAAAGGAATTGGTGAAGAGAAAAAAGCTGCGAAGAGAACCCGCCGTGCCGGTAAGAAAAAAGCAGAAGCTCCTGTTGCTGAATCTACTGAAGAAGTAGCTGAGACAAAAGCAGAAGAAGCCAAACCGGCCGATGAAGCACCGGCTGCTGATGAAGCAAAAGCTGAATAGTATTTTCATTAAAAAAAGATAGTAATGTCCTTCGTTTCGGAGGACATTTTTTATTGTGCATAACTGATGGAGAAAATTACCTGTCAGAAAATTACTTTGTTCTTACATTTGCGCAATTTGTTTTTATCTCACACACATAATTATTCTAAAAATGCCTGATTCTTCTATTCCTGCCATTCTGCTTTTAGCCGATGGAACCATTGCCCGTGGAAAAGCCTTTGGTGCCATTGGTACCACTACCGGCGAAATTTGTTTCAATACCGGTATGACCGGCTACCAGGAAGTTTTTACTGACCCCAGTTATTTTGGACAAGTTCTCATTATGAATGCCGCCCATATCGGCAATTATGGCGTCAAAGAAGCTGACGTAGAAAGCGATAGTGTAAAAATTAATGGACTGATTGGCCGCAATTTAGAAGACCAGTATTCAAGACGCATGGCCAAAGGTTCCCTGAACGATTACCTGAAAGAAAATAAAGTGGTTGCCATAGAAGGTGTGGACACCCGTGCTTTGGTAGAACATATTCGCACCAAAGGAGCCATGAACTGTATTATTTCCTCCGAAACGACGGACATATCAACTTTAGAAAAGCAATTGGCCAAAGTACCCAATATGGATGGATTGGAATTGGCATCGAAAGTGAGTACGAAAGATGCTTATACCTTGGGTGATGAAAATGGAGCTATCAGGATAGCGGTCATGGATTATGGTATTAAAAGAAATATTGTAAACTGCCTGGTAGAAAGAGGAGCTTATGTAAAAGTTTTTCCGGCAAAAACACCGTTGGCTACAGTAAAAGCATTCAATCCGGATGGATATTTTATTTCAAACGGCCCCGGCGATCCGGCACCCATGAATTATGCGGTGGATACATTAAAAGAAATATTACAGGAGGACAAGCCTTTATTCGGTATTTGCCTTGGGCATCAACTTTTAGCAAGGGCTTTTGCCATACCCACATTTAAAATGCACCATGGCCACCGCGGCTTAAATCATCCGGTGAAAAATTTAGTAACCGGCCGGTCAGAAATAACAACACAAAATCATGGCTTCGGTGTAGATCCTGAAGCGATGAAAAAAGCCGATGCATTGGAAATTACGCATATCAACCTGAATGATCAATCCATAGAAGGCATTAGGGTAAAAGGGAAACCCGCATTTTCTGTGCAATACCATCCTGAAGCAACGCCCGGCCCACATGACAGCCACTATTTATTCGACCAGTTTATCGAATTGATTAAAACAAAGAAAAATTAATTGATTGTATATCTATTTTTTGCCGGAAAGAAAATAAGACAATTAAATTTATTTTCCTTCCGTTGACTTCATTCCCATCAAATATTCTTTTTGTTTTATATTCGGGTTATGAAATTAGCCATCATCAATGGCCCAAACCTCAACCTGCTTGGGAAACGAGAACCTGAAATCTATGGCCATCAGTCATTTGAAGAATATTTATCCTACCTGCAACAAAAATTTTCGCAAATTGAACTCAGTTATTTTCAAAGTAATGTAGAAGGCGAGTTGGTCAACGAAATACAAAGAATCGGGTTCGAAATAGACGGTATTATCCTGAATGCTGCCGGATACACCCATACTTCTGTAGCCATTGGCGATGCGGTAGCCGCTATTACAGCACCGGTTGTGGAAGTGCATATTTCTAACGTATTTGCCAGGGAAGAATTTAGAAAAATTTCTTA
>JAGQWM010000058.1 GCA_020437365.1 Chitinophagaceae bacterium | reverse complement strand
CAGCCGGTTACGAATGATGCCTGCATCCTGCATTAATTTTTCTTTCTTCTTTGCTGAAAAACGGGCTACTTTTTCTATATGGAAATCGCTGTATGCCTTGAAAAAATTCGCTTTCTTTTTCAGAATCGTATCCCAACTCAGGCCGGCCTGGTTAATTTCAAGCACCAACCGGGCAAATAAAAGGTTGTCGTCGGCAATAGGAAAGCCATATTCCTCATCGTGGTACTGCCGATGAACGGTATCTTTTCCTTTTTCTTTTACGAATTGGCAGTAAGATTTGGCCATCACTGAAGAATTGTTGTGGACATGAAAAAGCCCCGCTTCAGGCGGAGCTTGGTGGGAGTTGACGGAGTCGAACCGCCGACCCTCTGCTTGTAAGGCAGATGCTCTAAACCAACTGAGCTAAACTCCCATTTTTCGGACGGCAAAGATAAGGGTGCAGCCTATTGGAAACAAAAAAAACTATCGTTCAGGAAAAATATCTTGCCTCCCGATTTACCAGTTTCAAGGCGTTGACCATGCAACTGAAAAAACCTTAAATCGTCATTTGGGGGTTATACCCATTCGGGATTTCAAACATTCAATGAAAGCCATTAATTTCGCCTATTTCAAATTGAGAATTATGCAAAAATTTATAGTCGCCATCCTGCTATCGCTGCCGCTTTTAGGCCATGCCCAAATCCATATCAATGAATCCAAAGAGGCCATTAAAAATACGATTGAACAATTAAAATCTTATAACCCGGCATCCACTTTCACCATTGCCGAAACGGATAGTAGCCTGAATGTGGTACAGCAAGATGCCGACAATCAACGTATCGAAAAAAACTTTTCATTTGATAAAAACGGGAAATGCCAAAATGAATTTATCCTGTACACATGTCAGAATTGTTATGCAAAAACTTTGCAGACCATTTTGTCTAAAACGTCCTATAAATGGAAAAAAATAAATGAAAATCAATACATCTCCAGATTTGAAGACAAGCTCATGCTTGAACTTCCTTCAGAAAAAGATGTGTATAAAATATATATTATCCGTGCCAACTGGAATAAAATAATATATGATATGATTACCGGCCAATAGTTATTCTGCCATACCGCCATCACGCCATTTCTTGAACAGGTTGATGGTTTCATCACTCAATCTTTCTTTTTTCTTAAATGGCATAAAACCTCTAACTCCGGGATCCAATTCTATCCTGTGTATAATATCGTCGATATGTGTTTTGACATTGGCATAATTATCCAAAGCCAACTTATTTCCTCCTTTGTCGGGAATATGACAAGGTGAGCAATGTGTAGTAATGACACTGGAAAGGTCGGCACTGAAACTCAGATTTTCAGTTGCAGCCGCTTTTTTGGAAGGATTACAATTACTGATAAAAATGCCGAGCATAAGTAAAGCCAGCACTATATAATATTTCTTCATGGTTTTTATTTGCTATAAATATATTCAAAGTTTTAAGAAAATATCATTTTGGCTATTTTAAAATCGGGAAAATGTAAAAAGTCTTCAAGTATGCGATTAAATTTTCATGCATCCAAGCACTCACATAAACCGTCAGTAACGGGACAATTGACTAGCTCAACCCTACAATCCCTTACATTTGTCGAAACTTTTTTTTCATGAACAAGATATTTTCATTTGCTTTAGCCCTTTTAATTTCATTGAATGTAGCCGCACAATCTTCATTGGACAGGCCCAAACTTGTCGTTGGCATCGTGGTGGACCAAATGCGTTGGGATTACCTTTACCGTTTTTATGACCTGTACGATAAAGACGGAGGTTTCAAACGAATGTTGGATGATGGCTTTACATGCGAGAATACACTCATACCCTATTTACCGACTTATACTGCCTGCGGGCATAGTTCAATCTACACGGGTTCTGTTCCGGCTATCAATGGCATCACCGGCAATGGCTGGTGGGATTACAATAAAATGCGCATCGTAACCAGCGTAGAAGATGATGCCGTCAATACAAAAGGCAGCAATACTGATCATGGCCAGGCCAGTCCGAAAAATCTGTTGTCCACCACCATTGGTGATGAACTCCGGCTGGCCACAAATTTTAAAAGTAAAGTCATTGGTATCGCCTTAAAAGACAGGGCATCTATTTTGCCCGCAGGGCATAGTGCCAATGCCGCTTATTGGTATGATAAATCAAACGGACATTGGATCAGTTCCAGTTACTACCTGAAACAATTACCGGAATGGGTCAATAATTTTAACAACCAAAACCTGGTAGATCAATATTATAAAAACGGTTGGAAATTATTGTATGCTGCCGACAAATACGACCAAAGTACGGCCGATGATGAACCTTATGAAGGCAAACCGTTTGGAAACTCTTTTCCTTATGATCTTTCACAATATGCCGGCAATGATTATTCAAAAATAGCCACCACACCAATGGCCAATGAATTGACCATTCAATTTGCCGAAGCAGCCATTCAGAACGAACAATTAGGAGCCGATGAGAATACTGATTTATTGACTGTCAGTTTTTCTTCGCCGGATTATGTTGGCCATACATTCGGGCCCAATTCAGTAGAAAGTGAAGATGATTACCTGCGTTTAGATAAATATATTGGCTCATTCCTGCAATTTCTTGACAATTATGTCGGCCGTAATAATTATACGGTTTTCCTGACTGCTGATCATGGTGCAGCCCATGTACCAGAATTTTTGCGTGATAATAAATTGCCCGGAGGCAGAATTTTCATGATGGATGTTGTAGATAGAATGAACAAAGAACTGGATAGAAAATATCATATCAAAGACATCATACTTTCTGCTTTCAATTTTCAGATTTTCCTGAATCATGCCGAGTTAGATAGAAAAAGTATAAATACCCGGGAAGTCATCGATTGGATTATAACTTATTTAAAAGCAGAACCCGGTATGTACAGGGTAATGGCCAATTCGGACATGAACACCGTTCCATTGAATAGCACCATTCGTGAAATGTTGAACAACGGTTATTACCCAAAAAGATGTGGCGATATTGCGTATTTATTTGATCCGGGATATATCAGTGCGTATAGCCAACACGGAACGACACACGGAATGTGGAACCCTTATGATGCACACATCCCTTTATTATGGTTTGGTAAAGGCATTAAAAAAGGACAAACCACCCGAACAACCTACATGACAGATATTGCACCAACAGTAGCGGCGATGTTAAAAATTCAAATGCCGAGTGGCAATGTAGGCCATGTGATAAGTGAAGTGCTAAAAAAATAATTTGAAGCAGTAATCAATACTCTTCGTATATTCAAAGACTAAAATATAAACCTTAAAAACATAGTTATGAAAAGGAATATTTTCTTACTCGTTTTCAGCTGCTTGCTGAGCCCGGTAATCATCAATGCACAAAATGCAAAAGTCGATAGCCTTAAGTTTTTTACAGACGATGCTGTCCTTGATATGACATTAAAAACCGATCTGAAATCTTTGGCCAAAGAAAAAGAAGATAAGGTATATCAACCGGGAACTGTGAGTATTAAATTTCCGGGAGAAAAAGAAATTTCCCAGAATGTAAAAATCAGTGCTCGGGGGCATTTTCGTAGAAATTATTGTAAGATTCCCCCGATGAAAATAGATTTCAGAACGCCCAATTCTCCATTGCAGAACCTGGGAAGATTAAAACTGGTCATTAGTTGCGGCCGCAATTCCGGCAACGAAGAATTATTATTTCGTGAATATCTCTGCTATAAAATTTATAATCTCTTAGAAGACAAAAGTTTTCGTGTCCGTTTGCTCAATGTAACTTATGAAGATGAAAGTGGTAAAAATAAACCACTGACACAACATGCTTTTCTGATAGAAGACGATGCAGAAATGGCTCGCAGGAATGATTGCAAGAAAAAGAAAAATGATATCGCATATTTCGATGAATCGACTAACCGTGAACTGATGAATAAAGTGGCCATGTTTGAATATTTCATCGCCAATACCGATTGGTCAGTCCGTGGACACAATATTGAATTAATCTTTAAAAGAAAAGATGATGCGGCGCTTCCGTTTGCAGTGCCTTATGATTTTGATTTTTCAGGTTTTGTAGATGCACCTTATTCTGCTACCAGCCCGGTTATTGGCGACCAGCCTGTAACCGAAAGAATTTACCGCGGTTATCCCCGTACGATGGAAGAGTTGAATAAAACCATACAACTTTTCAAAGATAAAAAAGAGGCTATCTATCAATTGATAAACAGTTTTACACTATTAGATGAAAGTGTAAGAAAAAAATTGATTGATTACAGTGACGAATTTTATAAAACTATTTCAGACCCCGACCAAGTACAAAAAGTATTTATAGATGGCGCAAGGACAGATTAAATCAGAAAAAATATGGAATTGAAAGAAGCATTTGAAAAAGCAGCCTCTGACAGTAAAACATTGCCTGCCAAACCCGATAACGAAACTTTATTAAAATTATATTCCTTATACAAACAAGGAAGTATTGGTGATATAAATATTGATCCACCGGCCAATGCATTTGATTTTGTTGCCAAAGCAAAATTCAGTGCATGGGAAGCATTGAAAGGAAAATCTACAGAAGAGGCGATGACAGAATATATAGCGTTGGTGAATGAATTAAAAGGTTAAAAATTTTAAGTATTACTTTTAATTAGTTTTTCGTATTCCTTATCAAACGCTTTTCCAATTGTTGCATAACTATACAATACAGTTGCCTGTTGTGCTATTTTTTCCCTGTCAAATTTTTCGGATGATGACACCATAAACTGCATAGCTGATGTTAAGGCTGCTTCATCTTTGGATGCCACTAAAATCCCATTTTCTTCCGACACCAATTCAGGAATACCACCAACACTTGTAGCTATAACCGGCAAGCCACAGCATAAAGCTTCCGAAATAACACAAGGCGCATTTTCAATCGTACTAAATAAAACAAGACAATCAGCTTTTTGCATTTCAATGGCGACTTCAGGATAAGAAATCTCCCCGGTAAATTGTACTTGCCCATTTGCAAAATTCAATTTTGCAGCCAAAGCCTGAATAGCCGTATTCGTTTCACCAACAATTTTCAACCGCACTTGAGGTGCTTGATCCACTAACTTTTTAAAAGATTGTAAAATGCCTTCCACATTTTTTAAAGGAACCATATTGGACACATGTATAAATTCAAAACCTTTTTTTTCTTTTGCGGTATAAAAAAAACAAGACGTATCTACCGTATTCGGAATGACCGTATATTGTCCCAATCCGAAACGATGTTTGATGATGTCACCTAAAAAATGGCTTACACTGATAAATACGGATGCTGATTGAAATACTTTGCGGATGAGGCTTTTCAACATTGGATTTTTAGATTCAAAATTTTCTTCCAATACATTATTATAAATGCCCCAATGTTCAGTAACGAGATAAGGTATTTTATAATTTCGTTTTACCCAAAGTGCCAGCCAGCCGGCTTTGACAGGAATATGCAAATGCACCAAATCCGGTTTCCCGTTTTTCACTATATAGTTGCGAATGGCTTTTTTGAAAGTGGCCGCCCATTTCAATTGATTCTTGACTGTAAATAATGCCGATTTCTTCTTTTTGAAATAAATAATATGCTCCGTTAATCCATTTTCAGAAGTTACTTCCTGCTTGGGTGAAACAGCTCCTTTTGGATAATCATACGTAACATGAATGACGTGAATATCATTTTCCAGGGCTGCGGCCCGGGCATGCCGTTGTATAAAGTCGCCATTAAATGGTTCAAACTTAGATGGATACCAACTACAAAGCCATAATATTTTTTTTCTGCTCATCAGGCCTTAAAAATAAACCAGTCGGCACAGAGCACAAAACCTTGAGAATAAAATATATTTGACAATGGCAATTTTTAACCGACTCAAAAGATTACGCAGTGAAAATGCTTCGGGCTACAGCAATAATAGTAATGACACCGGCGGCCGCTTTGTGAATAAAAACGGCAAAGCCAATGTGTTAAAAAGAGGTGCTCCTATTTTAAGCCGTTACAGTTGGTACCATACCTTGCTGGAAATGAAACTGGGCAAATTCCTCTTGTTTATTTTCGGCGTTTACATTGTTTTGAATCTTTTTTTTGCGGGGCTTTATTACTTGATTGGCATTGAACATTTGGAAGGTGTACACAGGGGCTCTGCTTTTAAAGATTTTACAGAAGTTTTTTTCTTTAGTGCACAAACTTTCACAACGGTCGGTTACGGCCGCATTAGTCCCAACGGTTTCCTGGCCAATTCGGTTTCCACCTTTGAAGCTTTTCTGGGATTATTGAGTTTTGCCATTGCCACCGGTTTATTTTACGGCCGATTTGCCCGGCCACAAACTTTTCTGAAATTCAGCAAAAATGCTTTGATAGCTCCTTATTTAAATGGCAAAGCTTTGATGTTTCGGATTGCACCTTTTAAAAACAATAACTTATCTGAACTGGAAGTAAAAGTGACGATGGCCATTACCACCAACGAAAACGGACAACTCCGTGATAAATTTTATGTGCTTGATTTAGAAATGAATCGTATCAATGCCATGGCACTCAGCTGGACGATTGTGCATCCTATTACAAAAGATAGTCCGCTTGATGGATTTACCAAAGAAGATATTGCCAATACTGATATTGAAATCATCATTTTCATCAAAGGGTTTGATGAAGTTTTTTCGACACAAGTGGTGAGCCGCACTTCCTATATCAGCGAAGAAATTATTTGGGGAGCCAAATTTAAAATGATGTATCATCCCAACCACGATAAATCCAAAACCATCCTTTCACTCAATAAAATCAATGATTTTGAAAAAGTGGATTTAACAATGAACTAATGCGACTGTTTTTTGTTATCCCGGCAAGGCTTTGATGATTGCGGTAAAATCATTGGCTTTTAAAGAAGCACCACCTACAAGTCCGCCATCTACATCAGCACAAGCGAAAAGTTCATTGGCATTATCCGGTTTCACACTACCGCCATAGAGAATCGGAATATCATCAGCCACCGCTTTTCCATATTTGTCACTCAAAACAGAACGAATATACTGATGCATTTCTTGTGCCTGTTCAGTGCTGGCGGTTTTTCCGGTGCCAATAGCCCAAATAGGTTCATACGCAATGATGATGGTTTTTATTTTTTCCACCGGCAAATGAAATAATGAAGCTGTTATTTGTTTTGCTACAAAATCATTTTGCGAACCGGATTCCCGGGTTTCCAAGGACTCGCCACAACAAAAAATAGGTGTTATGTTATTGTCGTAACAAAGATTTATTTTTTCAGCTAAAATGGCATTGGTTTCATTGTTGTACATCCTGCGTTCGCTATGCCCGATGATGCAATATGGAATTTGCATAGACGCCAACATCGCTGCAGACACTTCGCCTGTATAGGCACCGGATTTTTGCTGGTGACAATTTTGTGCAGCAACAAAATAATTTTTTTGGCCGGTTAATTGATGTTGTACGTTTATTAAATAAGGATACGGTACGGCAAATATTGAGCATTGATGTTCTTGCAAAACAATACCTGATTTCAAAATTTCATCTATTAATTTTTCTCCTTCCTGCAAAGTGCAATTCATTTTCCAGTTGGCGGCAGCAATTTTTTTTCTCATCGTAGTTAATAGTTTTTGTAAATAAATGCTAAGATTGTTTTTTCTGTTTGGGTCAGTTTTTTATTTTTTAATTTTTTCCAGTTTTGAATATCTGTTAATGCTTTTTGAAACTCATAACTGCGTACACCTTCACTTCCCCATGAAAAATTAGGAATATACTTAGGTGTTAAACCAGAGCCGAACACATTGGCACAAACGCCAATTACCGTTCCGGTATTGATAGCAGTGTTGATAGCCATGCGGCTGTAATCGCCCATAAACATACCACATTTAATGCCCGCTTCAATTTCACCGTCAGGTGTCCATATTTTTACGGTACACGCATTGTTTTTAATATTTGAATTGCTGGTACCGGCACCAAGATTGCACCATTCGCCAATCACAGAATCGCCGAGATAACCATCGTGGGCTTTATTAGAATAACCGAAGATGACTGAATTTTTTATTTCGCCACCGGCGAGACAATAAGGTCCAATGCTGGTAGCTCCGTAAATTTTGGCGCCCATTTTTACACAAGCACCGGTACCTAAAGTAAATGGCCCACGAATCATACAACCTTCCATTACTATCGCATTTTTACCAATGTAAACCGGTCCATTCGAAGCGTTGATTGTACAATATTTTACAATAGCTCCTTTTTCAATAAAAACCTGCGAAGGGTTTATTACTCGATTGGTTTTTGAAATTGATTGCGATTTTCTTTTTCTTGTCAGCCAAGCAAAATCCTGACGGATAGCCCAATCATTCAATTGAAAAATATGCCAGGGATATTCAATCGTTTGAATTTTTTCTTTGACGGTAATCGCCTTGCCTACTTTTATTTTGTGTTTATCTACAATTTGTTTTTTTGTAAACCGATAAATAACGCCATTCCCTTCTTTAGTGGCAATAAATTCTCCGTCTTTCAATCGGCGAATCGCTTTAATAATTTTTGGCGTAGGCAATATATTACCATGAATCATAAAACAAGTTCCTTTTTGCGCCGCTTCTTCCAAACTGAGTGCACCGGATAAATCTTTATAATCATTTTCTTTTTTGTCGAAAGAAGGCAACTGCAACATTCTTTCCCATTTTTCACGAATGGTGAAAATGCCTACACGTATGTCCTGCATTTGCCTCGTCAATGTGAATGGATGCAAATGTTCAGGCTGGCAATATTCTTCTGTAAAAATGATTTTATCCATAAAAATATATCAGTAAAAATAAGAAAAGAAGTGTACAGTTATTCGCTCTATAAAATGCACAGAATATTAAATAAATAAATGAAAATAAATGATTTTTTGGCGTATTAAAACCTGAATACCAACAACCTGAATGCTTCAGCAAATTTTCTTAACTTTAAAAGAAAAAATTATGAAAAATTCATCAAACCTTATTCTGAAATGTTTGGCCATATTTTGCTGTATGGCCGGTTTTTCGCACCTGGCAACTGCACAGGTAAAAACCAACAAAAAAATTAACCCGACACAGGTGAACAAGAAAACAATTTACAATACCACGAATTTAAAAGTGGTATATAAAGATTTGCCAAAACCTGTTCCCTTTTTTTCGAACATTAAACCCATCAATATAAATACACTACCAAGTGTAAAAAATATTGTAAAACGCAAAAATGTATCTGTTTTGCCGGCACAAAGATTCACTGTGCATAGTTCATCGGTAAACGGTGTCATGACTGCCAGGCATCCTTATACAAACAGTCTTGCCTACCTGGAATTCCTGAACGGAGATGTACATCCCGGCAATAATACCGTCGATTGCCATTGTGGTAACGGATTGACTTATGTAAAACTCATTTTGCATGCCACTGCCGGCAAACGCTACCTGGTAACAACAGTTGTTTCGCCCAGAAACGGGAATAGCTTCGGCCTTGATTTTTTTACAAGAGATTTTGTGCATCATGCCGGCGCAAATCATAACAATGAAGCCATAAGCATTGTGCTTTCTCCTGAACAAACCGGAACAATAGAATTATGGATGCAGTGCAGCGACCCTAACGGAGCCAAAAGGCCTTGGCGTTTCCATTCATTAGAAGTTGAAGAAATTGATTAATCATTCCGATCATTAATATTACATAAGAATATCACATATTATCTTAAAAAAACAGAACCTCCCGAAGAATCGGGAGGTTCAAAAATATAGCCATGAAAAACAAACATCAACGTGCTATATCAATAGTCCGTTGCGTGATTTCACGGTATAATATTAAGACTTTTTTGCGTATTTCTTTTTGAATTTATCAATACGGCCTGCAGTATCGACGAGCATATTTTTACCGGTAAAAAACGGATGAGACATATTGGAAATTTCCAGTTTTACGAGCGGATATTCATTGCCATCATCCCACTGTACTGTTTCGGTAGTGACAGTAGTAGAACGGCTCAAAAATGTATGCCCATTACTCATGTCTTTAAAAACGACTAACCGGTAATTTTCCGGATGAATTCCTTTTTTCATAATGCTATGATTTTTAAGGCTATACGAAAGTCCGAAAGGCTTTTATTTACATTTTAACGGCCCAGCGGAGATTTTTCCGTATAGATAATTATTTATTTTTTATTCCTTTCTTGCTATAATGGTTGCTATAAAAGGGCTGCAAAGATAATCCTGATAGCTTTTGCTGCCAAATCTATTTGCATGGGAAATTCAGGGAAAAAACTGCCTAAAATATGAAAGCACCAAGTTAGCTCACTTTCCGACTTGCGTCTTCTTGTTGACTTACCTGATGCTTTCCGGAAAAACTCCACAGTTTGACTTGCTTCTGTTTTTCCTGAAGGCCTTTCACCTTTTGACGGGTTGCTGTGCCTTCCGAAGCATTTTCACCTTTTGAGGGGTTGCTGTTGCTTCTTCATTGCATTTTAAAATAATAATTAAATGCAGTTGTACATCAAATGTACATTGGGTAATTAGCCTTTTCCAAATAAATAAGGCAAATAATATTGACCCGTTTTCCACCGAAGAATGCACAAATTAGGGAAGTTATGCAGGTTTTAATCCCGCATATTCACATATTGCAATGGAATGCCAAGGTCGCCGGTTCTGCACAGTTCAATCACCTTTTGTAAATCGTCTCTTTTCTTGCCGGTTACCCGAACCAAATCATCGTTGATGGAAGCCTGCACTTTCAGGTTAGAGCCTTTAATGAGTTTGACTATTTTTTTAGCCATATCCTGATCCAATCCATTGCGAACCGAAATATTTTTTTTCCAATGTTTACCAATTTGCGAACCTTCTTTGGATGTATCAAATGCTTCCGGCGAAATGCCTTGCTTATGTGCCCGGCTGATTAAAACATCAATCACTTGCCGCATTTTCATTTCATCGTCTGTTTCTAATTTGAGTAAGAAATCTTTTTTATCGAGATCAATGACAACATGCGAACCTTTAAAATCGAACCGGTTCGTGATTTCTTTTGTAACAATATTTACTGCGTTGTCCAAGGACTGGACATCCACTTTACTGACAATATCAAATGATGGCATAGCAAAAATTTTTGGTCTGTTGCAAATATAAAAAAGTCCTGCCTTGTGAGCAGAACTTCTCTTGAACAGTTTCGACATGGTTTTGATTAATTGCCTACGCCTACCCTGCTTTGTTCGTCTTCGGCGCCGGTAGTTCTTCTTTTTTGTTTGCTGGTTTTGCCTTTGTTCAACCTGTAAGTAAATCCTATTGAAAATCTTCTCGTATCTCTTTCCTGATGGAAACGTACATCAATATCGCTGTATTGAATATGCCCTTTTATTTTTTGAGAATATAAAACGTCACGTACATTAAATTTCAATAAAGCTTTTCCTTTCAAAATTTGTTTGCTGACACCCATATTCATCATGGCAAATCCACTGATATTGAATACGCCTTCCAATGCTCTTGTCCTGTAAAAACCACCGAGCTCAGCATTCCAGTTTTTTCCAAAATCAAACTGATTAGAAATATTAAACTGGCCGGTGACTGATGTCTTTTTTACATAATCATTGTTGATGATGCCTTCGAACTGATCGTAATAAACATTTGCATAAACATTGCCATTCCACCATTTTGTAATTTTATGACCCGCACTAACAGCAATGCCTACCTGTCTTTGCTTCGCAATATTGTATTTTTTAATAAAGGTTTCGTTCTTATCAATATTTTGTTCCAATACTTCATTGATGATGTCTGTCGTTTGTGTATAATTTAAAGTAGTTGTCAAAAACCCTTTGTACGTATGACTCAATTCTATATTATGCGAAAACTGTGGACGTAAATTTGGGTTACCCTGCTCAAAAGTATAGCGGTCGAGAAATAACAGAAACGGGTTCATATCTTCATAATCGGGCCGGTTAATTCTTTTGCCGTAATTAATACCAAATGTATTTTTATCATTGGGCTTGAATTGGAAAAATACTGTCGGAAATAATTGGACATAATTCCTGTTGAAACTGGTATCAGAAGGATAAAAACTATCATCACTGGAACGATAACTATATCCTTCACTAAATCCTTTGGCGTTTGTATGTTCTAATCTTAATCCAAGTTGTGCAAAAAACTTCTTGCCCAAAGGACGGCTATAATTGACATACGCCGCATTGATATTTTCGTCATAAATGAAATGATTGCTGCGGCCAAAGTCCCTGGTTTTCATTCCACCAATCAAGCTATCATAAATTGCATTATTGTCTGTTTTTACAAAACTTGTTTTCAATCCCGCTTCAAATTTGGCGCCATTTTTCAATGGACGGGTAAAATCAATTCTTCCGGTTTTAATGGTAATATCACGGGGCAACATCCCTAAAAGCGTATCGGGTATCATGTTGGGATTGCCTTGTGCATCATAATACGTATTGATTAAACTTTGATCATAACGGCTGTTATATTTCAGGTAATCGAAATCAGCTGTGATTTCTGTTCCTGCAGAATCAAATACATGTCGGAAGTTGAGATTCGTTGTATAATTTTTCCAGGTTTTATCATTGTCCGATTGAGCAATGGTGCGGCTTTGTAATACCTCATTCGGGTCAGCAATGAATACATCACTGAAACTGCCGAAAGTTTCAGGATTACGAAAACCTGTAACGACAAAACCCAATGTTGTGTTTTTAGATATTGAATAATCCAAACCCAATTTAGCAGATAAAGATTGTTCTGCACTACGCAATCTTGTTTGCTGATCAAATAAAGAACGAACATTTTTTGTAGTTGGTTCTAAAAACTTTCTTTGTATATATAAGGTGTGATAACTGTTCTCATTATTATAGCCTATGTTGGCAAACAGGTTTACTTTTTTATTCCGGTAGTTCAAATTAAGTGATTCGTAAAACCTGGCATATTTTCCTTGCACATAAGTAGAAGAAAGGCTTGCCATATATCCAACCTGTTTAGTTTTTTTTGTTTTGATATTAATGATACCGCTATTACCGGCCGCATCATATTTTGCCGGCGGGTTGGTCATAATTTCTATTTTACTCAATTGTTCGCTACGCAAATTTTGAAGATAACTGGCTAAATCGGCTCCACTTAAATAACTGGGCCTTCCGTCAATATAAATCTGAACGCCTTTTTTACCTTTCAGGCTGATATTACCATCTTTATCTACCGACACGCCGGGGGATTTCTCTAACACTTCCAGTGCCGAATTGCCCGCATTGGTTACATCGGCTGACACATTCACTACCATTCTGTCAATCTTTTGTTCTATTAACGGCCGTTGTGTACTTACCACTACAGATGTTAATGACTTAACAAGCGGTTCCAGTTTTATCGTTTGTACCACAACGTTAGGATGTGCCGCATTCAAAGACAAAATATCGGAATATCCTTTTTCGTGGCCGGCTGCGGAAATAGCAACGAGGTATTTTCCAAAATCCACTTGTTCAAATGTATATTCACCGGCCTGGTTGGCTACACTTAATTTCACAACTGAAGAATCTTTTGCCTTTAATAAAGTAATGGTAGCTGCTGTTACTGTTTTTGTATCACCGTCTATTACTTTCCCGTTTATATTTCCTTTTCCGGTTTGTGCCAGTAATGGTATTTGTCCTACAATGCAAATACATACCAAAAACATTAATTTCTTTCTCATTTTTTAATTTTTTAATTATTCTACTTTATCTCATCAATTACAGGACAAACGTAGGTACTATTCATTACATAGTACATTGTTTTATAATAGACGGTAATAATTGAGGATAATCGGCAACAAATTGGTTTTGTATGGGACGATACAATCGAAACTCTGTTACTTTTGGCAGAAAAATTGGTATAAATGGTAATATTTGGCTTTAATTGGCCATAAAATGGCATAAATTACTCGCCGGGAAGAAACGAAGACGGAAAGAAAAAAAACTTACCGCCTCTCCGACTTATCGGCTGAATATATGTTGCCGGGAAGAAATGAAGACGGAAAGA
>JAGQWM010000057.1 GCA_020437365.1 Chitinophagaceae bacterium | reverse complement strand
TCACATACATACTGCTAAATTGTTTGCGTCACTTTATTTCGTTTAATAAATTTACCAAATCCTTTGTCTATTTGACAATGGTTATTTTCAATGGCAACTTTTCCTCTTAAAAGAACTGTTTTTACTTTACCGGTGATTTCCCATCCTTCATAAGCACTGTAATCGACATTCATGTGATGTGTTTTTGCAGAAAGTTTATGTTTTTCATTTGGGTCAAAAATTAAAATATCTGCATCGGCACCTACGGCGATGGTTCCTTTCCGGGGAAACATACCGAAAATTTTGGCCGGATTGGTGCAAGCCACTTCTACAAATTTATGAATAGTGATTTTTCCTTTATTAACGCCTTCACTAAATAATAACTCTAACCTATGTTCAATGGCAGGATGTCCATTTGGAATTTTGGCAAAATCATTTTTTCCTAAAAGTTTTTGTTCCCAGGTAAAAGGACAATGATCTGTAGCTACCACATTGACAAGTCCCTGGTTGATGCCGGCCCATAAAGTGGCCTGGTCTTTCTTTTCCCTGAGTGGTGGACTCATGACCCATTTGGCGCCTTCAAAATCGCCGGACTTTTCATTTCCATATAAAGAAGCATCTAATAATAAATATTGAATACAGGTTTCAACAAATAAATTTTGATTGCGGCGAGTAGCATTTCTAACGGCATTCAAAGCTCCTTCGCAGGTCAGGTGAACAATATAGCCCGGACAACCGGTATAATTTATCATATCAGCAAAACGGCCACTTGCCTCAGCTTCCGTTACTTCAGGTTGAGAAAGATAATGGAACAAAGGCGACATTTTCCCTTCCTTATGAAATTTATCAATCAGGAAGTCAATCATATCGCCGTTAGTAGCATGCACATTAATCAAGCCGCCATGTTTTTTTACTTCGTTCATCAAGCCAATCATTTGCCTGTCATCAACCATTAATGCGCCTTTATACGCCATAAAAGTTTTAAAAGATACGATGCCTTCTTTTTCAATCATATCTTTAATTTCATTTTTTGTAACCTCATTGAAATCGGTTACGGCCATGTGGAAACTATAATCGCCAACACAATTATTATCACTTCTGCCTTTCCATTCCTTCAATGCATCGTATAATGTTTTTCCTTGTTTTTGTAAAACAAAATCGATAACCATGGTGGTGCCGCCAAATAAAGCAGCCCTTGTACCGGTTTCATAGGTATCGCTACTGGAAGTGCCCATGAATGGCATTTCGAGATGCACATGCGGATCAATACCACCTGGAAAAACAAACATGCCTTTTGCATCAATTTCTTTATCGGCTTTATCAGCAATATTTATCCCGATTGTTTTGATGGTTTCGTTTTCGATATAAATATCTGCGTGTTGGTCACTGTCGGCAGTAATAATTCTTCCGTTTTTTATTAAAATAGATGACATGATTATTTTTTTTGTTTAATGATCCAATAGAGTAAAAAAGATACGATAAAAGTTACAAACCATGCATAAGAGTACAAATCAATGAGAAATGGACTGAATGTTTCGGCTGAACAAACACCTACGGCAACGAGAAATCCGGGAATAACAGGTAATATACTTATCGTAAAAGCTATCCATGCAGGCGGATTCCATCCTTTGTAAATGCCTTTCGGATTAAATAATGCAGCGAGGTCAATATTGGTTTTTCTGATTAAATAATAATCGCAAATCATAATGCCAGCCAATGAACCCAGCAAAGCGGAATAGGCGAGCAGCCAGCGAAAAATATATCCTTGTGGGTCAGCGATTAATTTCCAGGGAAAAATAATGATACCAATAATGCCGGTTAGGTAGCCACCCATTTTGAAACTGATTTTTTTGGGTGCGATGTTGGCAAAACTATTGGCAGGTGCCACTACATTAGCAGCAATATTTGTAGAAAGTGTAGCGATTGTTAATCCCAACATTGAAATGGCAATCACGGCTGGATTGTCAAATTTGCCGAGTAAAGTAACAGGATCCCAAATGGCTTGTCCGTAAATGAGCACTGTAGCACTGGTAACGGCAATGCCAATGAAAGAATAAAAAACCATTGTTGTGGGCAAGCCGATTATTTGGCCCCAGGCCTGGTCTTTTTGAGAATGAGCATAGCGGGTAAAATCCGGAATATTGAGTGAAAGAGTAGCCCAGAATCCAACCATGGCAGTTAGTCCTGGGAAAAATATTTTCCAAAAATCTACGTCCTTACTGCCCGATAAAGTATAAGAAGCAGCAAGTATCTCCTGCAAAGAACCCACTTTTACCCAAGCCCATATTAACAGGCAAAATCCAATGAGTAAGAGAAAGGGTGCCGACCAGGTTTCCAATAATTTTATTGAATTGATGCCTTTATAAACAATCCAAATATTGATAAACCAAAAGAAAAGAAAGCATCCTGCCTGGGCAACGTTTAACCCAATAAACGAACCCAACCATAAAGAATTAGCCCAATCCGGAACAATCAATAACAATAACTGATAGATAGCAGCGCCACCAATCCAGGTTTGAATACCAAACCATCCACAAGCTACCAACCCACGTAATAAGGAGGCAATAACCGAACCTCTAACGCCAAAGCTTAACCGTAAAAAAACAGGAAGCGGCACGCCGTATTTTGTGCCGACATGTGCATTTAAAATCATGGGAACTAATACAATCAGGTTGCCCAATAAAATTGTCAACAATGCCTGCCACCAATTCATGCCCTGGTCGATTAAACTACTGGCCAGCATATAAGTAGGAATACAGACCGCCATACCCACCCAAATTGCCGCAATATGCCATTTGTTCCAACTGCGTTTGGCGATGGGTACCGGTGCCAAATCATCATTGTACAAAGGTGAATGCGAAACGTCTTCTTTAAGTTCAACGATTTCTTCGTTCATGTAAAACAAAGTTTTGGGTTTAATTAAATAGTGAACTCATCGGCTATTGCAATGGCTTCACTTATGATGTTAAGGCCTTCATCAATTTGTTCTTTTGTAATGATTAAAGGAGGTGCAATAAAGATATAGCTCCATCTGACAAAAGTGTATAAGCCCAATTCTTTGAGTTTGGTGGCCACCTGCGACATCACTTTCATTTCTGACGCTGATGCATTGAAAGGCGCCATGGGTTCTTTTGTTTTTTTGCTTTTTACGATTTCGATGCATCCGAGAAGCCCTGTATTTCTGAATTCTCCAATACTGGCATGTTTGCTTTTTAATTTTTCAACTTGTTGGTTCATATATTGACTCATGGCTACACAGTTGTCAATTAAATGGTCGTCTTCATATATTTTTAATGTGGCCAATGCTGCAGCACAACCAACAGGATGCGCAGAATACGTTAAACCAAGTGCCAACATCGTGTCATCAAATTTTGCTGCAATAGTATCGTTGACCATCAAGCAGCCAAAAGGAATATAACCACAGGTTAATCCTTTTGCCATTGCAATCATATCAGGAATAATATCATGGTTTTGAAATCCAAACCATTTGCCGGTACGGCCAAAACCACTCATTACTTCATCGGCAATAAAAAGAATACCATGTTTGTCGCAAAGTTTTTTTACGGCTTTCAAATACCCTTTGGGATATTGCAGGCAACCGGAAGAACCCGATTCTCCTTCGAGCAGAATAGCGGCTATGGATTCAGGCCCTTCATAAGCAATGGTTCTTTGCAATGAGCTTATGGCTTCTTCTAAAAGTTTTTCTTCGCCATATTCCCAGCGGTAAGCAGTAGGTATTTCGAAATGAACAAAATTCGGGGCTTGCTGCATATCCATAGGTAATTTACGAGGATCGCCGCCGGCAGACATGGCGCCTAAAGTAGCACCATGATACGAGCGGTAACGTGTCATTATTTTATGTCTTCCTGTATATAACCGAGCCAGTTTGATGGCATTTTCAATGGAAGTAGCACCACATAAAGTGAAAAATGCTTTGTTCAGATTGCCGGGACAAATTTCGGCCAGTTTTTTTCCTAATGCACTTCTTGCTTTTGTCACACATCCCGGAGTGACGTAACTGACTTCTTGCATTTGTTTTACAACGGCATCGGTTATGCGCTGATCGCCATGCCCGATATTGACATTCATTAAACCGGATGAGAAATCCAGGATGCGTTGACCGTCATAATCATATAAATAAACACCTTTACCGTTTTTTACCGCAATGGGATTCAGGCCTTTTTGTTTGCTCCAGGAAAAAAGTGTATGGTCGAGACTTTGCTGAACAATTTCCTGGGTTTCCGAGATTTTAGTTGTAACTGACATTGTATTATTTTTTTTGATTCTTAAATTTAAATAGTAGGATTAAGATGATGGCCACTAAGAGTATTAATGGGAAAAGCAATTTGCCGAATTTATATCCTGTTGATTCGGCTTTTGAATCAAATTGTTTTTCTTTTATAGAAGATTTATTGAAATGAATACTGTTCAAAAATTGAATCATTTCAGCATGAGCACTTATTGACTTACTTCCATTGCGATAAGCGATTTGAAAAGAATACATTTTATCATTGACAAGGAAAATATAATTATTGAAAAGGGCATAATCGAGTGGTTGGCAGTTTAATTTTTTGCAAGGAATTTCATCTATCGTTGTATCGTTGGCAATACAGAACATGCCATTTTGCGAAAAGGAATTCAATGCGCCTTTAGCCAACCCTGAAAGTGCTTCTCTCCAGGATTCTTCATTATCAACTTTTATATTAGTTTTTCCCGGCGAAATAATTAACAGCAGACTGGAAGTATCTGTTTCGCAGTTGAAGGTTTTAAATTCATATTTCTCTCCATCTTTTAAAATCGTCGTGTCATTTTCTATTACTGCATGTGGGAATGAAACGGTAAGGTTTTCATCAATCACGGTTTTCTTCCAGGCCGGATTTTGTGCCAATAAACCAACCGAACAAGTTGATAGTAAAAATAAAATGACAAGTTGTTTCATAGTTTTTTTATTAACTCATCCAATTGATTCCCGCTTCGGGATTCCACTTGGTGGTACTTTTTTTCAGTTTTGTCCAAAATTCAATGGAGCTTTTTCCGGTAATATCGCCAACGCCAAATTTACTTTCATTCCAACCACCGAAAGAAAAGGGTTCTCTTGGAACAGGTACGCCCACATTCACACCAAACATACCGGCACTGGCATGCGACATGATGTAGCGGGCCATTCCACCATTTTGTGTAAATACAGAAGCGGCATTGCCATAAGGGTTTGCATTTTCTATTTTGATGGCTTCGTCAACTGTATTGGTACGAATGATAGAAATGACCGGGCCAAAAATTTCTTCTTTGGCTACACGCATATCCGGTGTTACGAAATCAATAACTGTGGGGCCAACATAAGTGCCGTTTTCTTTTCCTTTTACTTTTGCATTTCTTCCGTCCACTAAAATTTTAGCACCTTTTTCTTCAGCTTCCGATATATAAGATTCAATTCTTTCTTTGGCTTCTTTATTAATAACGGCGCCAAGGTTTTCGCCCGGAATTATTTTTCGGGCTTCATTACAAATTTTATCAATGATGGCATCTACATTACCAACGCCGATCATGGCAGAGGCAGCCATACAACGTTGTCCGGCGCAGCCACTCATACTGGCTGCAACATTTTGTGCCGTCATATCCGGAATGGCATCGGGCAAAACCATTAAATGATTTTTAGCGCCGCCCAAGGCAATGGCTCTTTTATAATTTGATGTGGCTCTTTTGTAAACGATTTTGGCTACTTTGGTGGAGCCCACAAATGAAACGGCTTCAATTTTTGGATGATCACAAATTGCTTCTACAATTTCTACATCGCCATTGACAATATTAAAAACGCCATCCGGCAAACCGGCTTCTTTGAGTAAGGCAGCAATTTTGCCACAGCATAAAGGCACTTTTTCAGAAGGTTTCAGAATCATACAATTACCGAGTGCAATAGCATTGGGAATAGTCCAGTTGGGAACCATAGCCGGAAAATTAAATGGCACAATAGAAGCAACGACGCCCAACGGTGCATGTTCAGTCCTGCATTCTACACCTTTACTGACTTCCAGGATTTCGCCACTGATGAGTTGAGGCAATGAAGTTGCAAACTCTGTCAACTCTATGCATTTTTCAATTTCGGCAATTGATTCTGCCATAGTCTTCCCATTTTCTTCTGTACAAAGTGCAGCCAATTCCTGTAAATCTCTTTCTAATAAAGTTTTAAAACGAAAGAAAACCTGTACTCTTTCTTTAATCGGCAAACTACTCCAGGCAGGAAATGCTTTTTGCGCAGCTTGTACCGCATCATTCAAATCGTCGGCATTGCTCAGCGGCACGGTTGAAAGCGAATGGCCGTCAACCGGTGAAATAACAGCTAATGTATTTTTTGATTTGGCATTTACAAATTGTCCATTGATAAAATTTTGAACCGGGTTGTATTTCATTTTTATTATTTTATTTTAATTGTTTGACAAATAGAAAATAATGCAGGCTGAATTCAGAATGAATAGCTTTCATTGCAATCAGTTCAATGAAATGTATAGATTTTAAAATTCAGCGACGATAAATATACTTAAATTGCTGTTTAATTCTATGTTTTAAGTAAAAATGACACCTGAAAGAATCGATACTTTGAATACTGTTTTAGCCAAAAGGCGTGGCGATATAACGGTGGTATTGGAAAATGTTTTTGACCCGCATAATATTTCAGCCGTGATGCGGACAGCCGATGCTATCGGTATTCAGGATATTTATATTTTGAACACGAAAATACCAAGGCATAAAAAATGGGGCGCCAAATCCTCGTCAAGTGCTGCCAAATGGTTAACCGTTCACCAGTTTGATAATGCAGAAAAATGTTTTGCTGAACTAAGAAATAAATTTGGCACTGTGTTAACAACACACCTCGCCGATGATGCTAAAAGTTTATACGAACTGGACCTGACGCAATCGGTCGCATTGGTTTTCGGCAATGAACATAGCGGTGTTAGCGATGAAATCAGAAGCCTGGCCGATGGCAATTTTATCATTCCGCAGGTTGGCATGATTCAATCCTTGAATATAAGTGTGGCTTGTGCAGTTGCATTGTATGAAGTATTTCGCCAGAAAAATAAAAAGGGGCAATATGCCCAACATGGACTTTCGCCAATCCGGCAAAATGAATTATTGAAAGAATGGAGCCGGCCAAAATCACAAATAAAAAAACGAGATTAGCAGCCGAAATTAGGTTGCCTGTTTATTGATTTTATTTCCGGCAGGAGAGTTTTCTTTCCGCTCTTCCGCTATTCTTTTTAAGGAATTGATACTGACATTTAATTCGAAGCCAATCAACAAGACAATAGAATTAATAAATATCATTACCATTACAATCAAAATTGTTCCGATAGATCCATAAAGTTGATTGTACGTTCCAAACCGGCTAACCCACCAGGAAAATAATAATGTCATCATGAGCATTAAGAAAGTGGCCAAAATTGAACCGGGATTGATGAATCTCCATTTTTTATGAACCGCAGGTGCCATTCTATATATCAAAGAAATCGTTGTAAAAAATAATAATACAATGATGAGCCAACGGGCATTTAAAATAATAAAACGAATGGTTTCATTCTCTATACCCAACCATTTTAATATAGCCTCTCTTCCGATTAATAACAAGATAGAAACTATTACAAGAAGAAAAAGTATTAATGTGATTTTTATGGCAACAGAACGAATTTGTAAACCCGTTCTTTTCCGAAAACCAATATAGTTTTTATTGAAAGAACGCATAATGCCCATCAAAGCATTGGAAGAAAAAAAGATGGATAAAATAAAACTCAGGGATAAAAGCCCATTCCTGGGTTTATTGATAAAGTCCTGTAAAAAACTGATGATGGCGGTATTATTTTTTTCGCCGGGAATAATGTCTTTGATTAAACCATACAATTGATTTTCGAACAAATGTGTAATGGGAATGAAAGGCAGTAAAGTAAAAAGAAAAATTAAAGCCGGTGGAATAGCCATGACAAAATTAAATGAAATGGCTGATGCTCTTTCCGTCATGCCGATTGTTCTGACTTGTGTAATAAAAAATTTAGTTACGTCATATAAAGGAATGCCGTTAAAACCGGGAAGGGTAGTCTTTTTACTTTTTTCCAGTATAAATTGAATGGGTGTGCTGGCAATAATATTTTGTCCAATGTTTTTAAGAAAGGCCATTATTGATTGGCTTTGGCTTTTTTTGAAGAATCCATTCTTCTCGTTAATTCCTGTTGATACAACCTGGCATATTTCAGATGGTCGGCATAGTTGGAAGTAAAGATACTGCTCCCGTCAAAATTATGACTGGCTACAAAATATAAATAATCTGTCTTCGGTGCATCCAAAACCGCATCAATCGACTCGAGAGAAGGCGTACAAATAGGACCCGGCGGAATACCTGCATATTTATAGGTATTGAATTTAGAATCAACCGTTAAATACTGCCCGGTAATTCTTTTCAGGCTGAAATCTTTTAATGCGAATTTTACAGTTGGGTCGGCTTGTAATTTCATGCCTATCTTAACCCTGTTTAAATATGTGCTGGCAATTTTATATTTATCATCTTTCCGGTTGGTTTCTTCTTCAATAATAGATGCAAGTGTAGATACTTGTATGGGGCTGATGTGTAAACTATCTGCTTTTGTTTTTCTTTCTTCGGTCCAAAAGTTTTTGTAAGCGGTATAGAATTTTTCAAAAATTTGTACCGGCGAACTATTCCATGTAACGTTGTATGTATAGGGCATTACGATGGCCATCACCGAATTGGAATCAACATGATAGTTGGAAAGTTTTTGATTGTCATTCAAAAAGCGAATCATTTGCAGTGAATCAAATTCAAACATTTTGCCCAGTTTTTCTGCCAGCTTTTCTTTGGTCCTTATTTTGGTAATGACGAGTTTCATTTTTGCCTGTCGTCCGTTTTTCAACATTTTTACCAATTTAAAAAGGCTCATACCTTTTGTGATTTTGTAACGGCCGGGTTGTATTTTTTTATAGCCCATTATTTTTTTTGTGAAATTGAACCAGGTGGCTGAGGGCAAATATTTTTTGGCCACTAATTCATTCGAAACATCAGCAGCTGATGCACCGGTTTTTATATAAAAAAATTCACCATTAGGTGTTTTAGTTGCAGGCCCCAGAAATTTATATCCCAGAAAAATGCCCAGGCTGAGCAGCACAAATGCAATGGCAAATATTTTTTTCTTTTTCATTCTTTATCGTTCACGATGTGCCGGTCAAAAACCGGTGTTTCAATATAAATAAAAAACCCTGACCGAAAGGCAGGGTTTCGTAAATTTTATCTTGTTTTTATTATTTATTCGGGGTTGTAGCAGGTGGAGTTCCGGGGTTTGTTTGCGGAAGAGTAGTCGGGTCCAATTGCAACGTATTCGATGGTAATGGTTTGGATGAAGTAGGAACCGGTGCTCCTTTTACATCCTGAGCCCTGTCCGGAATATTGGAATTGCTGCTTCCTCCGGGAATGAAAAATACGGAAAGCATACTCAAAGCACAGATGATGCCGGCAAAAATCCAAGTGCCTTTTTCCAAGACATCATTGGTCTGTTTTACGCCCATAAACTGGCTGCTGAATCCTGCAATATTGCCTGCCAAACCACCGCCTTTCGGATTTTGTATCAATACAATTACACCCAATACAAAGGAGGCAATCACAATCAATACGATCAATAATGTTGTCATTTTATTTTATTTTCTTTAAATCTTCAATTTTCGCTGCAAAATAACGGCTTTTGTCGGGTTCAAGCAAACTTAATTTATGGTATATTTCAATGGCTTTTTCGTAATTGCCCTGCTTTTCCCACACTTCGGCCATGGCAATAGTATTAACATCCCGGTTTTCAATGGAATGTTCGGCCATTTGTTCTACATTTTTATCCGGCTCCGTTTCCCTCGCTTTATCAGTTTCTCCTCCGGGGATTTTTTTCATGGTTTTCAGCCAATCGGTAAAACTTTTCAATTGTTGCCCAAACTTATCGGTTGGTTTTTCCACTTCCTGGTTTTTGATTCCCTGAGAAGCAAAATAATCGACAGTATGATAGGGCTCGAATACTAATTCTTCTGCTGGATTTGTAGCCTCGTCGGCCTGCTTGCCGGTAGGTAGAGAATCAGCTTCCGATGTTTCTTTATTTATTGCAGTTTTAGTTTCTTCACTTGCTGCTGCAGGTGCCTGTTCTATATCCGGGATTGTGACGGCGGATTCTGTTGGTTCAGCTATTTCATCTTTTGGAACCGGTTCTTCTTTTTTCTTTTCAAGAACAGTAGCATGACCGGTTTCATCCAGTATTTTTTTTACCCACAAAGGATTATGAAAAAACAGAATCGTTTTTTGTAATTGGTCATTGTATTCATCGGCTTTTTCAATTTGCATTTTTTTGGTCAGCAATAATTGAGCAGCCCCAAAATAGGGATGCCTGTCAGCAAAATCTTTGACTTCCTGCAAGCTACAATCTTCCAGTTTTTCTTTGGCTAATAATGTTTTTACTAATTGATCTATTTGAACATTCATATTCGAAAAATAAGGTCGGTTACCAGTTAGAAAAAAGTTTATTAAAAATTTCATCTGCAATTGTTCTCACAATTTCATCGCCTAAAGTCTGCTCCGCTTGTTGAAAAGATAAATCGCCTTTAAATTCAAAACTTCTTGCTACATCATAATCCGTTTTTTTGCCGGATTTTGTATCGTTCAATGTAATGTGCACACCTACAGTCAGCCGGTTATTTGTTACTTGTTGCTGGGAAATAGCCGACGTGCTAAAATCATACTGACTGATATAGCCGCCGATTTCCCAATCGAAATTTTCACTATTTGTTTGTGTCAATTTCGTTTGGCCAACAATCTTTTGACGTAACCGATCGGTTAGTTGCTGGCTCAATTGAGGATTAATATACCGGGCATGGTTTTCAATAAAATCGATTTTTACCGTTTTGATACTATCGGGAATTGTAGCTTCGTTGAATTTGTAAACATGGCAACTACTTGTGCCAACAAATGAAGCAGCACAAATGGTAACAATGACCGCAAAGGATACTATTTTTTTGAATTGATTCATTTAATCTTCAATACTATATTCTTTTAATTTTCTATACAAAGTCCTTTCACTGATGCCCAAATCCAATGCTGCATCTTTTCTTTTCCCTTTATGTTTTTTCAATGCTTTTACAATCAATTCTCTTTCTTTGTCCACAATATTCAGGCTTTCTTCTACTTCTTCATGTTCCTGGATGTCATTGTCCACCATTAAGGGTTGTGGTATATTTAATGCCGGTTGTACAATACTGGGTGGCAAATGTTCATTGCTTTTTAAATCTTTTAATTCATCAATGAAATTTTGATTTTGCTTGGTAAGTTCGGGATTTTTCAAAACTTCCAGAAACATTCTTTTTAATTCTGTTACATCTTTTTTCATATCGAAAAATAATTTGTACAAAATTTCTCTTTCGTTATTGAATTCATGCGTTTGGCCATTGGCGTTAGCTGCCAGTACCGGCATGCGGCTATTGGAAAAAGGCTGTAAGTATTTGTTGAGTTCTTTGGCGGTAATTTCTTTGTTTTGTGAGAGTACCGAAATTTGCTCCGCAATATTTTTTAGTTCTCTTACATTGCCCGGCCAGGGATAATTAATTAATAATTGTTTGGCTTCTTCATTCAATTGAACCGGGGCAGTTTTATATTTATCGGCAAAATCAGCAGCAAATTTTCTAAATAAAATATGAATGTCTTCGGGCCTGTCGTGCAGGGAAGGTACCCGAATAGGAACTGTACTCAATCTATAATATAGGTCTTCCCGAAATTTTCCAACTTGTACCAATTGCAATAAATCTTTATTGGTAGCTGCCACTACCCGAACGTCTGTTTTTTGAACTTTGGAAGAGCCAACACGAATATATTCGCCGGTTTCCAATACTCTTAATAAACGGGCTTGTGTACCTAACGGCAATTCGCCAATTTCATCGAGAAAAATAGTGCCACTGTTTACCGTTTCGAAATAACCTTTTCTGGAATCGGCAGCGCCGGTAAAAGAGCCTTTTTCATGACCGAATAATTCCGAATCGATGGTACCTTCCGGAATGGCACCACAGTTTACTGCAATAAATGGGTTGTGTTTGCGTGGCGATAAATTATGTATGATTTGTGAAAACACTTCTTTACCTACACCACTTTCACCATGAATCAACACGGTTAAGTCTGTATTACTCACTTGTACTGCTACCTGCAACGCATAATTTAATGCAGAGGAATTGCCGATAATACCGTACCTGTTTTTTATATTTTGAATGTCCATACTTTCTATTTGGAAATTTTATTTTGTAATTTCTCCCAACATTGTCCCTTGTGTACAATCTAACGCTTTTACCAAAACGTAATCGCCTTTTTTGAAGGGTTGTTCACCTTTCGGAAATACAAAAACTTTTCCCTGTGAACTTCTACCCATCCAATCGGTATCGCTTTTTTTGCTGTCGCCTTCAATCAGGATGTTGAATGTTTTGCCAATGTCTTTTTGATTGCTTTGTAATGACAATTCATTTTGTACTGAAACCACTTCCTGCAATCTTCTTTTTTTAATCTCCAAAGGCACATCATCCTCATATCTTTTTTGAGCCAAAGTGCCAGGCCTTTCGGAATAATAAAACATATAAGAATAGTCGTATTGTGCAAATTGCATCATACTCAAAGTTTGCTGGTGGTCTTCTTCATCTTCGGTGCAAAATCCGGTAATGATGTCGGCACTGATACCACAATCAGGAATTATTTCTTTGATGCGATTGACTTTGGCCTTGTACCATTCACGGGTGTAAGTGCGGTTCATCAATTGTAAAATACGGGTAGAACCACTTTGTACAGGCAAGTGAATATAATTACAAACATTATCATATTTCGCAATGGTATAAAGCACTTCATCTGTAATGTCTTTGGGATGCGATGTGGAGAAACGAACCCGAAGCAATGGTGAAATGAGAGCTACTTTTTCTAAAAGTTTGGCGAATGTGATGGTTTCATTTTCAGCTTCATTGATGAAATGATAACTGTCAACATTTTGTCCAAGCAATGTAACTTCCCGGTATCCTTCATTGAACAAATCCGTACATTCCTTTACAATACTTGCCGCCGGACGGCTTCTTTCCCTGCCGCGGGTAAATGGCACCACGCAAAACGAACACATATTATTGCAACCTCGCATAATGCTGACAAATGCCGTTACGCCATTGCTATCCATTCTTACGGGAGAAATATCGGCATAGGTTTCTTCGCGACTTAGTAAAACATTCACAGATTTTTGTCCGTTGCCTGCTTCTTCAACTAACGTAGGTAAAGAACGATAAGCGTCGGGGCCAACTACAATATCAACCAGTTTTTCTTCTTCCAAAAGTTTGGCTTTTAACCTTTCGGCCATGCAACCTAATACACCAACGAGTAAACCTTTTTTCTTGTTTTTTAATTTTTTAAATTCTGTCAATCTTTTGCGAACAGTTTGTTCAGCTTTTTCCCGAATAGAACAAGTATTGATAAAAATCAGGTCGGCTTCATTTTCATTTTTGGTAGCACCAAAACCTTCTTTGTGTAAAATGGAAGCTACGATTTCGCTGTCGGCAAAATTCATAGCGCAACCATAACTTTCAATAAAGAATTTCTTAGCGTATTGGTTGGTATCATTTTGAAAAGGGGCATAGGCTTCACCTTGCCGCTTCTCATCATGGTTGTCCCGGTTATTGAGGGAAATTTTATCTGACACATAGTCAATCATACCTAAAAAATTTGAGGGCAAATATACTGATTTTAAAGGTTTTTGCGACAGGTTGTCAGCACAAAAAGAAGGGTAGATTGTTAAAATAAGAGGTAAAAAAAATGCTGATTTTTAATAGTTATTGAAATTTCTGGAAAAGAAAGGCAGGTGAAGAGTGGGCAGCGATAGGTTTATACAGGTTTTTTGAGGCTTTCCCGGATCGTTTATGATAATTCGTTTACACACGTCATGCTGAACTTGATTCAGCATCTGAATTTAGAAATAATAATTTATGTTCCG
>JAGQWM010000056.1 GCA_020437365.1 Chitinophagaceae bacterium | reverse complement strand
CAGTTTATTCATCGCTTCTGTATAATCACCTTTTATTCCATCTATCTTTTTGCCCAGGTTGATGAGGTCTTCTATAAACCCAACAAACTTATCATATAATGCCCCACTTTCTTTTGCAATTTCTCCTACATTTTTCCGCTGGTTATCTTGCTTCCAGATGACTGAAATGGTTCTAAGTGTTGCAATCAAAGTAGAGGTGGAAACCAATACTACATTTTTCTCCAATGCTTTTTCAAACAACTGGCTATCTTCTTTCAATGCTATATACAATGCCGGTTCAATCGGTACAAATAATAAAACATAATCCGGTTGATTGATTTCATACAACGATTGATAATTTTTACTGCTCAATCCTTTTATATGATTCAATAAGTTTTGGACATGCGTTTTTAAATGAAGCGATTTATTCAATTCATCTTCTTCATTGAAATATTGCTCATACGCTACTAATGAAACTTTTGAATCTATGATTACATGTTTTTCTTCTGGCAGGTTAATGACATAATCCGGGCGTTGATTATTCCCTTGCTCATCTTTGAAATTCTCCTGCTTACGATAATGAATATCTTTTTCAAGGCCGGTTTTATTCAATATTAATTCCAGTTGCACTTCGCCCCAATCGCCTTGCATTTTTTTATCACCTTTTAAAGCATTTGTCAATTTTAATGCATCTTCACTGACCTGCTTGTTCAGGTTGACAATATTTTCCAATTCTTTTTTTAATGAAATTCTTTCCCGGGTTTCTTCTTTGAATGTTTCGTCCACTTTTTTTTCAAATGTTTCAATTTTTTCTTTGAGGGGATTTAAAATATCAAATATTTTTTCGCGGTTCAGTTCAATAAACTTAGTGCTTTTCGATTCAAAGATTTTATTCGACAACGATTCAAATTTCAATTCCATTTGTTTTTGCATGTCTTCCAGTTCCTTTTTATGATTGTCCACTTTCTCCTGGAGGTATTTCGATTTTTCATCGAAAGAAGCAATTCTTGTATGCAAATGCTGAATTGTGGTTGATTGTTCTTTATTTTCTGCTTGCAGTTTTTCGTACAATGTTTTTTGTATATAGTTTGCTTCCAATGATTCAAGTGGCATACCGGAAGGTTTTGCAAATTTCGATTTCGCAAAAAACCAGGCCAGGACGAATCCCAACACTAAGCCAATACCTAAATACACAAATTCCATAAAGACTTTTTTTTAAGGGCGTATTAATAATTTTTGAAGGTAATTCATTTGCTCAAAAACACCATCAACTCATCACCCAAGTCAGTACGAGTGGGTCGAATATTTTGTAATGTATGGTAAAGTCAATATTTATTTTCGAAAATTCACCATGTATAGTTTGAGATGACGGCGTTGCAGGCCGTAAGCGAATATGTCTGCGAAAATCAACCTTACCATCGCCATACCATTTGAAAACGGCTTCTTTGGCTGACCAGATTAAAGTGGCTATTCCCAATTCCACACCCGGTATTTGTCCAGGTATAATTTGATCACTGAAAAAACCGGTTCTCTCTGCAGGTGCAATAAATTTATGTTGGACTTTTAAAATCTTCGGCACAGGAATTTCAATATCAATACCGACTCTTTTATTCTGACTGACAATAGCGGCAGCAAAATTGCCACAATGCGAAATGGAGAAATGAAACTGCTCATCGGGCAGATAAGGCTTATTGGTATCGGCAATTTGAATCAAATGTGCCGGAAAATCAGGATAGAGATGTGCCAACAAATACCGGCCGGCCAAATGTTGCAATTGCTTATGCGGATGCGATACCTGACGATGCAACGGCACTTTCGCCCGAAAAAATTCTTCCGTTTCCTGAATAGACCAGATGCCCAATCGGGTGTGTTCATTTATTTGTTGTTGATAAAAAATCGGCACACGGAGAATTTTTGATTTAAGAATTTAGATTTATCATTGCAGGATATTGATTATCTGATTGCAATAATATTTACTTTGTGGCGAACAGACTATTCAATTCCTTAAAAAATAGAAAAGATTTTCAGTTAGTGCTTCAAAACCAATTTTCTACACTGAAATCTATGCTGTAGCCGGTTAAAAAATAAGAAAATGATTTTATCTGACACCAGGATATTAGAAGAAATTGAAAAAGGTACCATCATCATTACGCCGTATGACAGGGAATGTCTTGGCAGCAATTCTTATGATGTGCATCTTGGCAAAACATTGGCCACATATAATGATGAAACGATAGATGCCAAAAAACACAATGCCATTACTTATTTCGATATTCCGGACGAAGGCATCATACTGGAACCGCAGAAATTTTATCTCGGTGTTACAATGGAATATACCGAAACGCATGCACATGTTCCATTCCTGGAAGGAAAGTCTTCAACCGGTCGCTTGGGCATCGACATACATGCGACTGCCGGCAAAGGTGATGTAGGCTTTTGTGGCAACTGGACACTCGAAATTTCGGTGAAACAACCCGTGAAAGTGTATAAAGGTATGCCAATAGGCCAGCTGATTTATTTTCCCGTAGAAGGAGAAATTGAAATCTCGTACGACAAAAAGAAAAACTCTAAATACAGTCATCAACCCGACCGCCCGGTAGAGAGTATGATGTGGAAGAATAAATTTTAAAGTGCTGCAAGCCCGTATTTTTTGTAATAGGCAATGAGCCATAACACTACTTCATTATAACTTCTTTTGCCTTCCGGCTGATTATTGGCTTTCAGAAAATGGCCGTATCCCCACATGATAATCGGTTCTATCGGATTGCGATATCGAGCATAAAACCGGCGAAAGGTTTCCTGATCTTTTGTTACCTGCGGATGTTGGTTTTTAAAATATTGTATTGCTTTCGTACTATCTTTTAAAAATAATTCGCCTAAGGCATAATTGTACACATCATAATAAGCTGAATAAGAAAAAGCCGGCGGCCCGGAAGTACGACAAGCAAGAAAACCTACAAAATTGGCTTCGTTTTCTTTGCCATAACCCAACTGATGCGCCATTTCATGCGTGGTAACATAAGGTTCCAGAAATCGGGGAATTGTAGTATTCACTTGTCCTTCCCCGGTAAATGGATTATAATATCCCTGGAATCCGAGGTAATTGCCAATATAACTAAATAGTGATGGTTTGATTGACCTTTGTTTATATTGTAGAAATGGAATGGATTGGGACAAGGCGTTGTACGATTTTACCGCTGTACGAAATAATCTTGATTTCTTATCGAAGGAATCTCTTTCTGCTTCAGTCACCAATCCGGCATAAGTGTTCAATTTTACTTGCAAAACATTGGTAAGTGTATCCAGGTCAGCTACAGAATAGGGTTTTACTGCAAGTCCTAATTGATAAGCAATGCCTCGACGATTATAATTGAGTCCCCACAATAAATTAAAAAATACATAGAGGAATAGCAGGATAAAAATGCCTTGTTGCAAGGCTTTAACGAAATATTGCCGGTTGAGTTGCTTCCGGAAAAGCAGGCGGAAAAATTTAAAAACCTTATAAAAGATGATTAATAAAACAAAGAGATAAAACAGGTCGCCGATACTAAATGGAATCCACCCAAAAATGAATCGTTGCACCCGGGCAATCACCGGATAAATGCCCCGGCTATAATTATGTTCTACCCAGCCGGGATACAATGATACCCACTTAATAAGAATGGTAGCGAGGATAATCAATACCCAATTGCGGCTTTTCATCAGGCGGTTAAATAATCTGGTCAGGAATTGTTGCAAGTCTTTATTATTTTAAATCAATGGGTTATCAATATTATTCGATGGAAATAACCTTTAAATGATGTATTTTTTGGCCAAAAATAGTTGAATTTCGGGTCTTCAAAACCGAATTTATCCCTTACCTTTGCCCGCCCGGACGAAAAGGTAAAGAAAAGGGTATCCTATCAATACCTGTAGTTCGGAAGTGAAAATTCTTTAAAATATTGAAAAATGAATCGTCGTCGGGAGTTTGCCATAGCTTTTGTGGGATTGAAACCCGGCCAGCATGAATTCAATTATTCAATTGATGAGAAGTTCTTTGAAGCATTTCAAAAACAGGATTTTAATCATTGCAAAGCCAACATCAAACTGACGCTTGATAAAAAAAGTAGTTTTATGATGTTGAAATTTGAAATTGGCGGCGTCATTGAAGTCACCTGCGACCGTTGCAATAATACATTGCCACTGGATTTATGGGACGAATTTAATATGACCGTAAAAATGGTGGAAGAACCTGAACTGATGAATCAAAATGAAGAAGACCCGGATATGTATTACATTTCTTTACAAGAAAGTCATTTACATATTGAAAACTGGATTTATGAATTCATCAACTTGAGTTTACCGATGCAACGGGCTTGCCATTTTGAAAAAATGGATGGGCCACATTGCAATGCTGCTGCAAGAGAAATGCTTTTAAAAATGGAATCGGAAAGAGACGAATCTACTTCCGACTCCCAAAAACAGGAAACAAAAAATCCGATCTGGAAAGGATTGGACAAATTGAAATTTTAATACTTTAATAAGTTGAGTCATGCCAAATCCGAAAAGAAGACATAGTCAGCAAAGAAGTGCAAAGCGCAGAACACACTATAAGGCTACTTCAGCCACAATTTCTACCGATGGAACCACCGGAGAAACGCATGTTCGCCACCGTGCACATGTTAGTGAAGGCAAATTATACTACAAAGGAAAAGTCGTTGCAGAGAAAGCTCCTTTGAAAGCCAGGTAATTTCCTATTTTCATTTTAACTATTTACTGCCCGCTGTAATTGCGGGCATTTGACATTTATCCCCTTTTTGAAAAGGCTTCCTTAATTTCAACTTTTCAAAGACTATAAAAAACACACTACATCATGATAATTGGTATTGATATGATGGGTGGCGACCTGGCGCCGTTGGAAGCTGTCAAAGGCGTGCAACAATATTTGTTATCAGAGAATACTAAGGCTGAGTTGCAGTTGATTGGCGATGCTCCACAATTGGAAAAATTATTGTCAGATTTTCCTGTACCGCAAAACAAAATCACCCTCCTGCATGCCGCTGAAGAAATTGGTATGCATGAACATCCTACCCGTGCACTTAAAGAAAAAAAACAATCAGGCATTGCTTTGGGTTTTGCCCATTTAGCCGCTGGTAAAACAGATGCCTTTATCAGTGCCGGTAATTCGGGAGCAATGCTTGTGGGTGCTGCACATATTATACAACCCATTGCCGGCGTTCTCCGACCAACTATTCCGAGTATTATGCCTCAAACAAATGGGCAAACCGGGCTATTATTAGATGTGGGCCTAAATGTAGATTGCAAACCTGAACATTTACACCAGTTTGGCATTATGGGAGCTATGTATGCCCAATATATTCTTGGCATCGAACAGCCTAAAGTGGGTTTAATCAATATTGGGGAAGAATCATCCAAAGGAAACCAATTGACCAAAATGGCTTTTGAACTTTTGCAGAAAGACAAACAACTCCATTTTATTGGCAATATCGAAGGCCGTGATTTATTAACTGGCAAAACAGATGTGATGGTCTGCGACGGATTTACCGGCAACATTCTTTTAAAATTTGCAGAATCCTTATTTGGAATCAGCCAACACGAAGCAAGTGAAAGTCGTTATTTCCAAAAATTTAATTTTGAAAACTATGGTGGTACACCCGTTTTAGGCATTCGCCAACCCGTCATCATGGGACATGGAATTTCAGGAGCCTTGGCCTTTAAAAATATGATTTGCCTAGCAGAAAATATTATTCAAAAAAAATTACTCGGGGAAATGAAATTGCAAATGGCATAAGCTTTTTGAGTAACATTAAAATACCCTACACATGGTAGTGACATAATGTGTTGTTTATTTTATCTTTAGGAAAAATAAGCCACCAATGAAAAAAATATTGATTCTTTTTATATTTCTTGCTCAAAATTTATTCAGTCTTGCACAAAGCAATGAAAGCTTGGTCATCAGTCAACCATTTTATGTGCCTACAATAGAAACAATAGAACACCCTATTGGTGATAGCAAGATAAAAGTCAAAATATATCAATACGGTGAGCCCAATCATATTTTATGTATAAACCTTCATGCCAATGAAACAACATCTGTGAATGCGGCTACGGCTGTTTTAGCCAATACCGGCGGCACTATCGTCCGGGTTATGAACAATGAACAACGGGTGATTCCTTTTAAAATAAATGGTGTTCGCTATCGGTTTGATCCGAATAGAATATTTTCTGATGTGGGTATTCAACAGACTTTAAGGGAAAATGGCCGCATCAGTGCTGCTGCCATCAAAGCTGTGGACCAATTTGCTAAATCTCTTTTAGCCTATTTCCCCGATTCTATTTCCTGTATTGTTGCGCTGCACAATAATACGAATGAAGCGTATTCAGTAAAAAGTTATTTACCTGGCAGCCGCAGAGAAAAAGATGCCAAAGCAGTAGCTTCTTTTGCTTCGCAAGATGTAGATGATATAGCATTTACTACCGATAGTTTATTATACAAAAAGATGGCTGATTGCGGATACAACAGTATTTGGCAAGACAATATCAATGTAAAACAAGATGGCTCTTTAAGTGTGTATTGCGGCAATAATAATATCCGTTATATCAATATCGAAACGCAACATGGCAGCGTATCACAATATGCCACTATGTTTGAAAGTTTATTAGCCATTTTATTTGAAGACATGAAAAAAGAATAAAGATTTTAAAAACAAAAAACCTCCGACGAAGCGAAGGTTTAAACTGTGATCCCGCTGGGGCTCGAACCCAGGACCCCAACATTAAAAGTGTTGTGCTCTGCCAACTGAGCTACGGAATCTTTCCCTTTTTGAGAGTCCCGCCCGAATATGCATCCGTTAAGGAGCGGCAAAAATACAGGCTCAAACCTATGAATCCAAAACTTTTTCAAGCGAAATGAAATATCTTTTTTCTAGTAGGAAAATAAATCGAAAATATCAATTATATTTCCTGCACACAGTTTTTAAAATTGTTGTTTTTTAAAGTAGGTTTGTAATAATTATTATTCAAAATGTCCTCATATTTTAAAGATAAAGTTGTTGTTGTAACCGGCGGAACGGAAGGAATCGGTAAAGCCCTGGTGGAGCAATTGATTGTAGCCGGTGCCAAAGTGGCTACATGCGGACGTAATCATGATAAATTATATCATTTGCAATCTACTTTTCCCTCAGTGCCATTACATACAATGGTAGCAGATGTGAGCCGGGAAAATGATTGTCGTCGTTTTATGGAAACGACCATTAAGGTATTTGGAGGCATTGATATCTTAATCAATAATGCAGGCATTTCCATGCGGGCCTTATTCAAAGAAACTGACATAGAAGTAATCCGCAATGTGATGGAGATAAATTTTTTCGGTATGGTATATTGCACCAAGTATGCATTGCCTTCAATCATAGAAAGAAAAGGAACAATTGTTGGCGTTTCTTCCATTGCCGGTTACAGAGGTTTGCCGGGTAGAAGTGGCTATTCTGCCAGCAAATTTGCCATGAAAGGCTGGCTCGAATCTATTAAAACCGAATTAGTAGATGATGGCGTACATGTCATGTGGGTTTGCCCCGGGTTCACGACTTCAAATATTCGCAATGCGGCACTGATGCAAGATGGCAGCACTGCCGGTGAATCGCCAATGGAAGAAGGCAAAATGATGTCGGCTGAAACCTGTGCCGGCCATATTTTAACTTCAATCCGGAAAAAGAAAAGGTCATTAATTCTGACATCTATTGGTAAAAGAACTGTATTTCTGCAAAAAGTTTTTCCGCGGTTGTCGGAC
The DNA here is from genome assembly GCA_020437365.1 of Chitinophagaceae bacterium. Taxonomy (GTDB): domain Bacteria; phylum Bacteroidota; class Bacteroidia; order Chitinophagales; family Chitinophagaceae; genus JJ008. The sequence goes on along the minus strand of JAGQWM010000056.1, from coordinate 7,387 downwards.
AAATTAACGCATCGCTTTTTCTTTAAAAAAGGAAAATTGGTTAAATAAATAACAGCTTTAAAAAATCCAAACCATTTTGCCACTGCTCACACTTACATCTGACATTGGAAATACCGATTACCTCGTCGGTGCTATTAAAGCGCAACTGATGCAGATGAACGAAACCTTTCAGTTGGTTGATGTGTCGCATGCCATTCCTCCTTTTAATTTGCCGCAGGCAGCATACGTTTGCAGAAGTGCTATTCAATATTTCCCCGACTATAGTTATCACCTGATTCTCGTCAATCTGTTTGAGCAACCACCCAAACAATTACTTCTCGCTTTTCACAACAATCAATATCTTTTATGTGCCGATAATGGCTTACTGACCATGATTCTCGAAGAAACCCCTGAACTCGTTATCGGCATACCATTAGATAAAGAACAAGGGTATAACACCATACAATTGGTAGCGGTGATGGGAAATGTCGTCAACCAATTAGCCGAAGGCCAATCCATTCAGCGCATTGGCAATCCGGATGTTACTTATATGCAAAAAACACATTTACGTCCCGTCATTGGCAATAACCAGATTGCATGCCAGATTATTTATATCGATAGTTTTGAAAATATTATTGTCAATATCACGAAAGAGCAATTTGAAGAACAACGCCAGGGAAGAAAATTTCAGATTGTATTGCGGCGTAGTGAAGTCATTGATAAAATAAGTGAAACGTATTCATCGGTTCCCGAAGGAGAAAAACTGGCATTATTCAATAGTGCGGGTTACCTCGAAATCGCCATTAACAAAGGAAATGCAGCGGGGCTTTTCGGCTTGTACAGCTATTCCGAAAAACTAACACAAGGGCAGCTCTCCTATCATACAGTTCGGATTTTCTTCATATAAAACCATTCATATTCACAAAATATTGGGTACCCAATCGAACGAAATTTTTCAGACAAATTGAGTTTTTTTATACTTTGGTCTTAGAATTCTTTTAACGGAGTTTCCCCTATTTTTGCTTTCTTTCAAAACAATGCATGTATGAATTTCAAAAAAGTAAATAATATCACCGGCTGGGTCATATTTTTCATCGCATTTGCGACCTATTTTTTGACTCGTGAAGCCCGTGGCAGTTTATGGGATTGCGGCGAATTTGTAGCCTGTGCCGATAAAATGCAATTACCTCACCCACCGGGAGCACCTTTGTTTGTCTTATTGGGACGATTTTTTATCATTCTTTTTGGTGATAATGGAATGACGGCTGCCAATGCTGTCAACTTTATGAGTGTACTGGCCAGTGCTGCTACAATCTTATTTCTTTTTTGGACGGTTACACATTTTGCCCGCAAAATCATGTTGCAATCCAATGAATCGCTCAATAAACATCAGACTTTTGTAGTACTGGCAGCCGGTGCAGTCGGTGCATTAGCTTATACTTTTTCCGATTCATTTTGGTTCAGCGCTGTAGAAGGTGAAGTGTATGCCTTGTCTTCCTTTTTTACGGCATTAGTATTTTGGGCAATGTTGAAATGGGAACATTCAGACGAACGTGCCGGCAATGACCAACTGGCCCGTGCCCGCAGCGATAGATGGATTATCTTCTTGTTCTTTATGATGGGTTTATCCATCGGCGTTCACTTATTAAACCTGCTTACCATTCCTGCCGTGGTAATGATTTATTACTACAGAAGATTTAATGCTACTACCAAAGGAGCCATTATTGCTTTTATTATCAGTTGCATTATTACCGGATTGGTGCAAGTGGGAGTTGTAACATACACTATGAAATCTGCCGGCTTGATGGATATATTCTTTACAAATACATTAGGCTTCCCATTTTTCTCCGGCTTTGCATTTTATTTTATTCTATTAGCAGCCGTCATCTTTTTTGCCCTACGGTTTAAAGAAAACAAAACTTCATCCAAGAAGATGATGATTTTCTTTTTGCTATTTATCTTTTTATCATTCCTGCCTTTCATTTTTGCTTCAGGAACAGGCGGTGCCAAATTTGGGAAATTCCTTCTTTTGAGTGCTGTAGCTCTCGGCATTGGTTATTTCTTAAAACCAACTGCTTTGCGAGTAGTGAAACTGACACTGTGGAGTTATGCGTTTATGATGTTGGGTTATTTAATGTACCTGACGCCGTTAATCCGTTCCAATGCCAATCCGGCTATTGACATGAACAATGTGGACAACCCCATCAACTTAGTATATTACCTCAGCCGCGAACAATACGGACAAGCACCATTGGTTTATGGACCGCATTTTTCTGCCGAATACAAATACGATGATAATGGAAATGTAGAATTCAAAAAAGGGGAAATGCAATATGTAAAAGGCGATAAAAAATATATACCGATTGGTGTTTCACAAAAACCAAAATACCAAAGTGCCGATATGCAAATCTTCCCGAGAATTTGGGATAGCAGTAACGACCAATACCATGCGGATTTCTATGCCGAATGGCTTAATATTGGAACAGAAACTTCTGATGTAACCGGGCGGCAACGTTATTCACCACCCACTTTTGCAGATAATATGGAATGGTTTTTCAGTTACCAGATGGGACTGATGTACTGGCGATATTTTATGTGGAATTTTGCCGGTAAACAAAACGATGTACAGGGGCTCGGTAATAAACGTGATGGAAACTGGATAACCGGCATTTCAATGATTGATAATAACCGGCTCGGCGATCAATCGAAATTGCCAGACACGATTAAAGCCAATAAAGCACATAATAAATTGTATTTGTTGCCATTTATTCTTGGCATCCTTGGATGTGTGTTTCAATTTTTCCGCAACAAAAAAGATTGGGTGGTCAATTTCTTATTATTCTTTATGACCGGTATTGCTGTTGTTATTTACCTGAATCAACCCGGCAATCAACCGAGGGAACGAGACTATGCTTATGTGGGTTCATTCTATGCATTTGCGATTTGGATTGGATTGGCCGTACCGGCATTGATTCATCTTGCTAAAGAGAAAAAAGACAAACTCACTTTCCAAAATGTATTGACCGGTGGTACGATTCTGACTTTCCTCATTGCCTTTATGAGTGCTTCTCCCGGCACTTTTAATGATATGTTCATGACCGGTATTTATTCCGCTATTTTATTTGCCCTCATTACCGGAGGATTAAGCTTTATCCTAAGAGCCATTTCTTCAGGAGGAAAAAATTTAAGGACATTGAACCTTTCTACAACCGTAGTTTGTCTTGCTGTTCCATTGCTGATGGCACAACAAGAGTGGGACGATCATGACCGGCATAATAAAACAACGGCTCCGGACATAGCCAAAAACTATCTGGAGAGTTGTGCACCAAACGCCATTTTATTTACATTCGGCGATAACGATACGTATCCTCTATGGTATGCACAGGAAGTAGAAGGTGTTCGTCCCGATGTTCGCATTATCAATAACAGTCTTTTGGGTATTGATTGGTACATTAATCAGTTACGATATAAAATCAATGATGCCGATTCTGTAGATGTAATCTGGACAAAAGATCAAGTAGCAGGACACAACCGAGAATATTTAAGATACACGATGAGTCCAAATGCCGACCCGAATAAATATTATCCATTGTATGATGTAATGAAAGATATTCTTGGAAAGAATTATTATGATCCGGATACCAAAATTGAAATAGGGCCAAATGCATTTCCGGTAGCAAGACAATATAATCCGGATACCAAACAATACGATCCGGTGGCCCGGTTTAGTGTCCCGGTTGATACTGCATTGGTCAGAAAAAATGGAACTGTTTTGCCCGGCGATAGTGTTTTGTCGGAAATGGATTTTGAAATTCCACAAGCCAAACTGAAAGGTGGCCTTGTACGAAGCGATTTTATTATTCTGAATATCATAGCAGCCAACCACTGGAAGCGGCCCATTTATTTTAGTTCTGCTTTTGGCGAATTAGGTTTTAGCCAGTTCCTGCGAAAAGATGGCATGGCATACCGGCTTGTTCCTATCATAACAAAAAATCCGCAGGACAATTGGGTGGCACAACAAGCTTTCAGACAAAATGGATTGGGAAGCACTTCAGTGAAAGCAGACAATTTAGATTTCATGTACAAAACCATGATGACAGAATTCAGATTTGGCGGCGCCCAAAAAAATAATGTGTATTTCGATGAAGAAAATCGCCGTCATATACTGGCTATTCGTTCATTATTTGGTGAAGCTGCCGGCAATCTGGCTGATGAAGGCAAGAAAGAAGAAGCACAAAAATTATTGGATAAAGCAGAAGCCGGCATTAAGCCTGAAAACCTTCCTTATGGTTTAGTGAGCCGGTATAATATGCATAACCAAACAACGATGATTTATCTTGAAGGGTGTTATAAAGCCGATAAAAAAGATTTAGCGGAAAGAGTCAGAGAAGGCGTTACTAAAGATTTGAATCAGCAATTTGATTACTATGCTGCCATGGGTGGCATGAGCCGGGCCCAACTCGATAAAATCTTTGATGATTATGAAGCACAGAGAAACCAGGCACAATTGAAATTGGCATTCGCACAAACAGCTGAACAACAGCAACAGGCAAGAATGGAAATGAACCAAGCCGACATGATTTTCAGTAATAGCCTGAAAGATCGTCAAACCGGTATGCGTACTGAAATTATCATTGCCAGAAGTATGTTGAAAATTTTGGATGCAATCGTTTCGAAATATGCACCTGAAGTAAAAGCAAAAGAACAACCGAAAACAGAAACACCATCGGTGATTAATAATCAACAAGACAGTACAAAATCAACAGATAGTAGTCAATAAAAAAATAAAACTTCCACACGAAAAGCCTCCAACCCGGAGGCTTTTTTTATACCTATTCCGAGATAAGAAATTTCCATCTTTTGCACACATTCAGCGAACAACAGGCCGGAATTTTATCGTAAATTGTAGGTCTATGAAAGGATTTCAATTTTCAAAATTTGATGCAGGAAAAAATGCCCCAACAAAATTTGATCAATTGTTGAATCTCTTTATGCAATTGCTGACTTATACAAGTGGCGACGTGGCAGAAGCAATTCATTGGATGAATGAATTGGACAAGCAATATCAACTTACCGACGAGAACTATGGCATGGGCGATTTTATTGATGAATTGAAAGAAAGAGAATACCTGAAAGAAAACCCCGAAAAAAACGAATTAAAAATAACACCCAAAACTGAACAAACAATTCGGAAAAACAGCCTGGAAGAAATTTTTGGCAAACTGAAAAAATCAAAAAAAGGTGACCATCACAGTTATAAACCGGGCCAAGGTGATGAAATCAACCCCGAAACACGTCAATACCAGTTTGGGGATATGCTGGAACAAATTGATTTTACCGAAAGTATTCGTAATGCACAAATTAATCATGGGATTGAAAATTTTCAAATGCACGAAGAAGATTTGAGCATCAGGGAAACCGATTTTAAAGCTCAGACATCTACTGTATTAATGATTGACATTTCACATTCAATGATTTTATATGGTGAAGACAGGATAACACCTGCCAAAAAAGTTGCCATGGCTTTGAGTGAATTAATTACTTTAAAATATCCAAAAGATACTTTGGACATTGTTGTTTTCGGCAATGATGCATGGACGATTGCGATTAAAGACCTTCCCTATTTACAGGTGGGCCCTTATCATACCAATACTGTAGCAGGTTTGGAACTGGCTATGGAAATTCTTAGAAAAAGGAAAAATCCTAATAAACAAATTTTCATGATTACCGATGGCAAACCAACTTGTCTTAAAATCGGAAAAAGATATTATAAAAACAGTTTTGGATTAGACAGAAAAGTAGTGAATCGCTGTATGAACCTTGCGGCGCAATGCAAAAAAATAAAAATTCCCATTACTACTTTTATGATTGCAACAGATCCGTATTTACAAAAGTTTATTCAGGAATTTACGGAAACCAATCAGGGTAAAGCATTCTTTGCTTCTTTGGATAATTTGGGAACTTTTATATTTAAAGACTTTGAAAGCGGTAGAAGGAAAACGGTATTTTAAAAAAATTAAACTGCCGGTAAGAAATGAAGACGGAAAGAAAAAGAAAAAAACTTGCCGTCTCCCCGACTTCCCGGCTAAAAAAATACTTATATAAACTATGAACATTAAGAACATCAATACTCTCGGCCAATTAAAAGAAAGCGGATATCAGTCGAAAAGCATCAAAGATGAAATACGACAAAACCTAATAGTCAAACTAAAAAAACAGGAAAATACTTTTCCCGGTATTATTGGCTTTGAAGACAGTGTTATTCCGGATGTAGAAAGAGCCTTATTAAGCCGGCATAATATTTTATTTCTCGGTCTTCGCGGACAAGCCAAAACAAGAATGGCCCGACAGATGCTTTCATTATTGGATGAATATATTCCAATCATTGCCGGCAGCGAAATCAATGACGACCCTTTGCATCCGGTTTCAAAATATGCTAAAGAATTAGTAACAGAAAAAGGTGATGAAACACCCATCGTATGGTTGCACAGAAGTCAACGATACGGTGAAAAGCTGGCGACACCTGACGTGAGTGTTGCCGACCTTATCGGTGATATAGACCCAATCAAAGCAGCTACATTGAAACTGAATTTTGCCGATGAAAAAGTTTTACATTATGGTATTATTCCACGTAGCAATAGGTGCATTTTTGTCATTAATGAATTACCTGATTTGCAAGCAAGAATTCAAGTAGCATTATTCAATATTCTCGAAGAAGGCGATGTGCAAATTCGTGGTTTCAAATTGCGTTTACCACTCGATATTCAATTTGTATTTACTGCCAACCCGGAAGATTATACCAACCGCGGATCAATTGTTACGCCTTTAAAAGACAGGATTCAAAGCCAGATTCTTACACATTATCCCCGCTCGATAGAAACGGCTTTGGCCATAACTGAACAAGAGGCAAAAATAAATGAAGCACAAAAAGAAAAAATTGACATCAGCGACTTAGTAAAAAGATTAATTGAACAAATTGCTTTTGAAGCAAGAAACAGTGAACTCGTAGATAAAAAAAGCGGTGTAAGTGCAAGGCTTACAATTTCAGCTTTTGAAAATGCCATTAGCGCAGCGGAAAGAAGAGCCACCCTTCATCAGGAAGAAAAAACATTTGTATGGATTAGTGATTTAATCGGCATTATTCCTTCTATAACCGGAAAAGTTGAACTCGTATATGAAGGAGAACAGGAAGGCCCATTCCAGGTAGCTATGAATTTACTGAACAAAGCCATTCGTACCCAGTTTATTCTATATTTTCCCAATCCCGATCAATTGAAAAAAAGAAAAACTACTTCCACCAAATCCGGGCTGGAAAAACAACCGGAAAATCCTTTTCGGCGCATAGCTCAATGGTTCGACAAAGGCAATATATTGCATATTTCATTTGCTACCACTGATAAGGATAAAA
>JAGQWM010000055.1 GCA_020437365.1 Chitinophagaceae bacterium | reverse complement strand
TCCACAGTCATTTCACCGGCTGACAGGGTTGAAAGTTATGCACAGCCCCGAAATTTAATTTTGAATTCTGATGCAGATTTGTAACTTAGCGTTAGAATTTAATGGGTTAGTAAGTAAGGAGGTCAATCGCAAGGTTGACCTCTTTTCATTTATAGGCTTTTCGTGCAAAAACTACCTGTTTTGGGGTTTATTTTTTTAAAAAAAGATAATAAAATCAAAGATTTTTTCTGTCATTTATCTATCCGTGTTGAAACATTTAATCTTTCAGACGACAATCATTTAATTTTAACCAATGAGCAAGATTAAGTCCTCGTTTTTTTGTCAAAATTGCGGATACGAAAGTGTAAAATGGGCCGGTCAATGTCCTTCCTGTCAGCAATGGAATACGTTTGTCGAAGAAGTTTCGCAAAAAAAAATTACCGGTGGTAAAAATAACTGGAACGATTATCATGCAGAAAAAAGAATCAGCCGGTCTATTGCATTGCACGAAGTGCAAAACAAAAAAGAAAAAAGAATACCAACGGCCGATGCAGAATTAAACCGTGTGTTGGGCGGCGGAATCGTTCCGGGTAGTTTGGTGTTGATTGCCGGCGAACCCGGGATTGGAAAATCCACGTTGTTTTTACAAAACGGTTTGTCATTGGAAAATATAACCGTACTCTACATCAGCGGCGAAGAAAGTGAGCAACAAATAAAAATGCGGGCCGAAAGAATGAAAAATAATTTTGCCAACGGCAGCACTGAAAATTTTTATTTGCTGACGGAAACTTCTACCGCTACTATTTTCCAGGAGATAAAAAAACTAAAACCTCAATTGGTGATTGTAGATTCTATTCAAACTTTACAAACGCCCAGTATAGAATCTTCGGCAGGCAGTGTGTCGCAAATAAGAGAATGTGCTGCAGAGTTTCAACGGTTTGCCAAAGAAACCAACACACCTGTTTTTCTGATTGGGCACATTACCAAAGACGGTAGTATAGCCGGGCCAAAAATTCTGGAACACATGGTGGATACGGTATTGCAATTTGAAGGCGACCGGCATTATGCTTACCGCATTTTAAGAACATTAAAAAACCGCTTTGGCAGCACTGCAGAACTCGGTATTTATGAAATGACGAGTGAAGGAATGCGGGGCATTGTTAATCCGAGTGAAATTTTAATTACTCAAAAAGAAGAAGCCTTAAGTGGCATTGCCATAGCAGCAACGATAGAAGGTGTTAGGCCTTTATTGATAGAAGTACAGGCATTGGTAACGCCATCCGTTTACGGTACACCACAACGAACCGCTACGGGTTTTGACTTGCGCCGATTGCAACTATTATTAGCTGTATTGGAAAAAAAAGGAGGCTTTCATTTCGGCGTGAAAGATGTGTTTTTAAATATTGCTGGCGGCATTAAAATAGAAGACCCATCTATTGACCTTGCCGTATTATGTGCACTATTATCTTCTTATGAAGACGTACCAATAGCACAGCAAATTTGTTTTGCAGGAGAAGTAGGCCTGAGCGGCGAAATAAGAGCGGTGAACCGGATAGATCAACGCATAGCCGAAGCGGAGAAACTCGGTTTTGAAAAAATCATCGTTTCCAAATACAACCGGAAAGGCATTGATAAAACTTCGCACAAAAATATAGAAGTCATCCCTTTTGGCAGAGTGGAAGAAGTGTATCAGTATTTGTTTTGATTATTTGCCAGCTAAGATTTTATCTACTTCAGCCGAAAAACTATCCTTGTCATAATCATCAATAATATGAAATTTATGGTTTTTAAAAATAACCAAATCACCAAGCCAAAAGTTTTTCATTTTATAAGAAGTACCAAAATTTTTATTGATGTCAGTAATTAAATTTTTCATGCCATCAAACTGGGGATTAATCTTAATAAAGGTCTTCTTTTTTTTGGATGCATAATACTTATACGGTATTTCATGAAAACGGCTTGTATCATATAAACCTGCCAACTTTGTAACTATCGGTGGCGTTAATCCATTGCGGTCAAAAACTATAACAAGAGAATCATGCCTGTTTTCAAATTCCTTCATAATTTTCGGCAACTTCTCCATACATGGAGAACACCAGGTCCCGGTCAGATAAAATATTTTCACTGGCGGTTCAGGCTCTTTCAGGCTCGATACAAAGTCATACTCTTGAAACTGTGCCTGTGCCACTATGGAATATATGCAGCATAAGATAACAAGTAACTTTTTCATAAAAATTATTTTCATCATTAAAACCACTAATAGACGTATTTATTGTTCAAGGTACGTTTTTATACTTTGTATATATTATTAAAATACAAACCTATTTAATAAACTTCTTCACGTCTAAAAAGTAAAACTGACGATTTATTAAAAAACTTACCTTCATTAACAATAAAAGTATTTTCATTCATGCTCTCCCTCAGAGAAATACAGGAATCTGTTGTCCATTTATTTTTTCCGCAGGTTTGCAGTGGTTGTGGTACAGATATTTTATCAAAAGACGCATCACTCTGTATGCGTTGTATGGAGGCTATGCCCGAAACAAAATTCGAACAACATGCTGATAACCCGGTAGAAAAAATGTATTGGGGAAGATTGCCTTTGGTCAGTGGTTCGGCGCAGTTTTATTTTACCAAAGAATCATTGATGCAATTCCTGGTACATCAATTCAAATACAAAAACAATAAAGCCCTCGGGCTGCAATTAGGAAAAATTATGGGAAGGCAGTTGCAGGAATCCGGCCGCTTTCCTATAGATGCCCTGGTGCCTTTGCCCTTATTTCCCGCCAAAGAAAAAAGAAGAGGCTATAACCAGGCTACCGTTTTATGCAATGGTATGGCGGAATACTTACAAGTTCCTGTTATTAAAGACGCCATTATCCGCCACACACATACGGATACACAAACCAAAAAAGGAAGAATAGAACGCTGGCAAAATATAGAAGGAAAGTTTGCATTGAAAAATGCCGGACAACTGCAAAACAAACATATTTTACTCGTCGATGACATCATCACCACCGGCGCCACACTGGAAGCTTGTGGTATGACTTTGCGAAAAGTCCCGAATTTGCAACTAAGTGTTGCCACACTTTGTATCGCATCTCACTAAATTGTCCGCTGTTTTAATAGGAAAAAATATACGGCCGGCGGGGAAATGCCTACATTCACTTATTTTTGGGTTCGATGAAAAACTTTGTCCTGCTGTCCATATCCATTTGCCTGCTACTGGCTGCCTGTCGCAAGGACTCATTTATTACTTCTCCGGATGCCAGTGTATATATTTCGACAGACAGTTTACATTACGATACTGTTTTTACCAGCAGCGGTTCCACCTATCGAAGTTTTTTTATTCGAAACGATAATAATCAAAAAATAAATTTATCATCACTGACGCTATCGGGTGGTACGGCTTCCTCTTTTACTTTAAATGTGGACGGTGTACCCGGCACATCATTCAGCAATATTGAAATCAATGGCCATGACAGTGTGTATGTTTTTGCACAAGTGAATATTGATCCTTCATTGAACAATTTGCCTTTCATCGTACAGGATAGTATCCTTATAAATTATAATGGCAAAACCCGAAAAGTACAATTGGAAGCCTGGGGGCAAAATGCACATTTCCTGCGTAATAAAATAGTCAGCAATGATGAAACCTGGTACAATGATTTGCCCTATGTCATACTTGGTTCACTCACTGTAAATGAAGGCAAGAAACTTACTATAAATAAAGGTTGCCGCATTTATATGCATGCCGATGCACCTGTTTTTGTAGATGGCAGTTTGCAAGTAAATGGATTGAAAGACAGTGCCGACAGGGTTTATTTTACCGGCGACCGGCTAGATGAACCTTATAGATATTTTCCAGCCAGCTGGCCCGGTATTTATTTCAGCACTACTTCCAAAGACAATATTTTTAATTTTGCTACCATTAAAAATGCTTACCAGGCTATCGGAGTGGATGGCCCTTCAGTCAATACCAATCCCAAATTAGTATTGAATCAATGCATCATTGACAATGCTTATGATGCCGGTATTATTGCTATTCAGTCAAGCATTACTGCCACAAATACATTGGTGAGCAATTGTGGTAAAAATCTATTTCTCATAAAAGGTGGCGATTATTTTTTCACCCATTGTACGGTAGTCAGTATTGCCAATTTATTGGTGGATCATAAAGACCCGGTATTGACCTTGACAAATTATGATAATACCAGTACGGCACCATTGACCGCCCATTTTACCAATTGTATTTTCTGGGGTGAATATGGTTTAACGGAAAATGAAGTTCTTGTTGATAAATCAGGAACAGATCCATTTTCTGTCAACTTTCAAAATGTATTATGGAAAGTACAATCGCCACCGGGCAATGTAACGAGTCAAAATATTATTGCAAATCAATCGCCACAATTTGAAGATATTAATACAGCCCATAATTTTTATAATTTCCGGTTACGCTCCAATTCACCGGCAGTAGATATGGGCGCCAATACGGGCATCATAATAGATTTGGACGGTAATCCCAGGCCGGTGAATCAACCCGATATCGGCTGTTACGAAAGACAGTAAATTGATGTAAAATTTCTGTGTACCTTTATTTACTAAAAACAAAATCATGAAACTTTTATTCATAAGTATGGCAATCTCTGCCACGATGACCGGTGGTTCTATTTATTCTTTTAAAGTAGATGGTTTAGATGGTAAACTGATTGATTTTGCTGCCTTCCAGGGACAGAAAATTTTGATTGTGAACACCGCTTCTGAATGTGGCAACACACCACAGTATGCGGGTTTGGAAGAATTGTATAAATCATATAAAGGCAAATTGGTCATTGTGGGTTTTCCGGCCAATAATTTTGGCGGACAAGAACCGGGCAGCAATGCTGAAATAAAAACTTTTTGTACAAAAAATTACGGCGTTAGTTTTCCGATGGCCAATAAAATTTCTGTGAAAGGAAAAGACGAACATCCTTTGTATAAATATTTAAAAGCGGAAGCGGCGAAGAAAGGATTTACAGATCCGGTAACATGGAATTTCGGTAAATTTTTATTTGATGAATCCGGTGAATTAATTGCCACTTTCAGTCCTTCCACTTTACCACAAAGTGAAGAAGTCTTGCAATATTTGGAGGAATAAAAAACTCAATCTTGTTGTGCATTTTCCACTTCGGCCCAAGTATCCCAAATAGCTTTGAGCAGCGGTGCAAATTTTTCTTTGGCCTTCGTTTCTGCAATTGTAGTAAATAATGTATGCATTTCTCCTCGCAAATGTGGAAACTGATCAGTAAGTTTTATCATTTCTTTCCAGGCGTTGATATGCTTTTGAAATGCCAACGAAAATTCTTCGGGACAGCGGGAGAAATCCAGTTGTTCAATTGCATTTACATATTGGGAAATGGCCCTGCTTAGTGAAATTTTTTTGCAAGCATGATTACGAACTGCACCGAGTGAATCATCCTGCTGCATAATAAACTCAACACAACTCGCCGTATTTTCTTGTTGCGTTGATTTATTCTTATTGGCATTTTTCACCGTTGTGCAATGAATAAAAAATATCAGCGGAAAAACAAGGGAGAAACTAAATATTTTTTTTACCCAGTACATAATTAAGGTGTTTCTTTATTCATTTCTTTTTCCATGGCTTCAATAATATTCATATACTGTTTATTTTTTGCGCACCATTTTTTTGCTTCATCTAACCAGGCATTGAAATTGACTTTATCATTTTTTCTGAAATAAGTATAAAGAATATTATAGCAATTTTCGCCGTTGAATTTTTGATCTGTACAAATACGAATGGCTTTTCTACATGACGCTGCTGCTTTTTCCAACTGGCCGGATTTTATTTGTGCATAAACCAATTCTTTATTGACATAAGCATCTGTAGAATCTGCTTTTAATGCTTTGTTTAAAACAATAATGGCACTATCATATAATTGCAGGCAGTTGTAAGAAAAAGCCATTTCAACATTTAATTTATTATACTGCGGATCTACATTTTTAGCTTTTTGTAAATACTGCAAAGCGGTTGCACACTGATTCCATGCATTGTATAAAAAACCATAATTATAAAGGCTTTGAGCTGAGCTGGTATCGGTTTTATAATTCGACAACCACTCCGGTATGGGCGACACATTCAATTCTTTCAATTTTTCAGTCGGAATAATGCTCATTAATGTTCCCGTAGGTTTTAGCCTGAAAATCATGCCTGCATTTTCCAATTTTTGAGCAACATATTCTCCCGATGATGTGATTTTAAATTTTCCCTCGTAATGTAAAGACAGTCCGGCAAGTTGATCAAAATATACAAATCCAAAAGAAAGGGAGCTGTCTTTGCCTGGCTGAATCACCACCCATTTATCCATACAATCAATAAAATGCTTATCAAAATGTAAATCATTTTGCGCCTGGCTACTAAATGAAATAAAAAAACAAATTGCTAATATAAATTGGGTTTTAATTTTCAACATACGATTTTCTTTTTTCAATTAAGATTTTGGTTTGCTTATCTCTTTTTACGTCTTTCTGATAATACTTTGCCCAACCATTATTGGCAGAAAATTCAATTTTCTTTCCTACAATTTTTTCCAACCAAAGTGGCAGGAAAAATTTCCTGTCGGGCCGAAAATATTCATAATAATGGCCATCATCCAATGAGCCGTCACCATGCGCATGCCGAGCTACAAAATTTCCACAAAATGTTGCCCAAGGCAATCCGACACAACCCAAAACAAAATGAACATGTGGATTGGCATCTTCCCTGACAATGGTTGGCAATAAATCTCTTGTTGTGTCAATGCGGCCGGGCCAGAATTGAATAAAATTTAAATCTTTTAATTGCGGAAATTTGTTCTTGAACTGATGAATAACTTTATTGATAACTCTTGCTGAATTTATATCATTTTTTGAAAAAGTTGTCATCATATCGCCACCACCCAATAAAATACGATTGTCGCCGGTAAGTCGAAAATAACTATACACCAGAGTGGAATCCCAACATTGAAACCTGTCTTCAGGAAAAATGGATTTTACCATTTGCTCATTCAACGGTTCACTGATAGAAAGAAAAGTTTGTGCATGATATATATTATCTGCAAAATGGCTGAGTTTAGATTGTAACTTATCTGCACAAAAAATAATCTGCTCAGCAGTTACTGAGCCAAGATGTGTTGTAACCGTATGGTCTTTGATAGAGAGCACTTCGGATGCTTCATAAATATCAATTCCATTTTTCATCAATACTTTTTTCATACCCTGACAGTACAAAAGTGCATCAATGCCATAGGTATTTTTGTAACGTACAGCACCGGAATATGCATTGGTCCCAATAATTTTTTGAACAGATACTGCATCGTAAAGTATTTGATCAAATTCCAATAATTTTCTCGACTCCATTTCCTCCTGAATATCCTGCCAACCACTTTTACCAATGCCGAGAAATAAGCTGTCCTGAACTTGAAAATCACATTGAATCTGATGCTCCTGCACAGCCGTCTTCATTATTTCAATTCCTTTCAATGGCACATTCCATAAATCTTTGGCACCTGTTGGTCCGAACCTTCTTATCAGTTGTGATAATTCCAACTCACTATCCGGTGTTAAAAAACCGGCACTCTTTCCGGAAGAGCTACCACCACAAATATTTTTTTCGAGAATTACTACTTGCAGTCCTTTATTTCGAAAATAGTACGCTGCTGCTAACCCGGCAACTCCAGCTCCTACAATGACAATATCGGCTTTAATGTCTTTGGTCAAGGGAGCTTGCAATGGTGAGTCAATGCCCAATAAAGTTGTAAACCACCAGTTTTGTAGTATCATAAAATCTTAGTTAAAAAAATTAAATTTATTCATCAATTTTTTCATTATCAACATGTAAAAGATGCATAATGCGATGCGCAAATGGTGCAAAGAAAATAGCTACTGTACTTAAGAAAACAACGCCACTGAACAACGCATAAAATGAAGCGAAAATTTTTGCAGCTTGAGTTGTCATTTCGTTTACCGGCCCCATACCGGTAAGAATCATTGAAGCATTATAAAAACTATCCAACCACCCAAGATTTCCAAAATAATGATAGCCAAGCACACCAATCGCTACAGAAATCGTCAATAATGCAATAGCAAAAAGTGTATAATTAACCACTCTCTTTATAAATTTATTCCTCGATAAAATATATTTTCTTTTCATGAATAATTTATTTTTCTTTTATAACCGATACTAAATCGCCAATACGAATTTCATAATTTTTACTTGATAATAATTTCAGGTATTGACCGAATAAAACTTTATTATCAACCTGCCGGTATGTTGCCAAAGTTTTTAAAGGTTCGGCACTCATGATGCCCGTTGCCTGGTCATTGGTAGTAATTTTGCAACGGCCACAAGCCTTGGTAATGGCAAAACGGGAATCGCCGATTTGAATTTCCTGCCAATCATCTTCTATATGTACCTGGCCCCCGGTAAAAACAATATTGGGCCGAAACCTATTGACGGGTAATTTTTTCGACAACTTTTCATTTAAATGGTGCAATGAATTTTCGCCCAAAATTAAATACTGATGTGCATCGGGAAAGTTAACTGACCAATCAGGATGATTGTTTACTGGCCTTTCTATTCCGGTTTTCCTGACAAGGGAAACTTTTGTATTGAGGATGTCCGAAAACCAATGGTTGACTGCTGCATCTTCTCGAATGGCCTGCACTTGTTCGCCCCAGATGTCGCAATGCATAATATCATTATTATTTTCATTTTTTAAAATATCGATAGCCTGGTTGCCGAATTGAATTGTAATTTTTTCATCTGACATCGAAATATTAAATAATGCCAGTTGGGGGATTTGTCGTTGGGTGATAAATTTGTTATCTGCATCTACCAACATCCAAAGCCGGTCGTATTTGAAACCGGTGGAAGTTAATGTGGCAGTTTGCAACCGAATGCCACCTAGTGATTTTACCGGGTAAACAAATAATTCACTGACCTGCAACATTTTTTTCATTTTTGATTTAAAAATGCACTTTCTTTTCTTTCGTTATTTAAGATACATATTTTACATCACTCCTCTTCATTTTAAGTAATAAAATAGTGACCAGCAGTCATCTTTTGAAAATAGAAACATTCAAGTTTGCAATTCGAATATTTTCTCCATATCATTTTCAATCGAGTAAAAAAAATAGCCGACAGAAAAACTGCCGGCTAAAATTTTTTTTTAATACGAATTCGTACTGTTCAAATTATTTTCCCAAATCAAATCGATCGGCATTCATCACTTTCACCCAGGCATTGACAAAATCCTGAACAAATTTTTCTTTACTATCATCCTGTGCATAAAACTCAGCATAAGAACGCAAAATAGAATTGGACCCAAAGATTAAATCAATCCTTGTTGCCGTCCACTTTGTTTTTCCTGTTTTACGGTCAACGATATTAAACAAATTGTCATTCACCGGTTGCCACGTATTATTCATGTCGGTAATATTCACAAAGAAATCATTGGTTAGACGTCCTTCCTTATCGGTCAACACACCATGTTTTGTGCCTCCGTAATTAGTAGCCAACACTCGCATACCACCGATTAAAACTGTCATTTCAGGAGCCGTCAATCCCATCAACTGTGTACGATCGAGCAAGAGTTCTTCTGGATTTGCAGCAAACTCTTTTTTCAACCAATTGCGGTAACCATCGTGTATGGGTTCCAAAACTTCAAATGATTCTACGTCGGTCATTTCTTCGGTAGCATCGCCGCGGCCGGCACTAAAAGATACTTTTATTTTAATTCCGGCATCCAACGCTGCTTTTTCTACTGCTGCAGTTCCACCCAATACAATAAGGTCCGCCATACTCACTTTTTTTGCAAGGCCGGATTGAATAGCTGAAAGTTTGTTCAATACTTTTTGTAACCTTTCGGGCTCATTGCCTACCCAATCTTTTTGTGGAGCCAGTCGGATTCTGCCACCGTTGGCGCCGCCTCTGTAATCAGAACCTCTGAAAGTTCTTGCACTATCCCAGGCTGTGTTGATTAAATCGGTAGCTAATAAACCGCTGTTCAAAATTTTTGATTTCAATTCTTCCACTTCGCTTTCTGATAAGGTATAATCCACAGAAGGAATCGGATCTTGCCAGATTAAATCTTCCGTAGGTGCATCGGCACCGAGGTAGCGGGAACGAGGACCCAGGTCGCGGTGTGTAAGTTTGAACCATGCCCGGGCAAATACTTCTTTAAAATATTCGGGGTCTTTATAAAACTTCTCTGCTATTTTACGATACTCCGGATCCATTTTCATTGCCATGTCAGCATCTGTCATAATGGGATTTCTGCGCACACCAGGAATATGTGCATCCATTGGCATGTCTTCTTCTTTGATATTAACAGGTTCCCATTGCCAAGCACCGGCTGGGCTTTTGCGGGATTCCCATTCATAATTCAACAGCAAATGAAAATAACTATGGTTCCATTTATCAGGAGTTGTTGTCCAAGCACCTTCTAATCCACTGGATACAGTATCCTCTGCATTTCCTTTTCCATTGGGATTCTTCCAACCTAATCCTTGCATCGATATATCTGCACCTTCGGGACTGGCACCGAGTTGCGAAGCATCACCATTCCCATGAGCTTTACCAACTGTATGTCCACCAGCCGTTAACGCCAGTGTTTCTTCGTCATTCATGGCCATTCTTTTAAAAGTTGTCCTTACATCTTTTGCAGTTCGCAATGGATTGGGTTGACCATCCACACCTTCAGGATTTACATAAATCAAACCCATTTGTACGGCAGCTAATGGATTTTCCAAAGTATCTCTGTCTTTGTCGCTGGCATAACGGTTTTTTGTAGCGGCTAACCATTCTTTTTCGCTGCCCCAATACACATCTTTTTCTGGTTCCCAGATATCTTCACGCCCACCGGCAAAACCAAAAGTTTTGAAACCCATTGATTCATACGCCATATTACCCGCCAGAATAAAAAGGTCGGCCCAGGAAATAGAATTACCATATTTTTTTTTGATTGGCCAAAGTAATCTTCTCGCTTTATCAAGATTTACATTATCGGGCCAGCTATTGAGTGGGGCAAAGCGTTGGTTGCCGGTATTGCTACCGCCACGGCCATCGGCTATACGATAAGTACCCGCAGAATGCCAGGCCATTCGAATCATCAACCCACCGTAGTGACCCCAATCGGCAGGCCACCAATCCTGACTCGTCGTCATAAATGTTTTCAAATCTTTTTTTAATGCTTCAAGGTCTAGTTTTTTAAAGGCTTCAGCATAATTAAAACCTTTTCCGGTTGGATTCGTTTTGGTATCATGTTGTCCCAAAATATCGAGATATAATGCATTGGGCCACCACTCCATTACCGTATTTTTTGATGCTGTATTTGCCCCATGATGGAAAGGGCATTTTCCGTTTGTCGTATTCATAATATTTTATTTTATTGATTAAAAATTGATATTTTTCTGTTGATTGTTCCGCCCAAATATAAGACCAAAGTGGGACAGAATGTATGCAATCATATTCTATTTGCCAAAGGATAAAAAACTGAATATTTCCCGAAAACGTAAGGACGGACCGATGGTTAGCATTTTCCTTTTGCAGGCAGGCTTACATTCAAATTGTTAAGGATTTTTACAGTAAAAATTGAAGAATATGGAATCTGTTTTTTGCGAATTGTTATATGAAGCTTGAATAAATCATCATTTATTTACTAAGCCACCATTTGTTTTTTAATGTCCACCGACCCGGTGATATTTCTTTATATTCCGTTTGGTCATTGAAAGATTGCCAACCGTTTTTTACATATTTATCACAGATCATCATCTCTCCATCACCACAATCAAATCCAACTGTAAATGGCAAACGGTAGTCGCCCCAAATACATTTCTTAGCTTGTTGTGAATGATAAGACTTCCATGTGCCAACATAAGTTCTGTTCCAATAGCCATCTGCACCGTCTAATGATTCATCCAACACTATTTTCATTTTATCATTATCAAGAAGAACCATACAATCCATTATTCCCTGAAATACACCGCTGTGCTGTTGGCTACTATCTTCATAAAAAATATAGCGGCCAAATAATTCGCCACATTTTGTATTTGATATATCCTCACAATTTGTATAAAAAAATGAAAGTAGTTTTATGGTTCCTGTAAACCGACAAATGTTATTTTTAACTTTCGATTTCCCAACTATAATGTACGTATTCGAATCTGTTTGGCTTCGCATTACTTTTTCAATATGAAATTGGATACGTTGATAGTTTGTGTCAATCACCCCATTTTGTTCGGTGTTTTCTGTCAACCAAATAGAAGAAGCATTAAATTTCTTCAATTTGTTTACCTGATTATCAGTAGTGGCATATTGCCTCGTTTGCAAACAATAATAGGCTCGGCTACAATCGACTTCGGCAACCTTCGCTTTTTCCCCAGCCTGCCCGTTGTGATACGCATCATTAATCAAAGGCATAGCATTTTCAACCACACATGGAACCGGAAGATTTTCTCTTGTAGAATCAAATACATTTATCTGACAATATGAAATGCCAGTGCTAAAAAAAGATATGATAAAGAAGAATAATTTCATTTTGTTTATTGAAATTACTAAAAATGGAAATACAATTTATTCTTTCAAATGAATAAAAAAATATCACTACTATTCATAGAACGGCAGTGATATTCTATTGGTTTTACTTATTAAAATTAATCTTCGCTTGCCAACTGTAAGGCTTTTTTAAAGACCATTTCTATTTGCATATTGGGATTTGCTACACTCACGGAAGTAATCACCTTTTTATTGGCTGCATTCAAAAAGTACAACATGCCGGTAGCTTCATGTGTATCCATAAATGACAAAGGCACACCCACTTTACCCAGCATCTCTTTGGATGCTTCAACGGTTTTTGCATTTGTCCGGTCAATGGCAACCATTTTCACGTCTTTGTTGCTCATTACCATGGGCATGATATCTTTTTTAAAGCGAGGGCCATTGGCCTGGCAAACAGGACACCAGGAAGCTTTGGTTAAAACCGCTATGACCTTGGGGCCATCATTTTGTGCTTGCGCAGAAAAAGCACCTATTATAGCACAATTGAAAATTGCTAAACCTAATTTTTTGAATTGTGATAACATTTTAAAATATTTTAAAGTGATGGAGGCCACTATTAGCCATCCACCCCTTTAATACCAACTATTTTAAAAAATCACCCGTTGGAGAATTTTTTTTCAAAAATTTTTAACTATTCAGCGTTACTATTTTGAAATGAATAAAAAATTGATTTTACTGATTCCCTTTTTCTTCTTTCTCTTTTTCTTTTCTGATTTGTTCTATGCACTTATGTTTCTGGTTTTGGGCATTGTGTTTGGTTGTATATCCATATTCCTTTTGAATTTGCTCAATACTTTCATTGTTAAAAAACATTTTACGAATGAGTTGCTGGCAATGCTTTGTAATTTTCGTTAAATATGTTTTGAGTTTATCCCAATAATTTTTTTCGTTTTCAATAGCCTGGTCAATTTCCCGGTAAAAAACGGGTGATTGTTTTTCAGTAAATTCGACTTCTCGGTATGTATTGCGTAATCGTTTGAACCATAAATTTTTGGCAATGGCCATGATATAGGTTTTTACAGATGCTGTCAGGGTAAAATCATCTCTTTTTAATTTTTCGACTAAGACCAACATGGTATCCTGAAAAATATCTTCCGCATCTTCCGGCCTTCCATTATTTTTTAAAATAAAACGTTTGACGACACCAAAATATTGACGATAAAGCCGCCCGAATGCATTATTATTTTCGCCTTTCAGATCATCTAATATTTCAGCGTTCATGGATTTTTTCTGTTATTTTAAATTGACAGATTCTTGTTGTCGCTTACGGAAACTACAAAAAATAAATTGCTGTACAGTTTCAAAAGGTGTTGTATGTGCTACTTCCATGCACTTCATATTTTCAAATAAATCTTTTGTCTTTTCAATCATTGAATTATCAGAATATTGCCTGACTTCTATGCCGCTACATTTTTTGGGCCCTTGCAAAGAAAATGTACCGATAATGAATACACCTGTAGTAGCCAAACCGGCATAAGCAGTGTGCAAATAGTTTGTAATATCCTTTTCTGCTGTCAGAAAATGGAATGCTGCACGGTCGTGCCAAACATCATATTTTTCTTTGGGTTGAAAATTTGTGACATCGGTTATAATCCATTTTACTTTTTGAGTATGATTTCCGAGACGTTGTTTGGCTCTTTCAATGGCTTTTGCAGAAATATCAAGTACGGTAATATTTTCATATCCCAAATCCAATAAACAATCGACCAAAAAACTATCGCCGCCACCAATGTCAATAATTTTGGCTGTAAGGGGCAGTTTCAATTCCCGGATAAACTGAAGTGATGTTTCAGGTTTCGGTTGATACCAGCTGACTTCTTGAATCGTTTTCGATAGGTAAATATTATCCCAATGTTTTTCTCTATTGATTTTTTCCATAAAGCAAAAATTATCAAACCATTAAATCGGTTTACTATATTGAATTGTATAAAGTTAGCAAATCGATTAGATGAAAAGGATATTTAAAATTTGCATTATATTATTTTTACAAGTTTTACAAACTTTTGATGAAGGTAAAATTGCCGCAGGTAGTTCCGTTTTATTTTATTGCATGGTTGCCTTCCAGTTCCTTTTTAAAATTGACCATATTCATACTTTCCTGAGAGCTTAGTTTTCGTTTTAATAAGGGGAAAATTACCCGCAAAAAACCATGAGGCTGCGCTATAAATTTTGTAGCCATTTGCGTTTGATTTTGCTGCATACTAAAATTTAATTCCAACCTTACCTCCAGCGGCCCGCCATTTTTAAAAATGAGTGAATGTGGCCGATCATAATGAATAATTTCTACTTGTATTTTTTTACTAAGTGACCATTTTGCAAGAAAAACGGTTCCTTTTCCAATGGGTTCAGTTGTTAATAACTCCATTGATTGAACATCGGGGTTCCATTTTAATTCATTTCTCATATCAGCCGCAAAATCAAAAACAGTGTCCTGCCTGCTATTGATAATCACTTGTTTGGTAATGATTGTTTCTCCGCTATTCAATACATAAGATGCCAACAGCAGGATAATTATCAATACAATAACACTTACAATAATTGTTAGCATCATAATAGCAAGTATTGAGCGTTTACGTTGTCAATCAAATATTCAATTTGCTTTTTACTGAGCAGTAATATGATTTTCTTTCAGGATGGCATGAAACTTTTCTTCTTTCCCATTCTTTTTCATATCCTGGTAAATAATTTGAATAATTTTTTCGGCATCCGTACGATACGGTGAGTTGGTTTTTAAATAAAGATTATAGGCTTTACAAATATTCGTCAACCCGTTTTCATTGTCGTGCATATTGAGTGCATACACTAAACCAATACCATAAAACACTTCCGGGTTGGAAGCGTCGAGTTCACTCAATTTTTTATAGGCATCAATGGCTTTGTTAAATTCTTTTGTGTACTGGTACACTACAGCAATATTTTGCAAAGGTGTTTTACCCTCAGGGTCAATGGACAATGATTTTTGATACGCTTTAATGGCGTTATCATAATCTTCCAATTTGCGATAAGTAATGCCAATATTATCCCAGGCAAATGCGAAGACAGAATCAATGGCGACGGCTTTTTGGAATAAGGATAAAGCTTTAGGAAGGTCGCCGGCTTTGGACGCATCTATGCCTTGGTAATACAAATCCAGGGCATCCGGATTTTGTGATAATGAATGCAAATTCCTTTTGTCATTGGAAGCGGCTTTTTCTTTTATAGCCGGACAATGATCCATTAAATAGCGTTCCAATTCAA
>JAGQWM010000054.1 GCA_020437365.1 Chitinophagaceae bacterium | reverse complement strand
AACTGTAAAACAATTATTGTAAATGGAGTAGAAGACCATGTTCATTGTCTTGTTGGTATAAAACCTGTTGTTGCTGCTTCAGAACTTATGAAAACTGTAAAAGCAAAATCATCAAAATATATAAATGAGAAGAGATTAACTCCCAGGCGATTTGAATGGCAAGTTGGTTATGGTGTGTTTTCGTATGGTCAATCATAGGTTGACAGAGTATATCGTTACATACAAAATCAGGAAGCACATCATAAGTAACAATCATTTCTTGAGGAATATTTAGAATTTTTAAAAAACTATAAAATTGAATTTGACAAAGAGTATATTTTCCGTGAAATGATATAGGGATGTATCCAAACTACAGCTCTTTAAAAGAACAGAACTTATAACTCAATTGCCTGTTGTCTGATTCACAGAGCACTTGGATGAACGAGTTGAGCAGGATTTACAATGTTTGAATTGTTAAAAATCTGCGAAGCCCTTTTGTTGTTTTCTTTTAGATGGGTTTCAATACAACGATTATCGTTGATATACACTCATAATCATATATCTTTGAGAGGATGTACCCGAGAAGGTGAAATACTTAAAATTTTTAAAAATGAAAAAGCTGATTTTACCATTATTATTATGTTGTTCTTTGGCTGTTTTTGCCCAAAATGGTGCTTTAACGGTTATAGGGAATTCGAATGGAGTTCCATCATCTTTTACAAAAGCCGGGTTGAAATCTGTATTTATGGGCAATACGGCTAACTGGCCGAATGGTACAAAAGTAAAGCTGGCACTGATGAAGTTTACAACCACCGAAGGCCAGCAAACCTGCAGCAAATTGTTCGGTATGAGTTCCGGCGATGTTACCAAACACTGGCTTATGACATCTATGAAAGGAAGAGTAGATGCCCCTGTTTTTTTTACCTCTGCTGATGCTTTACAACAATTTGTAGCGAGAACACCCGGTGCCATTGGCATTGTTGCCGGTGCTGTTACATTGAAAAATAGTAAGACGGTTTTGGTGGATGGAAGAAATAGCTTTTAATTTGATAAGCCAACTAAATAATTGCCAGAATTGAACCCCAACAATGTTTATAGGAGTTAAAACCAAAATCCTGCTGACAGTCTTTGCGATAGTATTGCTTTTTACTATTTTCTCATTACTGTATTTCCCTTCCATCCAGGGACGAACATTGCTCACCAATTATAAATCAGAAGTACAAAACCAAGCTAAAACGATAGCACTCGGTGCTACCATTGCCCTGAGCGAACAAAATTTTAAAGGCCTGCAAACAGCAATGGATTTCGTTAAAGAAAACGATGAATTAAGGTTTGTGACATTGATGCAAAATGACACTACCTGGACCGCCGACAGTAGCCGTTTTACCATTGCCACTTCACCCATGGTTACTTTTCCGGAAACTTATAAAATGGATGATAAAATTGCTACCAGCGATTCCATTATCGTCATGAGAGCTCCCATTCAAACAGCCTTGATGAATGGTGAAATCATTCTCGGCGTTAGTACACAATCAATTAAAGCCAAACAACGAAAAGTAAGAACCACGGCGTTGCTCATTAGCGGGGCCATTTTTTTATTAGGTATGTTAATCGGTTTATGGTTGTCAAGAAGTATTTCTCACCCGGTGAAAGCATTAAGAACCGCTGCTCGCAAAGTAGGTGAAGGCGACCTGACTTCCGAAGTAAAAAGCCACTCCAAAGACGAAATTGGCGAATTGGCCATCGCTTTCAATAATATGGTGAAAGATATTAAAAACCTCTCCGACCTGACTCTCAAACAGGAAAAAGAAAAACAGGAAATGCTGGCATCGCAGAATGAAGCCCTGGAAAAACAAGTGGCCGAAAGGACCAAAGAATTAAAAACTTCGCTCGACCATTTGAAAGCCACACAAGCCCAATTGGTGCAATCTGAAAAAATGGCATCGCTGGGCGAACTGACTGCCGGCATTGCTCATGAAATTCAAAATCCTTTGAATTTTGTCAATAATTTTTCCGAAATCAATACAGAATTATTGGATGAATTAAAAACCGCCATTGATGCCAATGATAGTGCTGAAATAAAAGATTTGATACAAGATATCAAAGACAATGAAACTAAAATAGTACTCCATGGAAAAAGAGCTGACGGCATAGTAAAAGGAATGTTGCAGCATAGTAGATCCAGCGCCGGGCAAAAAGAGCCATCAGACATCAATGCCTTATGCGATGAATACCTGCGATTGGCTTATCATGGCCTTCGTGCTAAGGATAAAAGTTTTAATGTGAAAATGGAAACCGATTATGATAATACATTGGAAAAAATAAATATTGTACCGCAGGAAATCGGCCGGGTGATATTGAATATAATCAATAATGCTTTTTATGCTGTGAGTGAAATGAAAAAGTTAGCAGCTGATAGCTATCAGCCATTAGTCTCAATTAAAACACGAAAACTCAACGATAAAATTGAAATACATGTTGCTGACAACGGTGACGGCATTCCGGATGCTATCAAAGAAAAAATCTTTCAGCCTTTCTTTACCACCAAACCCACTGGCAGCGGAACAGGATTGGGATTAAGTTTGAGTTACGATATTATAAAAGCCCACGGCGGTTCATTACATGTAAAAAGTGAGGAAAGAAAAGGTACTGAATTTACCATACTTTTACCCAATTCATAACAGACATGAAACGAAAAGTAAAAATATTTCTTTTGTTATTATTGCCTTTTGCAGCCTTGGCACAAGATGAAAAAAACTATGAGGATAGTTTGCAATCTGCATTAGAAAGAGCAGCTAACGATACAATTCGGCTGGAGCTGAACAGAAAACTGGGTTTCTTTTACCAGGACAGTAATCCACGTAAAGCATTGCCTTATCATGAAGCACAGTTAGCGCTGGCGCAAAAATTGAACTTGCAATTATGGGAGGCTGATGCACTTGAACAAATAGCCTATTGCCATGTGTCTTGGAGCCAAACCGAGTTTGCAGATGCTTATAAAAATTATATATCAGCCCTAAAAATTGTAGAAAATCCCAATAGTGCAAAGAATGGATTTGGCTTTGCCAATTTCTCTTATTCAAAAAGTCCTGAAGATGCCCGCCTGGCGATTATGGGAATGGTTCATTTTGAATTAGGTTCATTTTATAATCGGACTCGATATTATAAAGAATCTTTGGAGCAATATTATAAAGCGGTGGAAATAGGTGAAAGAATTCAAAACAAAAAGATTTTAAGTCTTGCCAACCGCGACATAGGAAGAACTTTCTTGTTAAACAACCAGCTCGATTCAGGGATCATTTATTTAAGGAAATCGGAGGAAAGTTATCAAAATTCGCCGTATCAAAGGAACCTGGGTACATTGTATTTGATGATAGGGAATTATTATTTACAAAAACAACAGCCGGATTCTTCGAAATTGATTTTACAACATGCGATTGCCATTAGCCAGGATCCGGCATCAATTGGATTAATAGGATATCTTAACCAAGCCTTGGGTGTTGTTTTTTCGCAAACAGGTGAATTAGATTCAGCTTTGTACTACACATTTGCAGGCCAAAAAATCGCTGATTCTTTACATAATTTACAAGCCGTAAGTATTGGATTAACGCAGTTGGGAAATATTTACAAATTAAAAAACGATTATGCCACTGCTTATGATTATTTATTAAAAGGAAAAAACCTTGGCGACTCTTTAAACAATGATTACATCAATAAAACAATGCAATTCCTGAACCTGGTTTTTGACCAGAAAATACGCTTACAGGAATTGGAAAAAGAACAACAAGAATCCAAAAGCCGCAATAGGATGGTCGCTTTGCTGACAGGTTTAGGCATTTTTTTACTGGTAGCAATTTTATTATATTGGAATAATCGGCAAAAACAAAAAGCCAATAAAGTGTTGGAAAAAACTTTATCTGATTTAAAATCTACCCAAAAACAATTGGTGCACTCAGAGAAAATGGCTTCATTGGGTGAATTGACAGCCGGTATAGCACACGAAATTCAAAACCCTTTGAACTTTGTCAATAATTTCTCAGAAATTAATTCCGAATTATTAGATGAATTACAAACTGCCATTAATGCCAACGATTCGAAAGAAATAAAATCAATCATTCACGATATTAAGGACAACGAAAATAAAATTGCACAACATGGAAAACGAGCCGATGGTATTGTAAAAGGAATGTTGCAGCATTCGAGGGCCAGCACCGGTCAAAAAGAACCCACGGATATCAATACTATCTGCGATGAATACCTGCGCCTGGCTTACCATGGCCTGCGAGCCAAAGACAAAAGTTTTAATGCTAATTTGCAAACTGACTTTGATAATTCGTTGGAAAAAATAAATATTGTACCACAGGAAATTGGCCGGGTCATATTGAATCTCTTGACCAATGCTTTTTATGCAGTTACTGAGAAGAAGAAAAGCTGCGAGCAATCATCCATTAGCTATGAGCCAATAGTCTCAATAAAAACAAAAAGAGTAAACGATAAAATTGAAATAATTGTTTCTGATAACGGCAACGGTATCCCTGACGATGTCAAAGAAAAAATATTTCAACCGTTTTTTACCACCAAACCCACGGGGCAAGGTACAGGTTTGGGCTTGTCAATGAGTTATGATATTATCACAAAAGGACATAAAGGAACTTTGCAACTTGAATCTGAAATAGGAAAAGGAACCAGTTTTTCAATTATTTTACCAAACAAATCTTAAATTTAAAATATGAAGATATTAGTTGTCGATGATGAACAAGATGTCAAAATACTTTTTCAACAAAGATTTCGTAAAGAAATCCGAAATAATGAAATAGAATTTGTTTTTGCTTTTTCCGGAGAAGAAGCACTTAATTATTTAAAAGAAAACGACCAGCAGGCAGTTTTAATTTTATCTGACATTAATATGCCGGGTATGAGTGGGTTGGAATTATTGGGCAAAATAAAGGATAAATACGTAGCGCCACCACCTGTCGTAATGATGATAACAGCCTATGGCGATAAAGAAAATTATGAATCGGCGATGAAATTGGGGGCTGATGATTTTTTAACCAAACCACTAGATTTTTCCACTTTGAAAAATAAATTAAAAGAGATATAAAAGATATGGCAAAAATATTAGTTGTAGATGACGAGTCCGATCTGGAAGTTTTGATAAAACAAAAATTCAGGAAACAGATTCGTGAAAAAGCCTACGAATTTGTATTTGCTGCAAATGGTAAATATGCTTTGGAGGAAATAGATAAAGCCGAAGACATCGATATCATTCTGAGTGATATCAATATGCCGGAAATGGACGGCTTAACCTTGTTGTCAAAATTGAATGAAAAAAGCAGTTTATTAAAAACCGTCATTGTTTCGGCGTATGGCGATATGGAAAATTTACGAATTGCCATGAATCGGGGGGCTTTCGATTTTATTACCAAACCGGTCAATTTCACCGACCTGGAAGTCACCATGGAAAAAACATTGAGCCATGTAAAACAAATCAAACAAACCATGGCGGCCATTAAGGAAAATAATATACTGAAAATGTATGTGGATGAAACCGTATTGAATTTTATGGGTGGCCGTGAATTTGAAACTTCCCTGTCGGCCAATGAAACCATCGAAGCGACGGTTGTGTTTATTGATATTTGCAGTTTTACTTCTATCAGTGAAAATGAATCGCCGGATAATGTTGTAAAACTATTAAATAATTATTTCGATGTCATTGTCAAAGAAATTTTGGCACAAAATGGTTACATCGATAAATTTATTGGCGATGCAATCATGGCGGTTTTCCGCGACCAGTTTCACCTCGACAGGGCGGTAGATGCCTGCCTGGCGGTCAGGACGCAAATTGAAAATTTGCCGGCACTGTCTGCCACTGTAGAGTTTACACCCAATGTATCTATCGGTATTAATAGTGGCGAAATGATTTCAGGAAATATCGGTTCCGCCAGTTTGAAAAGATTAGATTATACGGTTATCGGCGATGTAGTTAATGTGGCACAAAGACTTCAATCGACAGCCAAACCCGGTCAAATTATTATCAACGAGAATTCTTATAACAAAATAAAAGAATCATTTAATTGCGAAAAAGTAGGCGAAGTCATGCTCAAACATAAAGCACAGCCACAAACCATCTACGAAGTAAAAGGTTAATTTTGCGATAGCATTTATTCATGCAATACGAAAAAGCATATAGATTTCTCATGCCCAAGTTGGAAAAAGAATTGCCGGCCTGGTTGGTATATCATAATGCTGTGCATACGCAAAATGTAATCAATGCCGCTGAGCACCTGGCAAAAAGTGAAAATGTAAGTGGCGATGATTTGATTTTATTAAAAACAGCAGCTTTATTTCACGATGCTGGGTTTTTAGAAAACCACCAGCGACATGAAGAAGTATCTTGCCTGTTTGCCAAAAAATATTTACCCGAATTTGGGTATAGCGAAGCACAAATCGAATTGATTTGTAGTATGATTATGGCGACCCGTTTACCCCAAACGCCGAAAGAAAAATTGGCGCATTATTTATGTGATGCCGATTTGTACTATCTCGGTACTGATGATTATAATTTTTATGCGGCAAAACTCTACAAGGAATTTAAGAAAACCGGTTTTGTTAAATCACAGGCTGATTGGCAAATAAAACAAGCTGACTTCCTGGCGACGCATACATATTTTACAACAACAGCAAGAAATGAACGAGATGCCAAAAAGCAGGAAATATTACAACGTATAAAAACCGGCATACAAAAAACAAAAAGTTATTCGCATAAAACAGATTTTCGGGAGCTGATTCAGGATAGTCTGTTTATTATTTGCGGCGTTGTAATCGCCAGCTTTGCTTTGAAAGGATTCCTGGTGCCCAATCATTTTTTCGATGGAGGCGTTACGGGTTTATCACTTCTGGCACATGAGTTTTATCATTTCAATTTGGCCATTGTAATTGTTGTTTTCAATTTACCATTGATTATCATCAGTTATTTTTCGGTGGGCAAAAATTTTGCTTTTAAAACTTTTATCAGTGTTATTTTATTGGGCGTAGCATTAATACTGATGCCCAACCTGGCATTGACTTCCGATAAATTATTAATTTCTGTATTTGGAGGTATTTTCCTCGGTATGGGTGTGGGCTTGGTGATGCGTGCCGGGGCGGCGTTGGATGGAATAGAAGTGTTGGCACTTTATACCATTCGGAAAACATCTTTTACCATGTCTGAAATTATCATGGCTATCAATATTTTTATCTTCACTTTGGCAGCCATTCGCTTCGGTGTCGAAACGGCTTTGTATTCAATCCTGACGTATTATGCGGCTACCCGCAGCATCGATTATGTGGTAGAAGGTTTACAGGCTTACACAGGCGTTACCATTATCTCGGGCGAAAGTGAAGCCATTAAATATGAATTGGTCAATAAATTGGGCCGGGGCATAACGGTGTATAAAGGCGAAAGAGGTTTCCTGCCGGGAAATTTTGATGTTAGTTCCGATTGCGATATTATTTTTACCGTTATTTCAAGATTGGAACTCAGAAAATTAAATAACCTGGTGCATGATGTAGATCCCAAAGCATTTGTATTTGCCAATACCATTAAGGAAGCGTCCGGTGGAATTATCAAAAGGAAACACAAACATTAAATTCAAATTCCCAGTACATTTTTTAATTTGCTATACCCGTTTCTACTAACTGGTACGTGTACCTGCGAACGTAAAATGGCTACATGGTTGTCTTTCTC
Organism: Chitinophagaceae bacterium; assembly: GCA_020437365.1. Lineage (GTDB taxonomy): Bacteria > Bacteroidota > Bacteroidia > Chitinophagales > Chitinophagaceae > JJ008. Next base: position 8,553 of record JAGQWM010000054.1, on the reverse strand, counting down.
ATAAGGGTCGATTCTTGTGATTTGCTGTACATTGACAATATAAGAGCGGTGCGACCGGACAAAATGTTGTTTGTCCAGCGTATTTTCAAACCAGGTCATCGTTTTATTTTTCAGAAAATATCCTTCTGCCGTGTGAATTTTTACATAATCATCTGCGGCTTCTAAGTAATGTACATCATGTACAGGAATAATTTTTATTTTACTGCCATTTTTTACAACGATACGTTGGTTTTGTGCCGGTGATTGTGCAATGGATTCCAATAATTCCTGTGTTTGTGATGGATTGCTGTTGGCTTGTTGTTCATTCCATTTGGCAATGGCCTGGTCAAATCTTTCCTGCGTAAATGGTTTTAATAAATAATCTATGGCATGGGTTTCAAATGCTTTAATGGCGTATTCATCAAAAGCGGTTGTAAAAATAACGGAAGGAGGATTGTCCAATAATTCCAACATTTCGAAACCGTTGATTTTCGGCATTTGTATATCCAGGAAAATCAAATCGGGCTGGTGTGTTTGAATCGCTTTCAGGCCTTCAAACCCGTCGTTACATTCTTCTATTACATCAAGTGAAGGATGTTTTTGTAAAAACTCTTTCGTCATACTCCTGGCCAGCGGCTCGTCGTCAATGATGATTACTTTACTCATGATTTTGGGTTTGAGGTATTTTGATAATGCTTGTAAATGTATTGTCTTTTGCAGTACTGGTCAGCAAGTCTTTCCTGCCGAACAATAAATACAACCGGCGTTGAATAGATTTTAATCCAAAACCTGTGCCGTGTATCGGCGATGCTGTTGCGGGATCAAAAGGATTGGTGACGGCAATCAACAAGTGGCCACCTTCTTTTTTGGCCGATAATATTATTTCTGTTTGTCCTGTTGTATCGTACAAACCGAATTTAATAGCATTCTCAACAATGGGTTGTAGTAATAATGCCGGTATTTTCAATTCGGTACTTTCTTTGTCAATTTGAAAAGCAGTGGACAATCGGTTGCCAAATCTTACTTTTTCTATATTTAAATACAATTCAAGATATTGTAATTCTTCCTTTAGCGAAATCCAATCTGTATCTTCTTTTTTGATGGTGCCCCTGAGAAATTCAGACAATTGTTGCACCATACGCCTTGCTTCTTCGGGCCTTGTGCCAATCAATGCATTGATGGAATTTAAACTATTGAAAAGAAAATGGGGTTGTAACTGTTGCCGTAGTTTAAACAACTCAGCTTCTTTGGCTAATTTTTCGGCATCTTGTTTACGGGTTTCACTTTCTTTTTGTTCTTGTTGCGAAAACCAAAGAATACCGATCATGGTAAAACACCCCAGCAATAAAAAGCCAATGCTAAAACGTACTGGCAAGGATTCATATAATAATTTTGAGTAAGCAGCATTTTGTCCGTAAAAGAAATGCAGGATTACTTTGATAAGCAATACCCAGATTACAGCCAGTATCAGGCATTTCGAAAAAATATTTATATACTGTTTGCCGGTGGGCAAATAAAATCGAAGCGTATGTATAATTAATAACCCGGCAAGAGTGAGCAAGCCTACACTCACCAATCCATCTACAATGGCAATTTCCCAGGGTTGATTTAAATAATGAATGACAATTATGTTATCCGTCAAAATGCCCAACGTGCAGAGGATAAAAAATATTCTGAATTTATTGATGGATAATGGTGAAGGTTGCATAATACTTAATCTACTTGCAGCAGTGAAAGAGAACATTGCTGTTGAAGTTGTGCTGATTTTTGGTGTATAATATGCAGGTACAATGCTGCATTTTCTTTTTCTTCAATACGAGAATAAATTTCTGTTCCGTCTTCGATGTCACCGGGCGATTTTATTTCGGTTACCGCAATGAATTTCCATTCTATCCATTCATTTTTATGATTCAGAAAACGGTCGCTTTTTTTTCGGCCCAATTGTTCTGCTTTGGCAAAGGCTTCTTGCTGATTGCTTGCCCGGAGCATACAAAGCTGTTCATCAAACTCTGCGTTTGAATTAGAAGAAGGTTGAAGAATTTGAAAAACTATTTTCGTGATGTACCAATGCATAGTGTTGGTTTTTATTATGTTCAATAACTTCTTACATCTACACCGCCAAATAAAATGGTTCCTTTTATAATAAGTGTTTTATGTTCCTGTTCGGGATTGGGTTCTACTTTTCTTCTGTCGTCTAAACCTCCGAAAATCATAACCGCTTCTGATTTGATATGCCAATGAGCAGGAATAATCAATTTGCTGCCGCCAAAAATATTAGTGATTTCAATGCTTGCTGTTTCTTTAATATCGGCTTGTGAAAGATCCAGTTCAGACCCACCAAAAATATTGACAACATCGCCACCTTTAAAATCTTTTGAGATGATATTTTTTTTGCTACCGCTGAAAATACTTGTACTTGTCAGGTAATCTATACCGGATGTTTTTCTATTACGACTACGGTCTGATGAAGTGGAATAAGTATCATCATCATCATCTAAGTCATTTTTTTTTTCGTCTGCAAATTCACATCGGTTGCTGCGGGGCCTCAGTACGATTAAAATACCAATCAATACCAATACAGATGGCCAAATATATGGGCGGAAAGAAACCTCCGGATACATATCACGGAGCATAAAAGCGGTGCCAAGTAAAATAAGTACAAACCAGGCCGAGCCTCTGAATTTATGTTTGAATCCAATAAAAAGTCCGAGGGCTATTAAAAACATTTGCCAGCTGAATAACCATGCGGGCAAACCCTCAACGGATACTTTTATCAATGCGGCAACACCTACCAGGATAATAAAAATACCGGTCCAGATATGGCCATGTTTGCTTCGGTTTTGGGCTCTGTATTCCCAACGCTTTCTCCTAGCGTGGAACCGTGCTTCAAATCTTGTTTCATTTTCGTCTGTCATACTGCAAATATTAGAACACAAATCTAATCTGTACAAAAAGGTTCAACAAGAGGCGATGGGCAAATGCATTGAATATTTCGGTGAATGAGGATTTTCTTTCGGTTAAATGCGTTGAAATAATAAAGAAAAGAAGAAAATGCTATCAAATGCATTATTTGCTAAGCATTTCTTCGGCACCGGTCCAATTGGCCGGAATACCTTCTTCCAGCAATTTTTGCGTTTTATGGAGAAAATGCAGGGCCGTTTCATCGGTAGGATGAATGTCCAGTACAGATTGAAATGCTTGTATGGCATCTTCAAATTTTTGCTCATTATAATTTTGTAAAGCAGTATTGAAATTTGCTAGTGTTTGTTGTTTATTGTCGAATTCAGTAGGTTCATTGCCATCAAAACATTCCAGGATGGTCAATAATTTATGCTTGCCTTTCAATCGTACATTGCCAAGATTACGGATATGAAATGTAAGTTGCCCATTGATGGCAGCTAATGTTTCGCTACTAAGTAACAAGGGTGCTTTGTAATATTTGGTCAGGCTTTCAATTCGGGCAGCCGTGTTGACGGTGTCAGAAATAGTAGCAGCATCTAATCGTTGTTCATCGCCGGTGATGCCCATAATTAACGGGCCGGTGTGCATACCAATACCTGCTCGGATCGGTAACTTGTTTTCTTTGATTCTTTCTTTATTGAGTTTCCAAACGGCTTGTTGCATTTCAATAGCTGCATGCAAGGCATCAGCGGCATCATTTGGAAAAATAGCCATAATAGAATCGCCGAGGTATTGATTGATAAATCCATGGTGCGACCGGATAATAGGGCCCAATTTTGCGTTGAATGAAGAAACAAAACGAAAATTTTCTTCCGGCGACATTTTTTCTGACAAAGTGGTGAAATCCCTGATGTCGGTAAATAAAACAGTAACAATTTTTTCGGCCTGGTCGCCTAACCTGACATCTGTCAATTCGTTTTTGCCCAATGAACGAATAAATTCATTGGGAACAAATTTTTTAGTGACTTCATGTATGCGCAGCATGGCTTCTTCTCTTTCTTTCGCTTCGCGGATATTTTTTTCGTACAGCATGGCACTTTCTATGGCTGCTGATGATTGTAAAGCCAGGGTAACCAATAATTTTAAATGGCCGGCAGAAAACTGATCGGTTTGTTTTCCCGCCAGGATAATGGCACCCATAATGCGGTGCTTGACCTTCATGGCTGCATAAATGATGGACTGGGCTTCTTCATGGATGATTCCTGCTTTTTTGAGAATAGAAATATCATTGATAATTTCTGATTGCCCACTCAATCCGATTTTCAATAGCAATGAAATATTTTTCTGTACTTTTTCCCGGTTGAACAAAGCTTCACCAAAAGAAGCGGGAATCTCTAATTGTTTTTTTTCTTCATCCCACAAAATGAGGATACCACTATTGGATGCTACGGAATGAATCGCCTGTTTCAGGGTATGTTGGGCTATCACATCCGGGTCGATAGTTTGCGTTAGTGTTTCTGTGAAATTGAAAATCACATTGATTTCTTGGTATAAATTAAGAACTTCCTTACCCAGGTTTTTCTTTTCATTTTCTTTGTCAACTAATTGTTGTAGCAATTCAGCAATGACAGCCGTTTTTTCATCACCTTTTACACTGCCAATTTCTTGGTCGTCAATTTTGATAGAATGAGAAAATGCGGCATCTACTTCTTCCGTACCGGCAATCCATTTACCTTTTTCATTTTCTATCCGGGCAGATGTTTGCAACTGTTCCATCAATTGTGTTACAACTGTATAGAAAGGAGTATTCTTGCCTACGATATTTTTTAAACTGAGTTTTGCCATGTTGGGTGTTGTGGTAGTTCTTTTGTCAGCCGTGCCGTTGGTTTATGAATCGATGCCCAATACGTCTTTCGCTTTTTGTAAAAGAACTTCCGGGTCAAAAGGTTTTGTCATATACACATCGGCGCCCACTTCCTGTCCTTTTTGTTTGTCTAATTCCTGCCCTTTTGCTGTAAGAATGATAATATATACATCTTCAATTTTTAATTCTTGTTTTACTTTTCTGCACACTTCCATACCATTCATTTTCGGCATCATAACATCCAGAAAAACAAGATTCGGTTTTTCAGTTTCTATAAGTTCAAGTGCAGATTGTCCGTTATCAGCCGTAAAAAATTCAACGTCTTCGTCTTCTAATTCTTCCAACGTTTGTTCTATCAACATTCTAATATGTGTTTCGTCATCTACGATTAAGATTTTTTTGTCCATAGTTTAGTTTTTGTTTTTATTGATATACGAAGAATAAAACGTTCTCAAGTCCTTTTTCGAATCGCAGGGTTTTTACAATATCCTGGTTGCCCGATAATACTGAATTGATGATGATAATATCGGGTTGATTTGTTTTTGCTTTTTCAATCAACTCTTTTCCATCGGATTCAAAAACGGTATAACCTTTTGTTTTCAAAACGTCTGTCAATGTATTCACTGTACCGGTATCTTCATCTACAATCATCACTTTTCTTTTTGATTTTCCCTGTTCCAGCAGATTGCCAATTTCATTGAAAAGCAATCCTGTGTCGATGGGTTTGGTCAAATAACGATCTACACCAATTCGGAAGCCTCTTGTTTTGTCTTGTACAATGGATAAAACAATGATAGGAATATCCATTGTCAGCGGATCGTTTTTCAATACCGCTGCGACATCGAAACCATTCATCTCGGGCATCATAATATCGAGGATAATGAGGTCGGGTTTATTGTCCCTAACACGTTTCAGGGCTTCTTTGCCGTTGCTGGCTTCTTCTATCAGGTAGCCGCCTTCACTCAACTCCTGGTTGAGTAATGAACGAATAGAATCATCATCATCTACAATCAGGATGCGGGCATTTTCTTTTTGTGCTTTCAATTGTGAATGAGCTACCTGTTCTTTCAATTGTTTGACAAGGTCTTCCAAATGGATGGGTTTGGAGGAAGTAGAAATGGTTTTTGTAATAGGCAATGCAAAATAGAATATACTGCCTTTGCCCAGTTCACTTTCCATCCATATTCTTCCACCGTGGTGTTCTATTATTTCTTTGCAAATAGGCAAACCAAGCCCGGTACCTTTGGGTTTATCAGTCAAAGTATCGCCGACTTGTTTGAATTGTTCAAAAACGGCGGCATGGTCGGCTTCGGCAATGCCAATTCCGGTATCGGCTACGCTGACGTGTATTTCCTGATCTTGTTCGTACACACTCAGTGAAACTTTTCCTTCCGGTGTAAATTTTACTGCATTGGAAATTAAATTGACCATTACTTGAATCAATTTATCACGGTCGCCCAAAATAGCCGGTATATCGGTATTGATATTTTTTTCAAGTTTTAATTTGTTATTGTCGAACAAAGCACTTGTAGCGGCGATGGCTCTTTCGGCAATTTCAGGAACAACAATTGTTTCTTCATTCCATTCCATTTTGCCGGCTTCGATTTTGGCCAAGTCCAATACGTCGTTGATCAGGTGTGTAAGCCTTTGGCCTTCTGACACTACTACATCTAAGTTGTCAGAAATTTGTTTCACCGTTTTTTGCAGCTTTGGATCTTTTTCATCTGTCGTTGGGAAAATTTTATCTTCCAGTCTTTTCTTTATGATTTTGGCAAAGCCGAGAACAGAAGTTAATGGGGTTCTTAATTCATGACTGACTGTTGAAAGAAATGCACTCTTGGCTTCATTGGCTTTTTCCGCATTTTTTCGGGCAGCTTCCGCTTCATGGTTGGCAGCTTTTACTTCTTCAAAAAGTTTGGCTTTTTTCAATGCAATACCTACGGAGGCGGCAATGGTGGTCAACAAACGCATATCATCCTCGCCAAAACGATTTTCGGTTTCTGTACTTTGGATACTCAACACACCGATGACTTCATTTTCTACCGGAATAGGTACACCCAAATACGAAGCCGCCGGAACACCAATTTGTTGAACACCCAGTTGTTCTCGCAATTGGTCAAGGTCTTTATTGATTAAAAGTGGTTCACCGGATAAAATAATTTTAGAAGTCAATCCTTCTCCCAATTTCATCGGCTGCATTTTATCGCCATACTGGTAAGGGAAATTAATCATATTGGTGTTATGGTCCAAAATAGCGAGATACACAATATTGGCATGAAAGAGTTCTTTCATTTGCTCGCCAACAAGATTGATCAGGTCATCGAGATTTAATTGAGAAGTCAACGCCTGGCTAATGCTGTTTACTGTACTTAATTCGTTGGCTCTTTGTTTGGCTTCCGATAAAAGTTGATTCGATTCATCGAAAAGCCGGGCATTTTCCAATGCTACACTCATACTATTGGTCAGGGTGTTGAGCAATCTTTCTTCCGATTCTGAAAAAGCATTTTCTTTTTCTACGTTTTGTAAACTCACAGAACCTCTTACTTCGCCACTCACAATCATGGGAACAAATAAGGCAGACTTGGGTGGCATACCTTTTGAAACGCCGGTACCTCCGAATTTTCTTGCCGTTTCCTGGTAGTCTTTGTTGATGAGTAAAGAATGTTTAGTCGTCAACAATTGTTTATTGGCCCAGATAATCGGCCGTGGATGACTATATACTCTTTCCCCTTTCTCGATGGCAAACTGCCAGTATTCTAAATTTTGTTTTACATCAAATGTTCTGATGATAACCGTTTGTGTATCGAAAAGATTGCAAATGCGATTGCCCACCAAATCATAAATGGCTTGTATATTCATTTCCTTTACCAGCCCTTCCTGCACACTATTGATAACACCCAATTCGGAAGTCCGTTGTTTGGTTTCTTCAAACAACCTCGCATTTTGCAAGGCTACACTCATACTATTGCCAAGGGTTTCGAGCAGTCGCAAATCGGCTTCTGAAAATGCATTTTCTTTATCTACATTTTGTAAACTGACATAGCTTTTTACTTCGTCCTTAATAATCAGTGGTACAAAAACCAGGGATTTTGGATATTCAGTACCCGGAAGCACTTTCATGCCAAATTCATCCCTTGCTTTTGCATAATCATGATTAATCAGGATTCTTTTTTTTGTTTTGATAAGGTGCTGCCGCAATTTATCATAAGGCCTTGGCGGCAATGAAAATTTTTCACCTTTTTCAATGGCATATTTAAAATGTTCAAGCCCGGTTTTTTCATCGAGTGTTGCAATAATGACAGCTTGTGCATCAAAAACATTCCTGATTTTTTCGCCCACCATCTGGTAAATGGAATCCATGTCCAATTCTTTGGACAAACCTTCTTGTACGCCATTAATTACTTCGAGTTCTTGTGCTCTTTGTTTCAATTCGCCGGTACGTTGCGTAACGATTTTTTCCAGTTCTTTATGTTTTTCCTGCAACTTGCGGGTTCGCCAACGCATAAATAACATCAACAAACCAAGACCGATCAATACAAATAAAATGCGGGCCCACCAGGTAGCATACCAAGGAGGTAAAATGGTAAATTGAAATACAGCCTCTTTACTTTCTGTATCAAAAATATTTTTGGCCTTTACATGAAATGTATAAATGCCGGGTGGCAAATTGCCAAAATCCCGGAAATCCTGTTTGTTCCAGTCAGTCCATTTTTTGTCTTTGCCTTCGAGGAAAGTTGAAAATACCGTTTCATTTTCTTCGGTGTAAAATGGAGCAGCATAGCTAAACCTAAGGGAATTCCATTTTTTGG
>JAGQWM010000053.1 GCA_020437365.1 Chitinophagaceae bacterium | reverse complement strand
CTCTGCACCATTGGCGAAGGCACTTCTGAAATTCAAAAAATTGTAATTAGCAGGGAAGTGTTGAAGTAAATAACCGGCATTTTATTTCACTTCCTGCATGTCCACCAGTTTTTTATAAAAACCATTTTGCGACAGCAATTCTTCATGTGTGCCTCTCTCTACGATTTCACCTTTTTGCAAAACGATAATTTCATCGGCATGGCGAATGGTAGAAAGCCGATGTGCAATGACAATACTGGTTCGGTTTTGCATCATATTGTTAATGGCATCTTGTACCAGCCTTTCACTTTCTGTGTCGAGCGAAGAAGTGGCTTCATCCAACACTAATATTGGTGGGTTTTTTAAAACCGCACGGGCAATAGTGATTCTTTGTTTTTCGCCACCGCTTAATTTATTGCCCCGATCGCCGATATTACTTTCATAACCGTTTTCTTTTTTGGTTATAAAATCATCGGCATTGGCAATTTTGGCAGCTTTTATTATATCTTCTTTACTGGCATTTTCCTGGCCAATAGCAATATTATTGGCAATGGTATCATTGAATAAAATAGCTTCTTGCGTAACGATGCTCATCAAACTGCGAACCGCTGGTAGTGAATAATCTTTGATGTTGATACCGTCTATTAAAACTTCACCACCGGTTACATCATGAAATCGAGGTACCAAATCGGCCAGTGTAGATTTGCCGGCACCGGATGAACCTACCAAGGCAATGGTTTGCCCTTTTTGTATGGTGAGATTTATATTTTTCAAAATCACAGCATCGGCATACGCAAATTGTACATTACGAAATTCAATGGAGTGATTAAATGAATGTATTTTTTTACCGGAAGGATTATCATCTACGGTAATGGGTGTTGTCAATATTTCTTCAATCCTGTTGATGGCTGCTGCACCTTTACGCATATTGCTGAAAGAAGTAGAAAGTGCTTTAGCCGGATTGATGAGGTTATAAAAAATACCAAGGAAGCCCAAAAAAGCAGAGGCTTCCAATAATTGATTGTTGAGCACCAGGCGGCCACCGTAATACAATACAGCCGTAAAAAGAATAACGCCCAAAACTTCCGACAAAGGTGACGCCAAATCACGCCGGTAAGAAATTTTGTTTTTGGCTTTCAATAATTCATCATTGGTTTTAAAAAAACGGGCCCTGAGCAATTGCTCAATATTAAAAGCTTTGATAACCCGAAGGCCGCCGAGTGTTTCGTCGAGTGTAGAAAGTGTTTCGCCATATTTCGTAGAAACTTCCTGCGAATGTTTTTTCAATGAACGGGTGATGCGGCCAATCACAAGGCCCAGCAGCGGAATCAATATCAAAATAAATAATGTAAGCTGTGCACTGATTAATAATAAAACTACCAGCGTAACAAGGATTGTCATCGGGTCACGAATCCATCCTTCTAAAGTACCAACAACAGAATTTTCCACTTCGCCAACATCGCTGGTCATGCGGCTCATCAGGTCGCCTTTTCTTTTTTCATTAAAAAATCCAATGGGTAACCGCAATACTTTATCATACAAATCTTCCCGCAATTGATTGACCACCCGGTTTTTCAATGGGTTTAAAACATAGTAAGATAAATACAGAAATAAATTTTTAAGAATAATGAAACTCACCATTAACAAACAAATAATACCAAGCGTATAAATTTTTCCGTTGGCACTAACGGCATGGTTCAAAAAATCGTTGACAAATTGAATAACAGGATTGCTGCTGGCGGTCGTAACGCCTTTGCCATCCAGGAAAATTAATTGCAGAAAAGGCATTAACATACCAATCGAAACGATGGAAAAGATGATACTGAGGAGCGTAAAAAGAAAATAAAGGAATATCTTACCCTTATAGGCTTTCAGGTATTTAAAAATTCTGGCGTATTGTTTCATTAAAAATGCTTCTGCTGGAAAACCGCAAAGTAACTAAATTTACAGTGTTCTCCATCGCATCAGCGATGTAAATTAAATTTATTGAATATGGAAGAAGGAAAAAGACAAAGGCAAATTGCCGGCTTATTGAATGAAGAAATGAATACGATTTTTCAACGCCTTGGTTTGAATATGATTGATGGTGGTATGGTTTCCATTGCAGATGTAAAAGTAACGCCGGATTTGTTGGAAGCCAGGTTTTACCTGAGTTTGTTCCAGGTACAGGACGAAAAAGCTGCATTTGAAAAAATTGAAAACAAGCATTTTGAAATTAAAAAAGCTTTGTCGGCCAAATTGCGCAGCCAACTTAGAAATATTCCAGTCCTCAAATTCTACAAAGATGATACATTGGACCATGTTTTTAAAATGGAAGAAATTTTTAAAAAACTGAAAGAAGATAAAAAAAATCCTCCCGGCCAATAAATAGCATCTATGAAGATGAAAATTCCATTCAAAACAGGTTCTTTTCTTTTTGCCTGGCGATATTTCAAAGCCAAAAAATCTACCAATGCTATTAATATCATTGCCTGGGTAAGTATTACAGCTATCATTGTCGGTACCACGGCATTGATTTTAGTTTTAAGCGTATTTAATGGTTTTGAAGGCCTTGTCAAATCATTGTATTCATCTTTTTATACGGATATCCGCATTTCACCTGCCTCCGGAAAAATTATGACAATCACTCAGGAACAAATTGAAAAATTGAAAGGCTTGCAGGGCATCAAAAATTTTTCATTATCGGTGGAAGAAAAAGCATTATTGCAAAATGGCGATGCACAATCTGTTGTTTACCTCAAAGGAGTAGATGCCAACTACCGGTACATTACCGGTGTTTCAGATAATATTTATACCGGCGATTATGATATTGGCACTGCCGAAGTACCCAAACTGGTGTTGGGTGCCGGTGTAGAAGGGGCTTTGCAAATGTATGCTGATCAATATGCGACACCGTTACGAATCATTCTACCGAGAAAATCCAATACAGAACAATTGAATATGTTGGAAGACATTAGCAGCGATACCATCAGTGCTGCGGGTTCTTTTCGTATTCAACAGGATTTTGATAACAAATATGGCATTACCAATATTGATTTTGTAAAAAGAACCGTACGGCTGCAACCCAACGATTACAGTTTTGTAGAAATTCGATTAAAAGACCCTTCGGAAGCAGATGCTGTACAGAAACAAATAGAAAAACTTTTCGGCGCAAAATATTTAGTGCAAAATAAATACCAGCAGAATAGGAGTTTATATTCAATCATGACGACCGAACGGTGGGCTATCTATGGCGTTTTATGTTTGATATTGATTGTGGCCGCATTCAATATGATTGGCGCATTAACTATGTTGGTGCTGGAAAAACAAAAAGATATCAGTGTATTGCATGCATTGGGTGGCAATAAAAATTTTATACAAAGAATTTTTTTGAATGAAGGTATTTTATTAGCTATTATTGGTTGCGGCGTGGGCATGATATTGGCGGTGCTCATTGCATTTTTACAAATACAATTTCATTTGATTCCACTTTCCGGTGGTTCATTTATCATCGATTATTTTCCGGTTAAGCTACGATTAACAGATTTTCTATTGGTAGGAGCTACTGTTTTTGTCATTGCTTTTATCGCTTCCTGGTTGCCATCAAGAAAAGCAGCGGCACAAGTACAATCTTTGCGCAGCGAATAAATACATTAATAATCACCCAAAGTTTCAGGAAGTTGTTGCAAGGCTTCGGCCAGTTGTTCATCATTTGGTGCAATGCCGTGCCATTTGTGAGTGCCTTCCATAAAATCAACACCTTTGCCCATGCAGGTTGTCATCACAATACCAATGGGTTTGCCATGCCCAACCAAGGATTTTGCCTGGTCCATTACAGCTATGACATTATCCATATCATTGCCTTCCATTTCTAAAACCGTCCAACCGAAAGCTTCGAGTTTGGCTTTTACGTCGCCAAGTTTCATGACTTCGTTTGTAGGGCCGTCTATTTGTTGATGATTGCGGTCGATGGTAGCAATCAGGTTATCGACGCCTTTATGCGCAGCAAACATGATGGCTTCCCAGTTTTGACCTTCATCCAATTCGCCATCGCCATGTAGAGAATAAACCAGGTTTTTGTCGCCGTTCAGTTTTTTTGTCAGGGCAGCGCCAATGGCCACACTCATGCCCTGGCCCAATGAGCCGGAAGCAATGCGGATGCCGGGTAAATGTTCATGCGTAGCCGGATGGCCTTGCAGGCGGGAATTTATTTTCCGGAAAGTAGCCAGTTCTTTTATATCGAAATAACCGGAACGAGCCAGCGTAGCATAAAAAACCGGTGATATATGACCGTTAGAAAGGATAAAAATGTCTTCATTTATTCCATCCATGGAAAAAGCCGGTTCGTGTTGCATGATTTTAAAATAAAGGGCCGTAAAAAAATCGGCACAGCCGAGTGAGCCGCCGGGATGTCCGCTTTGAGCTCCATGAACCATTCTTACGATGTCTCTCCTGATTTGGGTGGCGATAGCCTTCAATTCTGCCATAAATATTTTATTCTTATTAAACTTTTTGTATCTTACTGGTCAAATTCTCCTTGAGCTGCAAATTTGCATCATTTTTGTAAATAAATCCAACCGGACGAACCTATCTTTTTTTGAATTCAATATTTTACTTGAATAACTGATTGTGAATAAGTTAAAAGCAAAATAGTCTTGTTTTTCGACTTGTTTTCGGGTTTTTGACTGTATTTTTGCACAACTTGTAAAGACTGCTTAATGTTCGATATTTTATTAACAGCATCGGTTGCTTTTATCATCACATTTATGGCCATTCCGGTCATTATTAAGGTGGCGGAAGAAAAAGATTTGTATGATATTCCCGATGAACGAAAATTACATACCAAACTGGTAGCTTCCCTCGGAGGTATTGGTATCGTTGCCGGCTTTTTGCTGTCTTCGCTGCTGTCTATCCAGGGTTATTTGAATCCGGAGTTTCAATATTTTTATGCAGCCATCCTGGTTGTTTTCTTTATTGGTTTGAAAGATGATATTGTCATTCTGTCTGCTACCAAAAAAATGTTGGGACAAATCATTGCAGCGTCCATCCTGATTCATCTTGGCGGTATTCGTTTAGATAGTATGTATGGATTCCTGGGTTTTGAACAATTACCCGAAGGGTTTAGCCTGGCGCTATCTTACCTCACTATAATTGTTATTATCAATTCATTTAACCTGATTGACGGGATTGACGGGTTGGCATCCAGCCTCGGTATTTTGTCGATGGTTATTTTCGGTTGTTATTTTTATGCAATCGATTATCAGTCCTACGCTTTATTTGCTTTTGCCATGTCAGGTGCATTAATGGCTTTTATCATTTTTAATCATCATCCGGCCAAAATATTTATGGGCGATTCCGGTTCCTTGGTTTTAGGAATTATCAACGCCATCCTTGTGATTAAATTTATCAACGTCGCCAGTTCACCATTTGCTGCTGTTCATATTCAAGGTGCTGTTGCTATCGGAATTGCTATTTTATTTGTTCCATTATTAGATACACTCAGGGTTTTTAGTATTCGCATTGTCAATGGCCGTTCACCATTTTCTCCCGATCGAAATCATGTGCATCACCTTTTATTGGACAATGGTATGAATCAAATTACTGTAACCCTGGTTTGCGTGGCTGCCAATATCCTATTCGTTGTTATGGCTTGGTTTGGCCGTTTTCTAGGTTCCAATTACCTGATGTTAGTCTTATTGTGCGTTGCATTCACGGCAGTCGGTATTCTCTTTTACAATAATAAAAGGCGTAAAATGGCCATTGCCCGGCGTTTGTACGAAGATGCCCGCAGCGATGCAGCTTCAAGAGTTGTTACATTCGTCAAAAAATCAGAACAAGTACAAGAAGAAACAAAAATTGCAGAGTTAACAAAATAAAAAATAATCAACTGTTTCGGGAGTGAGTGATGCAGTTTTATTAGTTTTGTTTACGAGTTTTCATTACATTTCTTTTAAAAATTGAATACAGTTATGTCAGACGATACTTCATCGATTATTGCCGCTGCTGACCAGCAAATGAAAAAAGCTATTGAGCATTTAGAATCTGAGTTGGTAAAAATAAGGGCAGGTAAAGCCAATCCGCAAATGTTGGATTCTTTAATTGTAGATTATTATGGCAATCCTACACCGGTAAATCAAGTGGCCAACGTCAGTGTATTGGATGCCCGAACACTCACCATCCAGCCATGGGAAAAAAATATGTTGCAACCCATTGAAAAATCTATTATTGCCGCCAATCTTGGCGTAACACCACAAAATGACGGTACGATTATTCGCATTACGATGCCACCACTCACTGAAGAAAGAAGAAAAGAATTGGTTAAGAAATGTCATGGAGAAGCAGAACATACAAAAGTGTCTATTCGTAATATTCGCCGCGATGCCATTGAGCAAATTAAAAAATTACAAAAAAACGGGTTGAGTGAAGACGTGGCCAAAGACGCCGAAGCAGAGGTGCAAACCACGACAGACAATAATACTGCTGCCGTTGAAAAACACTTGACTTATAAAGAAAAAGAAATAATGTCAGTGTAAAGAGTAGTGAAAAAATGTTCAGGCAATATCAATGGATGTTGCCTTTTTTTTGTCCGGTAAATTGGCAAGATACACACCGGCCAAAATGATAAAGAGGCAGAACCATTGTACCCAGGTTATATTTTCACCATCAAAGATTCCCCAAATCATGGCAATAAATGGAACGCCATAAGTTACCAATGCCGAAAAAAGAATACCGGCTTTTTTGACAAGTATATAAAAAAGTGCTGTGGCAATGGCGCTGCCGGCTACACCCAAAATAACGGATGCACCAACACTATATTGAATAGTGGCATTGGTAAAATCGAGGGCAAAAAAATGTTGTTGCCATAAAATAAAACCCGTCGGAATGGTCATGCTGGCAATGGAAACGGTGGCTACATGCACTGGGTTCACGTTTTTTAGATAATGGCCAACAAGGTTGATATTGAAACCGTAAAAAAATGTAGCAGCTACAATCAGGAATGTATAACCGAAATTGACCAGGTTCAACTTTTCATTTTGCAAAGCCATGGGCAAAAGTGTGAGTAGCACCAATCCTACAAAACCAGTAATGACGCCCAATATTTTTTGTTTTTTTATATGGTCTTTAAAAAAGAAAATGCCAATTACGACTACACAAAGCGGCGTAAGAGCATTCAAAATACCTGCCAGCGAACTGTCTAATTTTGTAATGGCTTCGGCAAAAAGAAATGCCGGTAAAAGATTGCCCAACACTGCCGTGAAAATAACAAGAGCCATTTTCCTTCTTGGAATTTTCCGGATATGGAAAAATGCAAAAGGAATAAACACAACGCCTGCCGAAAAAATTCTGAGTGCTGCTATCTGAATGGCATTTAAACCCAATTGACTATCATGCATCAATTTGAATGAACTGCCCCAAATCATGCACAGCACAATAAAAATAGCCCATTTTGAAAATTGATTGCCCATTGTAAAAAGAACGCAAAGATGCGCAATTGAAAAGAAATCAGGAAGGTTTTTATTAACAGTGATTGTTAATGCTATCGAAATAGTAAATTAGCAAGACTAATAGATTTAAAAAATGAAAAAGATTAAGCTAAGCGACATAGCTACCGTCGCACCCAAAGGGATAGATAAAGACGCTACAAAGAAAAAAACAAAAGACATTAAGAAAGAACTGGATGATTTGCAAAACTTGTTATATGCCGAAAGCAAACATTCCATTTTAATTATACTGCAAGGCATGGATGCCAGTGGCAAAGATGGAACCATTAGAAAAGTATTGGGCCATATGAATCCGCAAGGTGTCAGGGTAAAATCTTATAAAGCACCCACTCCGTTGGAATTGTCGCAAGATTTTTTATGGCGCATACATCAAAATACACCACAGAAAGGAATGATCCAGATTTTTAACCGGTCACATTATGAAGATATTCTGATAACCCGTGTACATAAATGGTGCGATGACGAAACTGCCATGAAAAGAATGAAAGCCATCAACGATTTTGAACAATTGCTGATGAATCATAATAACACGCATATCCTGAAATTTTATTTACATATTTCACCACAACAACAGCAGGAGAGGCTCACGGAAAGAATTAGCAACCCGGCCAAAATGTGGAAATACAATGAACAGGATTTTGAAGAAGCCAAACTTTGGGATGAATACATGAAAATGTATGAAGACTGCTTTAACAATTGTAATAATCCTGAATGGACAATTGTTCCCTCTGATCAAAACTGGTATAAAGAATTTACAGTGGCCACTCAGTTATGTACTTTACTGAAAAGTTTGAATATGCAATTTCCTGGACTAAAGAAATAATTTTTATAAAACATTTCAAATGAATGTACCCGGTATGATGACTTGTCAAACTATTTTAATCACAATTTAAAAAATCAAATATTATGGGAATGATGAAAGAATTTAAAGATTTTGCCACCAAAGGTAATGTAGTCGATTTGGCCATTGCCGTCATTATTGGTGGCGCATTTGGTGCTATCGTAAACTCATTGGTTGATAAAATATTGATGCCAATCATTGGCTCAATCATTGGTCAATCTTTTGAGACATTAACGACAAAAATAAATGGAGTAGATGTGATGTATGGAGCCTTTTTACAAGCCGTTATTAACTTCCTGATTATCGCCTTCGTATTGTTCCTGATTATCAAAGGCATCAATGCCAGAAAGAAAAAGGAAGAGGCTGCACCGGCTGCACCGCCCGAGGATATTACTTTGTTGCGTGAAATCAGGGATGCACTCAAGAAATAATGAGGAAAATTAAGGGCTAAAAGCAAAGCCCTTTTTCCCTTACATTTGTAAAGTCCTGCCAACGACAGGACTTTATTTTTCTTTAATTTTAATATTGTGCAAACAACGACGTATCAGATAAAACTTCCACAGTTTGAAGGCCCTTTCGATTTGCTCTTATTTTTTATCGAAAGAGATGAATTGGATATTTATAATATTCCTATTACAAAAATTATTGGCGACTTTACAGATTATATTCATCAAAGTGAAGAATTGAATATTGAATTGAGCAGCGAATTTATTTTGTTTATTTCTACACTGATGCGCATCAAAGCCAAAATGTTACTGCCTCGAAAAGAAGTGGATGCCGAAGGCAATGAAATTGATCCGAGAGAGGAATTGGTCAATAAAATTCTTGAATATAAAAGATTCAAAGAGGCATCGGCCGAACTGGCTGAAATGGAAGCACTGCGCATTTTAAGTGTGAAAAGAGGTAATATCCAAAAAGAATTATGGCAAATAGGCGAAGAGGAAAGTGAAGGCACTGAAATAGAAAATATTACGCTGTTTAAATTAATGAAGGCTTTCGAAAAAGCCCTGAAAAAATACAGCGACAGGATGAACAAGCCGATGCATACGGTCGTGCAATATAATTATACAATGGAAGCCAGCCGTGATGCGATGCTGAGTAATGCACAACAACATAAAACACTTTCATTTGAAAAAATAATGGCCCATTGCGAAAACAGGGTGCATGCTATATTCCTCTTTTTGTCTATATTGGAACTGGTACAACAGAAATTTTTGAAAATTGTCATTGGCGAAGGGAAGAATAATTTTATTATTGAGTACAATGAACCGGAAGACCGCCTGGCGGAACTCGAAGAAAACAACCAACTACCTTAATAATTTAAAACAACAACATTATGAAACGTTCAGCAACTGCTAATTGGAAAGGCACCGGAAAAGAAGGTGCCGGCAAATTATTAACCCAATCAGGTGTCATTAAAAATAAAGCATACGATTTTAGAAGCAGGTTCGAAGATGGAACATATACCAATCCGGAAGAATTAATAGCTGCCGCACATGCCGGCTGTTATGCTATGAAACTGAGTTTTGTACTCGGTGCGGCCGGATTGACGCCGAATCGGATTCAAACAACCTGTACTATTACAATGGAAGGCGGTGTTATTACCGGCAGCCACCTCGATGTAAAAGCCAAAGTACCCAAATGCAAAGCAGCTGCTTTTGCAGAATATGCAGCCGATGCCAAAGAAAATTGCCCCGTAAGCAAATCATTGAATATAGATATTACAATGGATGCACAATTGGTAAAAAGCTTCCGAGCATTGGAAGCTGCAAAAAATTAAAACAGAAAAAACCTATTTACGAATCCATTTTGTTGCAAAGCAAAATGGATTTTTTTATAAATTAAAACCGCCAGCCGGCATACACCTGCACTACATTATTGCGGGCATCAATACCCGGAATATAATCGGGGCCCGAACCATCTCTGCGTACTTTTTGTAAACTGAAATTGACTCTTCCGCCAATAAAAAAACCACCAATGGGTGTTATTTCGCCGCCACCGGCCAACCCGTAATCGAATCTTTTTAAATAATTGAACAAACTACCATTTGAACCGTTGCCCGTACTGTCCACGCCGGTATTGAGTAAAAATGCCAATAACAAACCACCATGTAATTGAATTCTTTTGGTAAAATTGATGGTTACCAATTGCGGTAGCAATAAATAATCCAGCACTACATCACCCGAAGTGGAATTGGTATGAAAATTATATCCTTGTCTCGATAAAATAATTTCTGAACGAAACCCCAATAATTTTTTTGGCTTGGGCGCAATATAACCGCCAATCATATAGCCGGTATATTGTTGTGCATTGATATCGGAAGCATGCGTAACGGTTGAAAAATTGAAACCGGCTTTCACACCTAAGTTAAGCCCGATTTGGGCTGAGGATGTATTGCATAGTTGAAAAAATAAAACGGCCAGGCAGATTTTTTTCATGCTGGATTTTTTGTCATTTATATTTAACGGACAACTTGTTGCACCTTTATTTTTTCTTTCATCATTTCTCTTGCAGTAGCCGCAATGGCTTCGGCATCAAAACCACACTCATGGTGCAGTTCGGCCGGTGTGCCATGTTCTATAAACCGGTCGGGGATACCTAACAATTTGATTTCATTTTTATAACCATGTGCAGCCATAAATTCCAGGATAGCAGAACCAATACCGCCTTTCATGGAGCCATCTTCTACTGTAATTAATTTCGGATATTGCTGACAGGCTTCATGGAGCAACTCCTCATCAAGCGGCTTGGCAAAACGTAAATCATAATGTCCGGGCGCCAGGCCTTCATTTTTCAATGTTCGAATGGCGGCGGCGGCAAAATTTCCGGGATGGCCTAAAGAAAGTATAGCAATGTCTTTTCCTTCAGTTAGTCTTCTGCCTTTGCCGATTTCAATGGCTTTCATTGGCGTTTGCCAATTTGTAAGCACACCCTGCCCACGAGGATAACGAATGACAAATGGATTTTCAATACTTTCTTGTTGTGCTGTAAACATCAGGTTTCTCAATTCTGATTCATTCATCGGTGCACTGATTATCATATTTGGAATACAACGGAAATAAGCGATGTCATAACAACCATGATGGGTTGGCCCATCGTCGCCAACAAGTCCGCCGCGGTCTAAACAAAATACAACCGGCAGTTTTTGAATGGCCACGTCATGAACGGCTTGGTCGTAAGCCCTTTGCATAAAAGAAGAATAGACATTGCAAAAAACTTTGAGTCCCTGTGTTGCCAGTCCGGCGCTAAGCGTAACTGCATGTTGCTCGGCTATACCCACATCAAAAGCCCGGTCGGGCATTTTCTCCATCATATATTTCAATGAAGAACCCGAAGGCATTGCCGGCGTTATGCCTATAATTTTTTTATTCTTCTCAGCCAACTCAATAATTGTTTTACCAAAAACATCCTGGTATTTTGGAGGTTGCGGCAGGTCGTATTTTTTCTTTTGTATTTCGCCTGTTATTTTATCAAACAAACCGGGAGCATGCCATTTGGTTTGATCTTTTTCTGCAGGTGCATAACCTTTTCCTTTGGTTGTAATAATATGGAGCAACTTAGGCCCGGGAATTTTTTTCAGGTCTTTTAAGGTATCTACCAATTTGGCAACATTATGACCATCTATCGGCCCAAAGTAGCGGAGATTTAATGCTTCAAATAAATTGGCACTGCTGCTTACCATTCCTTTCATGCCATCGGTTAGTTTTTGTGCCATGGCCCGACTAAAATTTTTGCCCACCGGCATTTTGCCCAGCAATTTCCAAATATCATCCTTTACTTTATTGTAAGTCGGCGAAGTGGTAATATCTGTAAGGTATTCTTTCAATGCGCCAACGTTTGGGTCAATACCCATGCAATTATCGTTGAGAATAATCAGCATATCGGCATCGGCTACACCGGCGTGGTTCATGCCTTCGAAAGCAAGGCCGGCTGTCATGGCACCATCACCAATGACGGCTACTATTTTTCTTTCTTTTTCGCCTTTATATTTGGCTGCCATCGCCATTCCAAGAGCTGCAGAAATAGAAGTGGAAGAATGGCCTACGCCAAATGTATCGTATTCGCTTTCGCTTCTTTTCGGAAAACCGCTCAGCCCTTTATACTTCCTGTTGGTAGGAAAAATATCTCTGCGGCCGGTCAATATTTTATGGCCGTAAGCTTGGTGGCCAACATCCCAAACCAATTGATCATACGGTGTATTGTACACATAGTGCAAAGCAGTTGTCAGTTCTACCACACCCAGGCTGGCGCCGAAATGCCCGCCATGTACACTCACTACATCTATAATATATTGCCGCAATTCATCGCACACCTGGTGCAATTTTTCACGAGGCAGTTTTTTCAAATCATCGGGTGAGTCGATTGTTTGTAAGAGTGGTCCGGGTGCTATATTCATTGATTTCAATTTCGGTGTAAATTTAAGCTTTCTGAAGAGAAGCGGTAAAAGGCTTTTAATGAAAAAAAATGTTATAACTGTTTTCGACCAGCATCTGGCACAAAATGGATGGATTTATTAAAATTCTTTAGCATTTTGCCCACCTGTCAGCGCCAATAGCCATTAACGTATTAAAGTTTTTTACAACCTGCAGGAATAAGTAATTTAGCACATGTTTTTCGCAAAATCAAGATATTGGGTTCTCCAGTTTTTGGGCTGGGGATTTGTGGGTATGGTCATGATTTTCTTTGCCCATGCGTATAAAGTCAATATTTCCGATAAAGTTTTATTAGGTAGAGTGGCCATTGTATTTGCCGCCGGAATTCTTGTTACGCACATGCTGCGTTGGGTTATCAAATGGCAAGGTTGGATGATGGAATCTATAGAAAAAGCAATTCCGAAATTAATTGTGGCTGTCATTATTTCTTCGATGCTTTTTAGCCTGGTGGTTTTGGGTGGTTTCGATTTTTTTCATTTGAGTACTTCCTCCAGTAAAAAGCTAAGTTTTTTTGCCCGGCTGGCGGGTTCTACTTTTGATAACGGCCTCTTTATTCTGCCTTGGTTATTGATTTATTATTTCTATCATTTTTTTCAGAAAAGCCGTCGGCAACAAATGGATACGTTAAGATTGGAGGCTTTGATTAAAGAGTTGGAATTAAAAACGATTAAGGCACATATTAATCCGCATTTTATTTTTAATTCATTGAATAGTATAAGGGCGTTGGTCGATGAAAATCCGAATAGGGCCAGAAGAGCTGTAACAGAACTGAGTAATATTTTGCGCAGTAGTATGCAATCAGAAAAAATGGAAACCGTTCCATTCGAAAAAGAATTATCTATTGTAAAAGATTACCTCGCCCTGGAAAATATGCGTTTTGAAGACAGGCTGCGGGTATCGTATGAAATAGATCCCAAATCCGTTTATCATCCGGTGCCGCCCATGATGTTGCAAACTTTGGTGGAAAATGCCATTAAACACGGCATCAGCAAACAGGTGAATGGCGGATTGATAAAAGTGGTTTCGGAATTTAAAGACGGTTTTCATGAATTGACAGTACAAAATACCGGACGTTTAAAAAATGAAATTCAGGAATTCGGTTTTGGATTATCCAGTACGAACAACCGATTGAGTTTACTGTATGGCGAAAAAGCAAGTTTTCGGATTCAACAAATCAATGGTTCTATTGTAGAAGCAAAAGTGAAAATTCCCATTACGTTATAAAAAATAAAAAATTACACATGAAATGCCTTTAATCAAGGCAAATAACAAAAAAAGTAAAATGGGCATTCCATGTGACCAAACAAAAAAAATAAAAAATTACACATGAAAGCAATTATTATAGACGATGAAAGATTGGCGAGAACGGAACTTAAAAAATTATTAAAGGATTTTCCTGAGATAGATGTTATAGAAGAAGCCGCCAACGCAGATGAAGGCATTACAAAAATAGAAAACCTGCAACCGGAGCTTATCTTTCTCGATATTCAAATGCCGGGCAAAACCGGTTTTGATATGTTGACCGAACTGGAAAAAACTCCTCAAATAATTTTTACAACAGCCTATGATGAGTTTGCCATGAAAGCATTTGAAGTAAATGCTCTCGATTATTTATTGAAACCGGTAGAGCCGAAAAGATTATCGGATGCCATTCAAAAATTAAAAAGAAAAGACAGCAAAGAAACACAGGACGAAATTTCCTACACAACAAATAATTCTGTATTGACAGAAAACGATCAGGTATTTGTGAAAGATGGAGAAAAATGTTGGTTTGTAAAACTGGGTGATATCCGTTTATTTGAAAGTGTGGGCAATTATGCCAAAGTTTTTTTCGGAGTCAATAAACCGCTTATTTTAAAATCCCTGAATGCACTCGAAGAAAGGCTGGATGAAAAAATGTTTTTCAGGGCGAATCGAAAACATATTGTCAACCTGCGCATGATTGAAAAAATAGAACCTTATTTCAATGGTGGCCTTTTATTGGAATTGCAAGGCGGCGAAAAAATTGAAGTAAGCCGTCGTCAAACCGTCAAGTTTAAAGAAATGATGAGTTTGTAAATTGATTTCCTGCAGAAAAATTCCATTTCAACATTTATTAAAATTTTTCAGATGAAAATATATCGAATGACGATGCTTTGTATGGCGACCATGTTCTTTTTATTCATTACGGGTTGTAGCAACGCACAAAAAGCAAGTCAAACAGAAACAGATGCCATTCATAAAATTATCAATATAGAAGAAGTGAGCCGGATAGAAAATGTATTGGCATCGGATGCCATGAAAGGTAGAAAAACATTTTCGCCTGAAATAGATAAAGCGGCTGATTTTATTGCTAATGAATTTAAAAAAACAGGCCTTCAATCTTGGGGAAACACTGAAAACTATCAACAACGGTTTGCGATGGTAAAGGTTGAACAAACCGCTTTGCAAGCAGTTTTTGACCAGCAGGATTTTGACGCAGCTAAAATCCTTGTTTTTTCTACAAAACCTTCATTGTCTATTACTGACAAATAAAATTATAAAATAGAGACCATAAAAAAGAACGATGATTTTTTTCAAAAAGCCATCACATTCTCCAACGCCGATGAAAATATTTTGGTATTTGTAAACCCTGAACTGGTTAATAATTTTACCCGGTTGAAAAGATTTAAACAAAGCATGTTTCAAAAAAACACTTCAACTGTTTTCATTTTATCTGATAAAATACCAGCAAGTTTTTCTATAAACTGTACCAATAAAGTCAATATACAACCATTGAGTAATGTCATTGGTATTTTACCCGGCAAGGGAGATTTAAAAAATGAATATGTTGTTTTTTCGGCACATTACGATCATTTGGGTGTTAGTAAAATGGCAACAGGTGATTCTATTTATAATGGTGCAAATGATGATGCGGCGGGTACAACGGCAGTCATCCTGTTGGCAAAATATTTTAAAGCCCTCAACAACAATCAACGGACTTTAATTTTTGTTGCATTTACGGCGGAAGAAATCGGTGGTTTTGGATCCCGTTATTTTTCTACTCATATCAATGCCGATAAAGTAAAAGCCATGTTCAATATTGAAATGATTGGAACCGAAAGTAAATGGGGTGCCAATGCAGCTTATATTACCGGATACGATAAAACAGACATGGGTAATATTCTACAAAAAAACTTAGAAGGAAAATCATTTCATTTTTATCCGGACCCATATCCGGCACAACATTTATTTTATAGGTCTGATAATGCCACCTTAGCTCGTCTCGGCGTACCGGCACATACTATTTCTACCGCCAAAATGGAGGCCGAACCCAATTATCATAAACTATCGGATGAAGTGTCTTCTCTGGATTTGGAAAATATGACAGCCATCATCAAAGCCATCGCAATCAGTGCACAATCCATCATTTCCGGTGTGGATACGCCTACAAGAGTGAATGTAGATGATTTGAATTGAATATAAAGAAATGTTTTGTAGGTTTTGTCGTCAATAAAAGCCATTTAGTCCTTTTTTCATTTTCTTTCGATTAATTTATTTCAACTTTGATTAGGAATTAATTGTGTACTAATTTCACATTTCTATCTATTCACCAGTCAATCTTTTCCTCTGAAAAAAAATAATAACATACAAAATTGGGTTGTTCGTTTTCTAGCGGGTTTTTTAGTGTGGCTGTTAGCGATTGCCATTGGTATTCTTGCATTGAAAGGTAATATGGAGGGTTTTGGAAATGCACATTGGTGGTGGCAAACAGGTGTAGTCTATTTGCTTTGGGGTTTTT
>JAGQWM010000052.1 GCA_020437365.1 Chitinophagaceae bacterium | reverse complement strand
TATTCAACCCCTTCGGGGTTTCTGAGTTTAACTTTATCTTTCGCTTAGAAAATCCGAAAAATAAAATTGCAAAACTGTCAAAAACTCAGAATAAGAGTACATTTAAAAAGGACGTCAAATAAAAAAAATAATTTCCAATAGGCCACAAAAGCCCGAAGGGCTTTAATTTAACTAACAGCAAGTGAAACTTGCTGAACAATAAGAACATGGTTACCGCCAACCGCAAAGCGGTTGAATAAATTGAATAAAAACACACAATGAGTACTTACACACAAATCCTCTAACAAATAGTATTCAGCACCAAATACAGAAAATATTATGCATTTCAATCCCTTCGGGGTTTCTGAGCTTAACTTTATCTTTCGCAAAGAAAATCCAGAAAAATAAAATTGCACACCTGCCAAAAACCCGGAATAAGATTACATTTGAAAAGAAAGTCAGGTAAAAACAATAATTTCCAATAGGCCACAAAAGCCCGAAGGGCTTTAATTTGACTAACAGCAAGTAAAACTTGCTGAACAATAAGAACCTGGCAACCGCCAACCGCAAAGCGGTTGAATAAATTGAATAAACCCACATACAATGAGCACTTACACACAAATCCTTTATCAAATAGTATTCAGCACCAAATACAGAAAACCGGTACTATTAAAAGAAAATCGAGATAAATTATTTCAATACATAGCCGGCATCTTGAAAAACAAAAATTGTTTTTTGTATAGAATCAATGGCGTGGAAGATCATCTTCACATTTTAACTCATTTACATCCTGCCATCTCATTATCAGCATTAGTAAAAGATATTAAAGTGGCAAGCGCATTATACATTAAAGAGCAGCAATTATTTCCTGCGTTTACACACTGGCAATCTGGTTATGGAGCATTTACCTATAGCATTCAGGACAAAGACAATCTTATTCGATATATTAAAAACCAGGAAGAACATCATAAAAAGTTTGACTATAAAGAAGAGTATATAAAGCTATTACAAGAAAACGACATAGCGTTTGAAGAAAAATATTTATTCTAATAATATTTGAAACAATTATTTAAATTCGGGATTAATATTTATTTTTCCTGTATTAAGTTTTAAAAACGAGCCACAATAATGCTGAAATTCATCATCAGGCGATCGCTGTACGGCTTATTAGTTTTAGTAGGTGTTGTTGTACTTGTATTTTTTCTCTTTCAGGGTTTTGGCGACCCTTCACGCCTGGTAATGGGACAATCAGGCGATTCCATTACACAAGCAAATATCAAAAAAGAATTATACCTCGACCAACCAAAATGGAAACAATTTGTTTTTTATTTGAATGATGTTTCACCCATTTGTATTTATAAAAAAACGGCCATTGAAAAAAAGAAGCTGCGAGGTATTTTCATTGGTGGCGATACCAAATTCGGCATTAAGGTTCCATACTTAAGAACATCTTATCAATCCAAACGGCCGGTATGGGATGTCTTAATGCAAGCCTTGCCGGGCACTTTAATGCTGGCTGTTGCGGCCATGTTTATTGCGATTCTCATTGGCATCCCATTAGGTGTGTTGGCGGCTGTTAAACAAAATACATGGATGGATTCATCTGCTATTTTCGGTAGTATTCTTGGCATTTCGGCTCCTTCCTTTTTTACTGGAATTATTATTGCTTATGTATTTGGTTTTGTGCTCAGCGATTGGACAGGTTTACACATTGCCGGCAATTGGTTTGCCATTGATGATGAAGGACAAAAACGACTGACTTTGCAAAATTTAATATTGCCAGCTATTACATTAGGTATCCGGCCGCTGGCCATTATCACACAGTTAACGAGAAGTGCCATGCTGGATGTATTAGATCAGGATTTTATCCGTACGGCTTATGCCAAAGGTTTGTCGAAAAAAAGAGTGGTTTGGCGACATGGCTTGCGCAATGCACTCAATCCGGTGGTGACGGCTATTACAGGATGGTTTGCCGAGTTATTAGCCGGCGCCTTCTTCGTTGAATATATTTTTGGATGGCAAGGTATTGGCAAAGTTACTGTCAATGCATTGGAAGAATTAGACTATCCGGTTGTTATGGGTTCTGTATTAATAGCAGCAGCTTTTTTTATCCTCATCAATATACTGGCAGATATTCTATATAGTATCATTGACCCAAGAGTGAGAATTGAATAATCAAAACATTGTCATTGGCCAGGCACCATTCCCTAAGTAAAAAGATACACCAACATATATATTGTACGAACAAAACAACACAACAAGGTAAACATTGGCATTGATATCTTTTATCAACCAGGCAAAAAACAAAAAAAGAAAAATAGAAATTAATCCAATAAATGGCGGCCAGAAATAATTATTGATACCACCCATTGATGCGCCTTGAATATCGGCAGTTACAGAGCAGACTGTAGAAATAAAAACAGTCACCAATATAAATAAAATACCGGCAGAACGTGTCATAGGTTTTGATGCAGGTTTATTGTATGATAACCTCCCGGATTATTTCCTGGCGGAGGGCTTCATTCACTCTTTGTTTAATCGTTTCCTTTTGATAAATCAATTCGTTTTTCAAAGGAGCAATGGGTGTAGTAATAATTAACTTATTATGTATAATTTGGATTTTTTCAGTATAACGAGCTACCGTTTTTCCCATAATCTCTTCCCAGACTTTCTCTATTTGCAATGCTTGCAAATCGCTTTTTAACCGGCTTGTTTGCAAAAATTGCTGAATTGCTTCACTCATAGAATATTCACCCATTGTGTAAAATTATAAATTTGTCAGGAAAGAGCAATCATTTGATAGGGAACTTTTAATGGTTCTATATGTTGCATCAGCCTTTCTTTGTTAGTATCTGTAATGAACACTTGCCCTTCATTATTTTTACAAACAAGCTGTAAGAGGTTTCCAATCCGTGTTTCATCCAGTTTTTCAAAAACATCGTCCAGCAAAAGTATAGGAGCCAGCTTTTGCGCTTCTTTTAATTTTTCAAATTCTGCCAGTTTAAGCGCAAATAACAAACTTTTTCTTTGTCCTTGCGAGGCGATGGCTTTAAATGGTTGTCCATTCAGCTCAATTTGAATATCATCCCGATGTATGCCGTCTGTAGTTCTTTGTGCTAAATAATCTTTCTGCCTGTTCATTTTTAATATGTTGGCAAAATCCATATCCAATAAAGAACTTACGTACGTAAATGCAATGTCTTCGGTTTGGGAACTTCCATTTTTTGTAGCGGCAATAATTTTATAAAAATCAAAAACCAATGGGAGATAGGTTTGTAGAAAAGTGCGACGGGATTCAAATAGGTCCGTTCCGTATTGAGATAATTGTTCATCCAATACTGTCAATAAAGTGAAATCTTTTTTGCCGGTTTCAAAAAATGATTTCAATAATGCATTCCTTTGTGTGAGTATCCTTTTATATGCGATCAGGTTTTGTAAATACTTTTTATCTACCTGGCAAAGAATAGCATCTAATAATGTCCGGCGCATTTTACTGTCACCCGTTATCAAAACGGCATCGTCCGGGGCAATGACAACACAAGGATAACGGCCAATATGTTGAGAGAATTTTTCATACGGTTCTTCATCTAATAAGAATTCTTTTTTCCCATTTTCTCTTACTATACAAATGGCATTTTCTTCCTTATCCCATCGTTTAATATCGCCTGACAACCTGAAACCCGATTGACCATGAAGAACATTATTCGTTTCGATTCGGGTAAAATAACTTTTCGTAATACATAAATAATAAATGGCATCGAGCAAATTCGTTTTACCGACACCGTTATTGCCATGAATACCGATGATGGGTGCTTCAAATGTAAATGAACGTTGCTGATAATTCTTAAAATGAACTAATGATATGGTTTGAAAAGCCAGCATATTGATTAATCAATTATTACAGGATCCAAATCAATCACATGACAGTTTTTGCAAAATTCGGGTGGTTCATTTTTATACCACATAGCCCGAAACCGGCGATAATCTTTATTGTTAAGACATTTCATCAATCCATCGTCAAAAATATTACCGAAATTCAATTCTTTGGGGAAGGGTTTGGCGCAACAAGGTGTAGCATATCCATCCCAGGAAACATAAAAATGTGACCAGACTAAATCACATTTCCGAAATCCTTTTGGCGCTTCTATATCCCAGGTTGTAAATTCTATTTGCGGATATTTTCGGGCTGTCTCTTTGGCTCTTTTAAGTTCAGATTTAAAAGCTGCTGTTTGGAAAAAATCATAATAGGATTTATCATAAATGGTAACCGAAGCTACATTGAATGGTGTGATGTTTACATATTTAACACCTAATTTGGCCGCCAGTTCCACAATCTCTGCCATTTCCCTGTAATTTTCTTTGATAGCTACAAAATTGAACATAACAGATGCTCTTTTGCCTTTGCACACTTCAATTGTTTGCAACATATTCTCATAGAAAAAATGATAATCACTTTTCAACCTGACTTGTTCATACACTTTGCCAATACCATCAATGGAAACTTGAATCGTATCGAT
The DNA here is from genome assembly GCA_020437365.1 of Chitinophagaceae bacterium. GTDB lineage: Bacteria > Bacteroidota > Bacteroidia > Chitinophagales > Chitinophagaceae > JJ008. The sequence continues at coordinate 12,752 of JAGQWM010000052.1, read as the reverse complement.
TTTATCAGCCAGTTCTTCTGCCATTTTTACACTAATGGGTAAATGTGCATTCGTAGATACGCTGATAATAATGCCTTTATTTTTTGAACGGATATAATCCACAATCTCGGGCAGTTTTTTATACATAAAAGTTTCGCCGAGGCCGGTAAGCCCGATGGAATCCACATAAGGAAAAGCTTCATCTACCACTTTTTTCATTTTCTCCAGGTTCATAAACCCTTTATCCATCTGTTTGCCATAAGCATATTCTCTTGGACAGGTGATGCAGGCAAGATTACATTGATTGGTGACTTCGAGCATAATAGATGAAGGGTGCGGCACCTTGGTACTGCGGATAAAGCGAAGCCAGAAACCCACAATTTTATTCCAGCCATATTGAATGAAATGGATTCCACCCGGCAATTTTTTAATTCTAAGCATTGCTTTACGCAAACGACGACGGGTTACACGATTGGCCATGTGCAAAAGTAAAACATTTATATCTGCTTCTTTTTCAGGCCGATTGTTGAAATCAGGAAGTTTTTTTACCGTATAGAAAATTCCTTTTTTACCCTTATTTTTGCGTCCCGTATTTTGGGCAAAGAATTTTAAATTTTTAAGTTTTGGCAACAAAGTTTTCAAAAGAAACTTATCTCTATTGGTACGAACTGATGCAGTTGATTCGTCAATTCGAATTAAAGGCGGAAGAGAAATATAAAATGGAAGGTAAAATCCGCGGCTTTTTTCATGCCTATATCGGTCAGGAAGCCATTGCTGCAGGTTGTGTAACGGCTACCAATTCGGATGACCTTTTCATTACCGCTTATCGGGACCATGGACTGGCTATCGCCAAAGGCGTTTCTGTCAATAGTTGTATGGCCGAACTTTATGGAAAAGCTACAGGCTGCGCCAAAGGAAAGGGTGGAAGTATGCATTTCTTTGGAAAAGATGTCGGGTTCTTTGGCGGTCATGGTATCGTGGGTGCACAAATTGGTACCGGTGCTGGTTTGGCTTTTGCCGAAAAATACAGGGAAACCGATAATGTAGTTTTATGTTTCTTTGGCGATGGTGCAGCACGCCAGGGTATTTTGCATGAAACTTTCAATTTATCCATGTTATGGAAATTACCTGTCGTATTTATTTGTGAAAACAATCATTACGCAATGGGTACTTCGGTTGAAAGGACTTCTAACGTAATTGATATTTATAAATTGGCATGCGGCTATGAAATGCCTGCCGATTCGGTGGATGGAATGAGTCCTGAAACTGTACATGAAGCTATTTCAAGGGCGGCTGATCGGGCCAGGAAAAAAGAAGGGCCTACTTTATTAGAAATTAAAACATACCGTTATAAAGGACACTCAATCAGTGATCCACAGAAATACAGATCCAAAGAAGAAGTGGATAAATATAAACACAAGGATGCAATTCTAAGAGTGTTACATACCATTTTGGACAATAAATTTGCTACGCAAAATGAAATCGATGTCATCAATGAAAGAGTGGACGGCATAGTTGCAGAAGCTGTACAATTTGCAGAAGAAAGCCCATTCCCTGACGACAGCGAAGTACTAAAAGATATTTATACGGATAAAGATTATCCGTTCATCGTAGATTAATCAAAAAAATAAAAAGTAAATACAACAATGGCAGACAAGAAAAATGTGAAAACTGCAGAAGGCGGAGATGCAATCGTGGCAAAAGCCCTCAATTTTTGGGACAAATACAATAAGCCCATCATCATTGCTTCCGTTGCTATCATTGTGCTGATTAGCGGCTGGTATATTTATAAAAATTATGTCGTAAAACCCAAAGAAAGAAAAGCTGTCGCAGCCATGTTTAAAGCAGAAGATTATTATCGTCGTGATTCTGTAAACCTCGCCTTAAATGGCGATGGACAACACTGGGGTTTTTTAAAAGTCATCGATAAATATGGCGGTACCAAAGCCGGCAACCTGGCCCGATTTTATGCTGGCGATTGCTATATTAAACTCAATGAAAATGAGAAAGCCATTAAATACCTTAAAAAATTCAGCACCGATGCCAAGCAAATTCAAGCCCGTGCATATAAACTCATCGGCGATGCGTATGGCGATTTAGGAAAAAACAAAGATGCTTTCGATTACTATAAAAAAGCTGGCCATTATTTTGAAGACGATGCTACGAATTCTGCCGAAGCATTATTCATGGCAGCTTATCTGGCACAACGTAGTTTGAATGACAACAAATCAGCCATCGAATTATATAAAGAAATAAAAACAAAATTTCCCAGAACTTCACAAGCAAGAGATGCCGATAATTACCTGGCGCAAATGGGAGTTTATAATACAGAAGAATAACTATGGCTACAATAAAAAATAGTCAACTCTTTGAAAAACATACAGGCATTCTGACAAAGGATGCCTGTGTTGTTTTGGTGAAAACGGAATGGAATGCCTCAATCGTCAATCAATTAGAAAGAGGATGCATTGCACAACTGGAAGAAGCTGGCGTAAAAAAAATTATTGTCATTAGTGTTCCGGGTGCCATAGAAATTCCTTTTGCCATCAGTCATTTTTGGCGCCACGCCACAAAGAAAAATAAACCGGATGCATTTATTGCACTGGGTTGCATCATTCAGGGAGAAACCCCTCATTTCGATTATGTATGCCAGTCAGTAACTAACGGTGTACTGCACCTGAATTTGAATCTTCCCGTTCCCTCCATTTTCGGCGTTTTGACTGTGTTGAACGAAGAGCAAGCCGTAAACAGGATAGGTGGGAAAGACGGTCACAAAGGTGAAGAAGCCGCAATGACCGCTATTAAAATGATGAACTTAACCTACCTTTCAAAGAAAAAATAGCATTGAACATCCAGCTTTTCATACCATGTTTTGTCGATCAATTGTATCCGGAAACGGCATTCAATATGATAAAAGTATTGGAAAAAGCAGGCTGCCAGGTGCAGTATAATGAAAACCAAACTTGTTGCGGCCAACCGGCATTTAATGCAGGCTATTGGTCCGAAGCAAAATCGGTTTGCACCAAATTTATCAAAGACTTCAGCCAAGCAGATTTTATCGTAACACCGAGTGCCAGTTGCGCCGGATTCATCAAAAATTATTACACTCAATTATTTGAAAATTCTTCTTTGCACAACGAAGTAAAAAACCTAAGCCAACAGGTTTTTGAATTATCTGAATTCCTGGTACATCGATTACAGGTTGTAGATTTCGGCGCCACCCTTCAAGGCAAAGCCACTTACCATGATTCCTGTGCTGCCTTGCGGGAATGTAAAATCAAAGAAGAACCCAGAAAATTATTATCGCAGGTAAAAGGCCTGGAACTTGTAGAAATGGATGATGTAGAAACCTGTTGTGGTTTTGGAGGTACTTTTGCTGTTAAGTTCGAAGATATTTCCATCGCAATGGGCGAACAGAAAGTTGACAATGCATTGGCTACCGGTGCCGAATACCTGATTTCTACCGACCTTTCCTGCCTGATGCATTTGCAAGGCTATATCAATCAAAAAGGAATAGCAATCAAAACAATGCACATCGCCGACGTATTGGCTTCCGGGTATTGATTGTAAATTTGACAATAACATTCAGGATTATTAAATACAAAATATTATGGCTTATTGGTTAGCAAAATCAGAACCTAATGTATATAGTTGGGACGACCTGGTAAAAGAAAAAGAAACCTGCTGGAGCGGTATCAGAAATTACGCTGCAAGATTACACATGCGCAATATGAAAAAAGGTGATAAAGTATTTTTTTACCATAGTAATATCGGCACAGCCATTGTCGGCATTGCACAAGTCAGTAAAGAAGCTTATCATGATCCAACCACCGATGATGAAAGGTGGGACGCCGTAGATTTGAAGCCGGTCAAAAAATTAAAAAATCCAGTCACACTCGAGGCTATCAAAAAAGAAAAACGGCTGAAAGAAATGGCATTGGTGCGTATCAGCAGATTATCACTGCAACCAGTAACCGAAAAAGAGTGGTCAATCATTATGGCCATGGCCGGAGAAAAATAACAGTCATGGCGAAACTAAAACTCGTTGTACTTAGCGGCGCCGGTATGAGTGCCGAAAGCGGTTTACAAACATTCCGCGATAGCAATGGGCTTTGGGAAGGCCATCGGGTAGAAGACGTTGCAACGCCGGAAGCCTGGCATAGAAATCCTCAACTCGTTCTTGATTTTTATAATCAAAGGAGAAAAGATGTTTTAAATGCGAAACCCAATGCAGGTCATCTTGGACTGGCTATGCTTGAAGATGATTTTGAAGTAACTGTTATCACACAAAATGTGGACGACCTGCACGAAAGAGCCGGTTCAAAAAATGTTGTACACCTGCACGGCGAAATTTTTAAAATGTGTAGTGAAGTAAACCCGCAAATAACACAACCAATCCGAAAGGATATTTTATTAGGCGATACGGCTGATGACGGGCACCAATTCAGGCCATTTATTGTTTGGTTTGGCGAACCGGTAGTACAAATGGAAAAAGCAGCTGCCATAGCCGCTCAAGCTGATATTTTTATTGTCATTGGTACTTCGTTGGCAGTATATCCGGCTGCTGGCCTGGTGCATCTTGTTCCGCCCACCTCACAAAAATTTATTATTGATAAAAAAATACCAACAACGACTTCTATACCACAATTAACTATCATTGAAAAGCCGGCCACGGAAGGAGTGGCAATTCTTCAAAAAATTTTAAAAGGAGAGCAGGATTAATTACATTTAGGCAGCTCCGTATGTATCCCGGAAAACAATTCCTTCAATGGCTAATGCTGCCAGTACCGGCTCATAAATTTCTTTAGCAATCGGAATCTGCAAGCCCGTCATTTTAATACGGCCTTGTAAAATAAATTTTGCGGCAATACCCAAAGGCAATCCAACTGTTTTTGCCATGGCAGTTCGTAAATTATTTTCACCTTTTGCAATTAATACACTATCCAGTTCTTGTTTTTTTCCTTCACATTCATAAGTGAATTGATGCAACATGACGATCATATCTTTATCAGTCGGAAAAAGCTTTAATTTATTCACTACTGCAAACCGCATGATATCAATAATGCTACATTTACCGGCATTTATTTTAGTTTCATTATCTGTCAATCCGAGAAAACAAAATTGTTCAAAAAATAATTGATCAGTGGCATTCAATTTCCTGCCCGCTAAAGCAGCGTAAGTCCAATCATCGAAGGCCTGTTGCTGTAAATGTTCAGTAAATAATGTTTGTAATGATTTGCCATCGGTATTATAGTAAATATTTTCATCGAGAAATTTTAATTGAATCAACTGTTGCCAACCCGACATAAAATCAGGATGCCGCAAAGTTGACCTGATAAAAGTGGGTACATTTTCGAGGCCATAAATTTTGGTATAATGTAGCGAATCCCTGTTCGGATACCAGGCCAAACGATCTAAACCGGGAATGGTTACAAGGTTTTTATTTTGAAAAAGTTCATTGTATGTCACAAAAACTTCCTTCCCATTTTCTTTATAATGACCACCCGTTTTACCGGCATTAATAATATTGCCGGGATTCCAACTCACTTTATAATGCCAGGGATTATCATCACTTTCGGGAGCTACCAATCCGCCGCAATGTGAAGTAAATGAAGTAATCGTTCCGCCTTTAGATTGAATTTCATCAATAATCTTTTTGGCACTCATGTGATCAATGCCCGGATCGAGTCCCATTTCACATAAAAAAAGCAACCTCTTTTTTTCTATCTCCGGTTGCAGTTCTTGCATAGCTTTATCTGCATAAGAAGCCGTGAGTAAATTTTTTTGAAACCGAACACAATCTTTCGCTACTTCAATATGCAAAGCATGTGGCAACATGGAAATAACAATATCAGCCTGTTTAATATACCGGCTTCTTTCGCTTTCATTTAAAATATCAAAAGAAACCGCTTTGGCATATTGCGGTTGGGTAATTTTCGATTCGGCTAAGGAAAGGTTGGCATCTACGACTATAATTTGCCAGTCTTCTTGCGCAGCATTTGATTCCAGGAATTCAATTAAAACAGTAGCAGACTGACCGGCACCAAACAATACAATTGTCTTCATAAAATGACGATTTCAAAAAAAAGCAAAGTAAGGCGAAAATAGCAGAATACGGTGGATAAATTCATGAAAAATCCTCGTTTAAATGGTCTTCAACTGACCGAAAAATTGGTGGAAAAATTGGGTTAAAAAACATATTTTTTTTCAGGTTTTCAGGTAGGGAAAAGGTAAATTTGCAAGCCTTTAAATTTTACCGAAATTGAAGATTTCCAAAGGCGAATTTTAATCGTAAATGAAGTAGGAAAACAGACAATGGAAGATAACACAACACCGTTAGAAACGAACGATAACGACCGCATCATTCCCGTCAATATCGAAGAACAAATGAAAACCGCATACATTGACTACTCCATGTCAGTCATTGTAGGCCGTGCACTACCTGATGTCAGAGATGGTTTGAAACCGGTACATCGCCGGGTTTTATTCGCCATGAATGAATTGGGGATTCATTTCAACAAGCCGTATAAAAAATCGGCAAGAATAGTGGGAGAGGTATTGGGTAAATATCACCCGCATGGCGATACTTCCGTGTACGATGCCATGGTACGGATGGCGCAGGAATGGAATATGCGCTATACGTTGATTGACAGCCAGGGAAATTTCGGTAACCAGGATGGTGACGGCCCGGCGGCTATGCGATATACGGAGGCCCGTTTGCAAAGATTATCGGCACACATGCTCGATGATATTGAGAAAGATACGGTTGATTTTCAACTCAATTTCGATGATTCCGAATCAGAACCAACGGTATTGCCTACCCGCATTCCACAATTACTTGTCAACGGCTCCAGTGGAATTGCAGTAGGTATGGCCACCAATATGTTGCCACATAATCTTTCCGAAGTGATTGACGGTTGCATTGCTTATATTGAAAATAATGACATCACCATCGATGAATTGATGGAATATGTGAAAGCACCTGATTTCCCAACCGGCGGTATTATTTATGGCATGGAAGGTGTTAAATCTGCCTTTCATTTCGGTAGGGGAAGAGTGGTTTTGCGTGGACGACTAACTATCGAAAACAAACCCAGCGGCCGCGAACAAATCATCATTACCGAAGTACCTTACCAGGTCAACCGGGATGCACTTACCAATAAAATCGGACAACTCGTCAATAATAAACAAATCGACGGCATAGCTCATGTCAATAACGAATCGAATAATAAAGAAGGAACAAGATTGGTCATTGACCTACGCAGAGATGGGAATGCCAATGTCATCGTGAACCAACTTTACAAAATGACCGACCTGCAAACTTCTTATGGCATTAATAATGTTGCCATTGTAAGAGGAAGGCCAAAAACACTCAATCTGAAAGAGTTGATTGCAGAATTTGTTGGTTTCCGTCATGAAGTAGTCGTACGCCGCACAAAATATGAACTTAAAGAAGCAGAGAAGAAAGCCCATATTTTAAAAGGCTATTTAATTGCGTTGGATCATCTCGACGAAGTGATTGCACTCATCCGTTCCTCTGCGACGCCGGAATTGGCAAAATCAAATTTGATGGAAGCCGGTTGGGGTATTGATGAAATTCAAGCCAAAGCCATCCTGGAACTTCGTTTGCAGCGATTGACCGGCATGGAACGGGAGAAAATTAAAACCGAGTATGATGAATTGATGAAATTAATTGCTCATTTGAATGAACTGTTAGCCAATGAATCAATGCGCTTTGATGTTATCAAAGATGAGCTAAAAGAAATAAAAGAAAAATTCGGCGACGAAAGAAAATCTGAAATTACTTATCTCGATGATGAAGTAAAAATTAAAGACCTTATCAAAGAAGAAGATGTTGTCATTACCATTTCACATCTTGGTTACATAAAAAGAACACCGGCTGAAGATTTTAAAACACAACGTCGCGGTGGCCGCGGTGTAATGGGAGGAAAAACCCGTGAAGAAGATTTCATTGAACATTTATTTGTGGCCTCTACACATCATACCATGCTATTCTTTACCGAAAAAGGAAGAGTGTATTGGCTGAATGTCTATGAAATTCCGGAAGGAGAGAAGACCGGTAAAGGTAGAGCCATACAAAACCTGATACAAATTCCGAAAGAAGATAACATCCGGGCTATCATCGACGTCAAAGATTTGAAAGATGAAGCATTTGTAAAAGCACATAATATTGTGTTGTGCACCAAAAGAGGTATCATTAAAAAAACGGCTTTGCAGGATTTCAGCCGGCCCAGACAAACCGGTGTCAATGCCATCAATATTGTGGAAGGAGATGAATTGCTGGAAGCAAAAATGACAGATGGCAATAGCGAAATAATGATGGCGGTAAAAACAGGCCGAGCCATTCGGTTCTCAGAATCTAAAGTCCGCAATACAGGCCGTGGTGCCATTGGTGTAGCCGGTATTCACGTCGATGATGAAAAAGACGAAGTGATTGGAATGATTTGTGTGAATCATTCAGAAGATGCGGATAAAAAAGTAATGGTCGTCAGTGAAAAAGGATATGGCAAAAGAACAGCCGTTGATGAATACAGACATACCAACCGAGGTGGAAAAGGAGTAAAGACCATCAACATAACTGAAAAAACCGGTGCTTTGATTGGCATGCTGGCCGTAGTGGAAACACAGGATATAATGATTACCTGCAAAAGCGGTGTAACAATTCGGATGCCGGTAAGTGGTATTAGCGAACTGGGCAGGGCTACACAAGGTGTAAAAGTCATTCGTTTGGATGCCGGCGATGAAATTGCAGCCATTACGAAACTTGATGATCATCACAATGATGATGAACAACAAGATGTTACAGACGAAAACAACGCAACGCCAGGCGATGAAAATGCATCTATTGAAAATAACGAAGAATAAAAATTAAATAATCAATTAACATTTGAAATGAAAAAAATAATTCTGTTTGCTTCCGTCATTGTATTGACTTTACAATCCCAGGCACAAAAACTGCAGCCCGTGAAAAACTTACTCATGCTGCAAAAATTGGATAAAGCCAAAGAAGATTTTGATAATGCCATGGAAAAAGGAAAATTTGATACCGACCCGGAAGCTTATATTTTAAAAACAGCCATCTATGCCGGATTGGCTACTTCAGAAGAAAATAAAGGTAAACCGGAAGGAGAGGCCTTACTCAAAGAAGCCAAAACAGCATTCCTGAAATACATTCAAATGGATCCGACATTGGAAAAAGCCAACGACCCGATTTATCAAAATGGGCCAATAGCATTATACTCTAATTATTATTCCGAAGGATACAATGAATATTCAAAACAAGAATGGCAGAAAGCATTTGAACATTTAAAATTTGCAGTGCAGGTGTCTGATATTTTACGTGGATTGAATGTCATCAAAGCACCCATCGATACCAACGTTTTGATATTGGCAGGAGTAACTGCTGAGAAAAGTAATAATGCAGATTCAGCGGTTTCTTATTACAGCCGGTTGGCGAATGCCAAAATTACCGACCAGGGATTTGAAAATGTATATCGTTACCTTGTAAATTATGCGATAAATAAAGGCGACCTCGAAATGTTTGATAAGTATAAAAAACTGGGCGCCGAATTGTACCCGAAGAGCGAATATTTTACGTATGATAAAGTAGATTTTGCAGTAAGCCTGGCCAAAACATTTGCTCTTAAGAAAAAAGCCATTGAAGAAATTTTGGCAAAGGAGCCTGATAATTTCAAAGCGAATGAAGTACTGGGCGAAATTATATTCGACACCTTAAATTCAGATGTTGAAGGAGCAGTGAAGCCGGCCAATGCAGCAGAATTGGAAAAACTCATGGTTCAGTCATTTAATAAAGCAGCTTCATTAAAAGAAAATTATGAAGTCCCTTATTTGTTCCTTGGAAATCATTTTATCAACCAGGCGGCAGATATCAATGACGTAAGGGCGGCACATATTTCAGAAGTCAATGGGAAATTGAAACCCGGACAAAAACCATCTCCGGCAGATAATGCAGTTTCAGATAGCCTGGCCATTGCTTATGGTGTTGCTTTGGAAAAAGCTGAAGCACCGTATGATAAAGTAGCGAAAATTTTGGGCGAAAGGGCAAAAGCCAATAATGGACTTGGTATTCGGGAGAAAGCACAATATAAAAGAGCTGTAAATTATCTCTCTAAAATATATGCTTATAAAAAAGCGATGGAGAAAAAAGATACAGCCTTACAAGCCAAATATGCTGCCGAACAAAAAAAATGGGATGATCTGTACGATACAATCAATGACATTCCAACCGTCAATGAAACGAATTAGGAAATAACTAATTGAAATTTTTTAAACCCGCTTTCGAAAAGGAGGCGGGTTTATTTTTAGAAATACGGCACCAAATGAGAAGAAGAAAATTGAAAGGCCGGAGATGAATTGAAGATGAAAGTATTGTTACTTTAAATAATATATTTAACATAATATAAATTATAGGACAAAATTGATTAATAAATTTAGCTTTCTAAGCCAATATACTTGAAATCCCTATTTTACACCACATGAACCTGCAAGACAAAATAAACAGCGAACATTCCAAAGAAGTTTGCGCCGAAATCGTTCAGTGGATTGGCGACAACCAAAAACGGTTTGATGAATTATTTAAAATCTTTACCGGGCCGGATAAAAAACTAAGCCAACGAGCCGGCTGGCCGATGAGTTATGCCGCAATGGCCCATCCGCCTTTCATGAAAAAACACATCGGTACGCTTTTAGAAAATCTCAAAAATGAAAACCTGCACGATGCCATTAAAAGGAATTCCGTTCGTTTGCTGCAAGTTGTTCCAATTCCTAAAAAACACCTCGGCACGGCGCTCACCATTTGTTTCGATTTTATTCAATCTCCCACCGAAAAACCCGCCATCAAAGCCTTTTCACTAACGATTATTGAAAATATTTCAAAAGAATATCCCGATATCAAGCCCGAGTTAAAAACCATCATTGAAGACCGCTGGGATTACGAATCGGCCGCATTCAAATCCAGGGCAAAGAAAATACTCAGGTCTTTGTAGTGCGTATTTTTTGCTTGTCGAATTCCCGAAAAATCAATCGTAAGTTCTGATCGTATGTGGCATAATTATACAGCCAGTTCATGAAAACAAAAAACCTGTTTTTGACACCAAGGATTAGCATCAGGTGCAAACCCATCCATATCATCCACGCAAAAAAACCGCGGAAATGCATTTTCGGTTTGGGAATATCTACCACTGCCAGATTGCGGCCAACAGTGGCCATCGAACCTTTGTCCCTGTATTCAAATACAAACTGATTTTTCAGATTCGATTTCCTTTCTTGCATGATTAAATTTTTTGCCAACATCTTCGCTTGCTGCATCGCTACCGGAGCTACTTGTGGCAATCCATTGGGGAATTTAGGCGTTTCCATATAGGCTAAATCACCAATGGCATAAATTGTAGAAAAACCTTCTACCCGGCAATGTCTATCTACTTTTATGCGATGGCCACGGGCAATCAATTCAGGTGCTATCCCTTCCGGAATATTTCCTTTGATTCCCGCTGCCCAAATAACGGTTGTCGTTGGAATTTTTTGGCCGTCTTGTAATAGAATTTCCTGGCCGTCATAATCTTTGACCATTGTGGTGGTCATCACTTCTACTCCCAATCGTTGTAAATACTTCCTGGATTGTGCCGAAGATTTTTCACTCATCGTTGCCAAGGTTTTTTCGGCACCTTCCAACAGGTAAATGTGCATCTTCGAAAAATCTAACTCCGGAAAATCTTTGGGTAAAACATATTTTTTCATTTCAGCCAAGGCACCGGAAACTTCCACGCCTGTGGGTCCGGCGCCCACTACCACTATGTTCATCATGCGCTGCAATTCTATTTCGTCAGTTTCGCATTGGGCTTCTTCAAATAATTGCAACAACCGATACCTGAGTTGCAATGCTTCCACAGTCGATTTCATGGAAAAAGCATGCGCAGCTAATTTAGTATTGCCAAAAAAATTGGTGTTGGCGCCCGTTGCCAAAACTAAAACATCATAGGCAAATGAGCCTATGTCCGTTTGAATTTGTTGGCGGTCCGGTTGTATGGCGGTCAAATGACAAAGCCGGATTCTTACATTTTTACTCTTCTGAAATACTTTCCGCAAAGGAAATGAAATATTACTGGCATCAAGCCCCGCCGTTGCCACCTGGTAAAATAATGGTTGAAATTGGTGATAATTATAGCGGTCAATTAATATAATTTCAAAACCGGGTTTATTATTCAACTTCCTGGCCAACTTTAATCCACCAAATCCTGCACCTACGATTACAACTTTCATCTCATCAGATTTTTTACAAATTTACAATATTTTCAATATTTACTGAAAATATTGTAATTATTAATTCTACTCATTTTTTCTATTTCAAAAGTATTGATTCTGTGTAGTCAAAAAACTGATTACAGGCATTAGTTCGGGCGAAATGAATGATAAAAATCAGATAGTGGTAAGAAATGCCTAACTATTACGGAATTCGAAAATGAAATTCAAAAATCTCCTTTCGACCATTTTGTTTGCAAAGCAAGATATTTATCCCGTGGTTGGCAAGTCCGCCAATCAATATGGTGCTTTTTACAAACCACAATATGAAATATAAACCCGAGTAAAGGATGGCCGAGAATAAAAATTAATGCCCAATGTCCTAACCAATGTGTCAACGCCCAGGAAATCGCCACATAGAAAATAAATTTTCCGGGTATCTTCCATTTTGGCCGCACCAATTTTAAAAAAAAAAAAAAAACGAGAAACCAAAT
>JAGQWM010000051.1 GCA_020437365.1 Chitinophagaceae bacterium | reverse complement strand
TCTACCTGGTGTATTATTTTTCACACTTCCTTGAAGCATTGTTTTAGCTTCTTCCTCATCACGTCCTCTAAATCCTCTATGTTGAACTAATTGATAGAAAACTCGTCCCAATATTTGAGGGTTTCTCTCAAAAACAGATCGATAAGTTGGAGAAATTGCCATTTCCCGAAACACATAAATACTTTCATGTTTGTCCTTATTGAATAAATGAAAATCCGGTTTGCCATCTTGATCAAAATCAAACTGTAACCATTTTAAAAAAGATTCTGATTTTGGATATTCTCGATTTATTCCTTTTTCATATCCTTTCCATTTTTGAAGTTCTACTTTAGTTAAAGGGCACATTCTCCTATCAATTAAAAACTCTAGCAATTCCCATTTTCGATATTTTTCTGCCTGGTAATTTCTTCGTTTACCTCTACTTTCAGTCCTTTTTTGAACTTTTGGAAACTCATTCCCTTTTTCTGACGCAACCCCTTTATCAAATGTCAAAACCCCATAATCTATGATTTGATTGCCTAAAGCCTGTATATCTCTAATTGCCCATCCGACACTATTAGTGCCAAGATCTAAGCCTAATATTTTACTCATATTGAAATATTTTAATCAAAGTTAGTGTTTTTTTAGAATAAATTGGCTTTATACACACTACGTAACTAAATTATTATAATTTTAGTATTTTTGCATAAAGGCAAAATTTCAAGTGTATTTGATACTGAATTAAGCTTCCAAAACTTTATTCTGACCAACTGGTTTAGCCTTTTTATTCTACTATTTTAATAAGTAGTGTGTATGTTGTAAATAGCTTTTTGTACCTTCGGTTCTTTGAAAGCTTTTCACAATAAGGCTATAAGCCGAAGAAAATCTCTTAAGCCCTGCGTACTCCGTGGGGTTTTTTTATTAATTTATTTTTTGTAAACAACTCCTTAGAATATTCATAGAAGTATTAAACAATAGATAAATCTACTAAATAATTTAAAAATATTAAAGTAGATTCTGATATAAAAAATTCGAATTACTATTTTCATCACACATGAAAGCCATTGTATTTCACAGATACGGCCCGCCAGAAGTTTTGCAAGTGAGTTCCCTTCCTACACCATCGCCAAAAACCGGTGAGGTCCGCATACAAGTAAAAGCCGTAACCGTAAATGCCGGTGATTGCGAAATCAGGTCGGCGAAAATTCCGAATGCAATTTGGTTTTTTGTCCGCCTGTACTTTGGTTTTTTTGCGCCGAGAAAAAAAATCCTCGGTATTTATTTTGCAGGAATTGTAGATGAGGTAGGTACCGGCGTTACTAATTTTCAAAAAGGCGATGCAATATTTGCTTGTAGCGGTACTTTGCTTGGCGCTTATGCCCAATATATTTGTATGCCGGCCAAAAAAGCCATTGCTATTAAACCCAAAAATGTTGATTTCGAATCAGCTTCCACACTCGGCCTTGGATTGGATGCTTTACATTTTTTGCGAAAAGCCAATATTCAACGAGGACAAAAAGTTTTGATCAACGGTGCCGGCGGAGGTATTGGTACTATTGCCGTGCAACTGGCCAAATACAATGGCGCCATCGTAACAGCAGTGGATCATACTGATAAACACAAAATGTTACAATCAATCGGCGTCGATATTGTTATTGATTATACAAAAGAAAATTTTGCTGACAGAAATGATAAATATGATATTATTTTCGACCTTGTCGGCAAAAAAATGTTTCGTTCATGTATTCGTTCTTTAACAAAAAACGGCACCTTGCTCCTCGCCAATCCTGCCGGCCTTGGGCAAATGTTACGTGGGAAACTAACGTCATTGTTCAGCCGTAAAAAAGTAGTGTCATCATTTGCCACAGCCAAAGCAAGAAATTTGCAATACTTACAGGAATTGGTAGAAGCCGGGCATTTGCGTCCTATCGTTGATATGGTATTTCCGTTTACGGAAGTCGTGCAGGCTCATCACCGGGTGGAGTCGGGCCAAAAAAAAGGAAACGTAGTGCTTCATTTCCGAGATGCGTAATATAGCCATTTCACTTTCATCATTGGCACTTGCATGACTTTTCTCATTTTTAATTTTAACGGCAACAAATAAATTTGCAAATTCAATTGAGAAAATAAAACTATTCAAATGAACAACAGGATTAATATTGCAACAACAGACCCCAAAGCTTATGAAGCCATGATTGGGTTGGAAACATACATCGCACAAACGGGGCTGGATAAAAAATTATATGAATTGATTAAAACCAGGGCTTCACAAATCAATGGTTGTGCTTATTGCATCAATATGCACACCCGTGATGCGATGAAAAATGGCGAAACGGCACAACGGTTATTTTTACTTGATGCCTGGCGGGAAACAACCATTTATTCCGAAAAAGAAAGAGCTGTATTGGCATTAACTGAAGCGATGACAACCATTGCTAACGGGCCAGTTCCGGATGCAATTTACCAGGAAGCTGCCCGGCAGTTAGCACCAAAAGAATTAGCTGCCGTTATTATGGCAGTAGTCGTTATCAATGGCTGGAACAGGATTTCCATTACTTGTCAAACACCGCTTGATTAGGTTTATTGAATTGTCGTTAACTTCAACGTTTTCGTATGGAAAAAAATGAACTCCTAACTGCGTTGGAAGCATTAGATTCCACCAGCCGCCAACTCGATATTGACGAAACAGAACGTTCCGCAATGATGCAGGCCGTTACAGCCTACGCCAATCAATTTTTATCCAGCTTAAAAGATGCTAAGGCTTTTGCCAAAAATGAAGTAGGCGATTTATCTATTCAGTCGCAAACTTATTCACTATCACAAATATTAACCATTTTTCAAAATGAAGTTGCTGCAAATGGAATCAATGCAGCTTCGGGTACACATCTCGGTTATATTCCGGGTGGCGGGCTTTTTGCGAGTGCCATCGCCGATTTTCTGGCTGCTGTTTCCAATACCTATGCCAGTGTTCATTATGCTTCGCCCGGTGCAGCCACTATGGAAAACGAAGTTATCAATTGGCTAAAAAACATTTTCGGATTTCCCGCATCGGCTGTTGGTTGTTTATCTTCCGGCGGTTCTATTTCTACATTGATTGCTTTTACCGCTGCCCGGGATCGGCACGGCATTAAGAATGAAAAAGTTCCTAATGCAGTCGTTTACTTGAGTGAACAGGTACATCATTCTACACAAAAAGCATTGCGTATTATTGGGTTGGGCGATGTGGTTATCCGCACCATTGCTTTAGATAAAAACCATCGGATGCAAGCCCCTGAACTGAATGCTGCCATTGAAAAAGACAAAGCCAGTGGATTACAACCTTTCCTGATTGTAAGTTCATCCGGCACAACCGATACCGGTGCCATTGATCCCTTAGATGCCATTGCCGACATTGCCATTGCACAAGGCTGCTGGCATCATGTAGATGCGGCTTATGGTGGTTTTTTTATACTGACTTCGAAAAAAGATAAATTCAAAGGAATTGAAAAAGCAGATTCTTTAATTGTTGACCCACACAAAGGAATGTTTTTACCCTATGGCGTTGGCGCAGTTTTGGTCAAGGATAGTGAAGCCGTTCTCCAATCAAATTATTATGCAGCCAATTATATGCAGGATGTCTCCAATGAAACTTTATTGAAAAGCTCTGCTAATCTCTCTCCCGAACTGACAAAACATTTCAGGGGCTTACGAGTGTGGTTGCCTTTACAATTACACGGCATTCAACCATTCATTGCCTGCCTGGAAGAAAAGATATTATTGACGGCCTATTTCAGAATGCAATTGCAGGAGTTGGGTTTTTGCCTCGGGCCGGAACCGGATCTTTCCGTCAGTTATTTCTGGTACCCTTTTCCATCGGATACCGATGCCAAAAACAAAGCATTGATGGCTGCCATTCACCGTGATGGTTCTGTTTTTTTAAGCTCCTCGATGATCGACGGGCGGTTCGTTATCCGAATGGCCATCCTCACTTTCAGAACCAAAAAATCTACCATCGACAAAGCTGTGGAAATGATAAAAAATTGCCTGCAAAAAATACTGTAACGTTTTCTCCTTCCATAAAAATAAAAACACAGGTAACTGGAAATAAAACCTGCCGTGAAAATTTGTAATTTTAGTTGTATTTCAAATATTCAATCAACTAAAATAAAAAAGATGGACAAAGACATCACCAAACTTTTAAAAGCGCAGAACAGTCATGTAAAAGAGTTACAGGAAATTGTCAAAAAAACAATTGAAGAAGAAAACCTGATTGTTCAAAACTTAAGAAACCCGGCCAAAGAGATGTTGACAAGAGGCCAGCGAGTGTCGGATAAAGTTGCCAGGTTTGGCGGCAGTTGGTTATTTATCATTTCTTTTTTAATCATACTGACCGTGTGGATTGTGTATAATGTAACTGTTCCCAAAGGAAAAGAATTTGATCCCTACCCTTTTATTTTAATGAATCTCATTTTATCCTGTATTGCAGCTTTGCAGGCGCCCATCATTATGATGAGTCAAAACAGGCAGGAAGAAAAAGACCGAAAAAGAAATGAGAATGACTATATGATAAACCTAAAATCCGAATTGGAAGTGAATGCCCTGAACCAAAAAATTGACCTTTTATTGCAAAAGCAAATCAAAGAATTGGTTGACAGCCAGGCCCGGCAATTAGAAATCCTGAAGATGCTGGAACAAAAATTGGCAAACAAATAACGTTTTGTTTTACTGTGCTAAAATATTTTTCCGACCTGTCGGTTTTTACATTAAATTGTAAAGTTGTGTCCATCAAAACTGAGGCTAACGCTCAAAATGAATGGACACAATAATTCTTCAATTGACATTTTTAATTTAATCAGTTAAATCATGAATCATGGAAAATAAAATTGATAACCCGGGGGTACACATTCCACCGCCAATGATTTACCTTGCCTTTTTTTTAATAGCTCTCTTGTTACAACGAAAATGGCCTTTGGATTTTTCATTTTTTAAGACTACACTTTCCAAAATAATTGGGGCAGTATTTATTCTTATTTCATTAAGTTTTAGTATTACAGCTTTGGCTAAATTTTTCAAATCGAAAAACACAGTAATTACTCACAAACCGGCTACTTCATTGCAAACAACCGGAATTTATACTATTTCCCGCAATCCCATGTATATCAGTTTAAGTTTATTATATGCAGGTTTGTCATTGCTATTAGGCAATTGGTGGAATTTTATTGTATTACCAATTATAATTTTGATTATTCAACAATATGTTATCAAGAATGAAGAAAAATATTTGAAGAGAAAATTCGGGCAGGCGTATGAAGATTATTGTTCGAAAGTAAGAAGATGGCTATAATTTTGTATATTAAGCAAATTGTATGAATGCAAATTGTTGTTATTAAATAGAAGAAGCTGTTTGCTTTTAGCCATTAGTTGAAAAAGGTACAAGAGACAAGAGGCAAGATTCAAGTGACAAGATACAAGAGACAGATTCAAGTGACAAGGTACAAGTGACAAGAAACAAGTGACAAGAAACAAGTGACAAGAAACAAGAGACAAGTAACCAGTAACCAGTAACAATATGAAACTAAGTGAAATCGATAAAATAGAACTCGGGTTTTTGCAATTCGACGATTATCTATCCTTAAAAGATGTGATGGTCGCCGCCTACTCCACTATGCCAGAAGCTTATTGGAAAGAACATCATATTCGTACCCTCATTAATAAATTTCCGGAAGGGCAGGTTATTGTAAAAGTCAACGGCCAAATAGCAGGATGTGCTTTGTCCGTCATAGTCAATTCGGCCAAACTGGAAAACAACCATACTTACCGGCAAGTTACCGCCGATTATACCTTTAACTCCCACACCAATGAAGGTGATGTGTTATATGGAATCGATGTTTTCATCAAACCGGAATACCGTGGTTTGCGGCTTGGCAGAAGGTTGTATGACTACCGGAAAGAGTTATGCGAAAAACTAAATTTGAAAAGCATCCTTTTCGGAGGACGTATTCCCAATTATCATAAATATGCCAATGAGATAACACCCAAAGAATACATTGAAAAAGTAAGGAGAAAAGAAATCCACGACCCGGTTTTAAATTTCCAGATTTCAAATGATTTTCACCCGACAAAAATTTTAAAAGGCTATCTCGAAGGCGACCAGGCATCTAATGAATTTGCGGTCTTACTTGAATGGGATAATATTTATTATGAAAAAAGAATCAATAAAGTCAATACCAAATTAAGAGTTGTCAGGTTGGGATTGATTCAATGGCAAATGCGTCCTTATAAAGATGTAGCGTCATTGATGCAGCAAGCAGAATATTTTATTGACACCGTATCGGGTTACCGATCAGATTTTGCGTTGTTTCCCGAATTTTTTAATGCCCCGTTGATGGCCATGAATAATCATTTATCAGAACCGGAAGCCATTCGGGAATTGGCAAAATATACAGATGAGATTGTACAAAAGTTTTCTAATTTTTCCATTTCTTATAATATCAACATCATTGCCGGCAGTATGCCTGAAGTTAAAAACGGCAATTTGTATAACGTGGGTTATTTATGCAAAAGAGATGGCGCAGTAGAACGGTACGAAAAATTACACGTTACGCCGGACGAAGCAAAAGTTTGGGGCATGCAGGGCGGCCACGAAATAAAAGTTTTCGATACGGATTGTGGCAAAATAGGCATTTTGATTTGTTACGATTCAGAGTTTCCTGAACTGAGCCGTTTACTGGCCGATGACGGAATGGACATTTTGTTTGTACCTTTTTTGACGGATACACAAAACGGATATTCAAGAGTCAGAAACTGTGCCCAGGCAAGAGCCATCGAGAACGAATGTTATGTAGCCATTGCAGGCAGTGTTGGCAATTTACCCAATGTGCACAATATGGATATTCAATTTGCACAATCGATGGTCTTTACTCCTTGCGATTTTTCTTTTCCGACCAATGGTGTCAAAGCCGAAGCAACGCCAAACACAGAAATGATTTTAATTGCTGATGTGGATATTGATTTGTTAAGAGAACTCCACCAATTGGGCAGTGTAAGAAATTTAATGGACAGGCGAAAAGATTTATTTGAATTGAAAAGAAAAAAATAGCATTTAGAAATATGCTTTTCTGAATTCATTTATTGATCGTTTCCCACTGGCCGTTGCAAATAATAAAAGTTGATTCATTAACATGGTTAAATAGTGTTTTAATATATCGGCTTCTTTCCTATTGCGATGCAACATGAATGCTTCAATAATACTAAACCTGCCAAATAGGCTTAAGAAAGAAAACAGAAAATCAATATCGCTTTTTTTCAATTGGAGTTGCCGGGCATGCTGCAATGACGTTAAAATTTGCAGAATATCATTTTTTCTTTTTTTGTAGGTAGCAGGATATTTTGACCGGCCGGTATGAATTTCTCCAAAAAAATATGGAAAGGCTAAAAACAAACCCCTGTATTTGTATTGTAACTGCAATGCCTTTTGTACAATTTCCAAATATCTTTTTAAAGTGGGAGCACCTTCGCCGAAGCCGGCGTAATTCTCGGAGTTAGCTTGCATATAATTGTCCATCAATTCAGTGAAAATATCTTCTTTACGAGGAAAATGATATGACATATTGCCCGGGCTAAGTTGCAACGAACGGGCAATTTCTCTCACGCCAACTTCACTAAACCCTTTTTGATTAATGAGTTGCAAGGCTTTATGCAAAATTTTTTTTCGTGTGTCCATGTTTTAGTACAATGTACTAATTTTATTTTATATTTGTGAAGTCATTATAATATTCATTTTTTCAACCTGAAAATTATGCAAGCGAAAACTTATCCAAGAACCATAGCCATTACAGGCGAATCTATTACATTTGAAGGTGTAGTAATAGAAGACGGTGTTGAAAAAGCCATTCTAAAAAATAATGTTAAACCCAATGCTGGCCCGCCTTTTCATGTACATTTCTTACAAGATGAAGGTTTAACCGTAAGGAAGGGGAAACTCGGTTACCAGGTTGTAGGTGGCAAGGAAAAATTTGCCGGCCCCGGCGAATCAGTGCAATTCGACCGAGGCGTAGGTCACCGGTTTTGGAATGCGGGAGATGATAATATGGAATGTGATGGTTGGATAAAACCTGCTCATAATATTGAATATTTTCTAACGGGCATTTATGCTTCCATGAATAAAGCCGGCAACCCGAAAGGTGATTTATTCGACACTGCTTTTCTGATAAGGCGCTACAGGAAAGAATTTGATATGCTTGTCATTCCTCCTTTTGTGAAAAATATTATCATGCCGCTTACAGTTTTTATTGGAAAAATTTTAGGAAAATACAAGCATTTTAAAGATGCACCGCCTCCTGCAGCTTAACCCACTTAAAAACTAAAGTGAATTTCAACTTATGCAATTTATTCACTACATTGAATTATAGAAAGTAGTCTTCGTTTCCAAAACAATATAATCTTTGTAAATTCATTTTATGAAAAATGCAATAAAAATAGCATGTACCTTATTTTTATTTTCATTTCTACTTCTATCTTGCAATAAATTTTATGTTTAAATATTTGAAATCCAACTATGAGAATCTGGTCGCTTCACCCAAAATATCTCGATGCCAAAGGCCTGGTAGCATTATGGCGAGAAACGCTATTAGCCCAACATGTGCTGGCAGGGCAAACGAAAGGTTATCGAAATCATCCACAATTAGAAAGATTTAAAAAACAGAAAAAACCACTTCATTGTATTCATCTTTATCTCGAAGCAGTGTTTAAAGAATCGAAATCAAGGTCCTATAATTTTGATGCCTCAAAATTTGAAAAAGACTTACCAAAAATTAAAATGACCGTAACAACGGGACAGCTTGCTTACGAAACCCAACACTTATTGAAAAAATTACTACAACGAGATCCAGTAAAATACAAGGAGATTAAAAAATTAAAACGCCTTGACACACATCCCCTTTTCCGAATCATTGAAGGGCCGATTGCCTCCTGGGAAATTCAGTCGTAAAATTCCATAAACTTTACCTATTTTCCCGATTGAAATAATAACATCTAACACAAATAAAGTAATTATAATGGGTAAGTATAATAAAGTAGCCGCCATCACCTTAGTTTTCTGGCTTATGAAAGTAGTGGCCACAACCTTGGGTGAAACATTAGGCGATTTCATATCCATGACTTTAAACCTGGGATATGCGGTGGGCATAGGCATTACTTTTTTATTCTTTTTTATTGTTCTTACAACACAGTTAGCCGTCAAAAAATACATACCCACTATTTATTGGTTAGTCATTATAGGTACTACAACATTGGGTACTGAAATTTCTGATTTCCTCGACAGAACCTTGCATCTTGGTTATGCGATGGGTAGTATCCTTTTGGTAAGTTGCCTGGCTTTAACGCTATTGTTCTGGTATGTGAAATATAAAAACCTGGAAGTGTACCCGATTTTTAAACTGCCCAAAGAATTATTTTATTGGATTGCCATTTTATTTTCCAACAGTTTGGGAACTGCTTTTGGCGATTTTTTAAGTGATGATGCAGGGTTAAGTTATTTACATGGTGCCATGGTAACCGGTGGAATTATTTTAGTAGTAGTTGCACTGCATTATTTCACCAAACTCAATCATATTTTACTTTTTTGGATTGCCTTTATTTTTACCCGGCCCTTTGGTGCTACCTTCGGCGATTTTTTGACAAAACCATTGGCAAAAGGTGGCCTGGCACTAAGCACTTTAACTTCTTCATTGGTTTCTATTGGAATCATGGTCATACTGATAGCAATTGCTCATAAAACAAACAAAAAAGAATTTGCGAAAAATATAGTAGGAAAAATATAATTTTCAATTGTTTGTGGAAAAGATTAATCTCAGCATAAAATACTTTAAAAATTTTATTGCATAAATTCAATTATGAAAATAATCAAACAAGCACCTGTAACTTCATTATTTATAGCTTCTTGTTTATTGATTTCAATCCCTGCTGTTTTCAGCACAGAGTATTTTAATCTTTTCACTGGTACAAAACCGCATACATTCTTCTGGCAAAAATTTACAATGGTTTTTCTTCATGGTGAAAAGTTAATACCTGTTTCAATATTAATCCATTTACTATTCAATCTTTTTTTATTAATCACTTGTGGTACTCAGGTAGAGAAATTGTTAGGGTTTAAGAAATTTATTTTATTAACATTAACTGCATGGGTTACATATATATTAACTCAATACATTTCTGGTCTTTGGATTAATGGCGCCTCCGGTATAATTTGGGCTTACAGTCCATTCTTATTAATTCCTATTCGTTGGGCAAAATCTAATAACCTTTATTCAGAAAAAGCTTCCCAAAATAAAATTTTATTAATTATTATGTGGGTAATGCTTACTGTTGTAATGGGTTTTGTTCCGTTTTTATTCAATCCAAATCACCATTTAGTATATACATTCATTTTCGGAAATCTTTTTCATGCAATAGCAACTTTAAATGGTTTTGTCTATTTTATTCTTTGGAAACCTAAATTCAAAAAAACACCAATAGGAAATATATTTTAATCCATTATTTAAATTAAATGTATGACTACAAAAAAAATAGTTCAACAATGGTTTCAAAATTGGGAAAATGGAAATTTTTATGCACTACCCATTGCAGCCAATTTTATACATACCAGCCCGTTTGGTGATATTGTTGGCAAAAAAACCTATTTTGAAATGGTAGAAGCCAACAAGGAAAAGTTTTTGGGTTATCATTTCATAATCCACGATGCAATGTATGAAACCAATAAAGCTTGTGTAAGATATACTGCCAAACAAGGCAATGCATTTTCATTAGATGTCAGTGAATGGTATTATTGCCAACATAACCTGATAGAAAAAATTGTTTCTTATTATCATATAGGAGAAATCAGGCCGGAGCGGCAATTGGAAAACCCATCTTAACTTTTATACGGCAAAGCTGGTACCGCAGCCACAGGTTGTACTGGCATTGGGATTTTTAAATGTAAACCCCCGGTTGTTCAACCCATCCTGCCAGTCTATTTCCATACCAATCAAATAAATCTCATGCGATTTTTCCATCACACAAGGAATACCTTCGATGTCAAAGGCTTTATCCTTTTCACCCGGATGGTCAAACTCAAGAATATATGTCATACCCGAACAGCCACCACCTTTTACGCCAATGCGTAGTTTTTTTGTAGCATCAAAATCATCCGCCGCCATCAACTCATTTATTTTTTCCAAAGCTCCTTTGGTAACGACTACCGGTGATGTGAATGTATTTTCCATACTGCAAAAATAAAAATTTTGTCATGAGTTTCCTGATTTTACATTACGAAGTCAGGAATTTTAACGAAAAAACGGCTGGAGAAAGCGTCTTAATTAAGATGGATTCAACCTATTTTTGTACAAATCAAAAAACAATACATGGATTTATCTACATTGAGCCTGATCATTGCCATCCTGGCCTTATTACTGGCCGTATTGGCTTTACTCAAAAAACCCATTTCATCAGCAGGCCCGCAGCATGCTAATCCTTATGAAAGTACCGGCATTCGGTTGCAAGCTTATGAAAGATTGGTATTACTCACAGAAAGAATTGCTTTACCGAATTTAATCAGCCGATTAAACAAACCGGGCATTTCTGCACTGGAAATGAAAATTATCCTGACAGAAAATATCAAACACGAATTTGAATATAACAGTACACAACAGTTATATGTCAGCCCTACCTGCTGGGATGCATTGAAAAACCTGAAAGAACAAAATATTATGGTCATCAACCAGGTGGCCAGCAGTTTACCACCGGATGCCAGCTCTGCAGAACTCAATAAAAAAATATTGGAAATACTGATGGCACAACCCAACGGAGCTCTACATGAAATCGTTTTGACCTCGTTGAATGCTGAAGCCAAGAAATTAATGAAATAAATAAGTTACATTCATGTTGCAGAAATAATAATTCGCTATGTCATCGGAAGAAAAAAAATATACGGATTCGGGAATAGAAATAAAAACAGTTTTTACACAAAAAGATATTGCCACTCAAGCACAAGAGAATACGAATTATTTACCCGGCCGGTTTCCTTTTACCCGCGGTGTGCAGGATAATATGTACCGTGGACGTTTATGGACGATGCGACAATATGCCGGTTTTAGTACCGCCGAAGAAAGCAACAAAAGATATCATTATTTACTTTCGCAGGGTGTCAGTGGTTTAAGTGTGGCATTCGATTTACCAACACAAATCGGTTACGATAGTGATCATGCTTTAGCTGAAGGCGAAGTGGGCAAAGTAGGTGTTGCCATCGACAGTATTGAAGACATGCAAAACCTTTTTGATGGCATTCAGTTGGAAAAAATTTCAACTTCAATGACAATCAATGCGACCGGTTTTATTTTATTGGCTTTGTATGTAGCATTGGCTAAACAACAAGGCGCCGATTTAAAAAACATTTCCGGTACTATCCAAAATGATATTCTGAAAGAGTATGCCGCCAGGGGCACTTATATTTATCCGCCCAAACCCAGCATGCGCATCATTACAGATATTTTTGAATGGTGCAGCCAGGAGTTACCCAAATGGAATACGATTTCCATTTCCGGTTATCATATTCGAGAAGCCGGCAGTACGGCGGCGCAAGAAATCGCTTTTACACTTGCTAACGGTAAGGCTTATGTGAAAGCGGCTTTGGAAAAAGGATTAGACATCAATGTATTTGGCAAAAGGATTTCTTTCTTTTTCAATGCACATAATAATTTGTTTGAAGAAATTGCCAAATTCAGGGCGGCCCGTAAAATGTGGGCACAGATAATGAAAGAACTGGGTGCAACAGATGATAAAGCCATGAAACTTCGTTTTCATACACAAACGGGTGGCAGTACGTTGACAGCACAGCAACCTTTGAATAATATTAGCAGGGTTACGATTCAAACATTATCGGCTGTTTTGGGCGGCACACAATCTTTACATACAAATGGCTATGACGAAGCCTTGAGTTTACCTACTGAAGAAGCGGCTGCCATCGCATTGAGAACCCAACAAATTGCAGCATTTGAAAGCGGAATTGCCGATACGGCAGACCCTTTGGCCGGTTCTTATTATGTTGAATACCTGACAGAAAAAATGGAAGAAACCGCTTTGGAAATCATGCAAAAAATTGATGCCATGGGTGGCGCCGTTTCAGCCATCGAAGAAGGTTTTATTCAGGATGAGATTGCTAAAAGTGCTTACATTTATCAACAACAAATTGAATCGAATGAAAAAATAATCGTTGGCGTCAATAAGTTTCAACATGCAAATAACGATGCAGATATTCCCATTTTGAAAGTTGATGATCAAATCCGGAATGTACAAATTGAAAAACTCAACCGGCTTCGGCAACAACGCAATCCTGCTAAATGCGACCAGATTTTACAAACCTTAAATGATAAAGCAACGAGTGGAGAGAATATCATGCCGGTCGTTATTGAAGCAGTGGAAAATAAATGTACCCTTGGAGAAATTGCAGACACACTTCGTGAAATTTATGGTGAGTATAAATAATAATATTGATGGACAAAATATAAATAGTAATCTGAATAAAATTATTCATTCCTGAAATTAATAGTATGAAAAAATTATTTTTCGCAACGGCCACTCTCCTGTTCTGTACAATGTTTACACCAAAACTGAAAGCCCAAACACCTTCATTTGTTAGTGATAGCCTTGACAGTTATATCACCCGAGGCATGCAGCTTTGGCAAATCCCGGGACTGGCCATTTCAATTGTTAAAGACGGCAAAGTTATTTTCCAAAAAGGATATGGTGTCAGGGATTTGAATACGGGCGACAAAGTTGACCCGAATACTTTATTCATCATTGCGTCCAATTCAAAACTATTTACCGGTACATCTATTGCCAACCTGGATTATGAAAAAAAATTATCCTTAAATGATAAAGTCACTAAATATATTCCCTGGTTTCGCTTGTACGATAGCAACGCTACCAATATGGCTAATATCCGGGATATGCTTTGTCACAGGATTGGCACAAAAACATTTCAGGGAGACTTCACTTTCTGGGATTCTAATTTACCGAAAGACTCTATCATTTGGAAAATGCGTTATTTAAAACCGCCCGGCGTTTTCCGCCAGGATTATGGTTATTGCAATTCATGTTTTCTTGTTGCCGGACAAATTTTAAAAATTGTTACGCAGGAAAGCTGGGGCGATTATGTTGACCAACATATTCTGATGCCTTTGGAAATGACAAATACCTACATGCATACTAACGGCCTGGCGCAAAGAGATAATGTGGCGATGCCTTATACAAATGCATTTAGTTCATTAACAAAACTTCCTGTTGACAGTATTGACAACCTGGCGCCTGCTACAAGTATGGTCAGCAATGTAAAAGACCTGAGCAACTGGCTCTTGTTTCAATTAGATAGTGGCAAGTTTAATAATAAACAAATCATTCCCTGGCCGGTTTTACAAAAAACAAGGGATATGAATATTTTCACGGGCAGCCGTAAGTCGAATTATTTCCCTACACATTTCAGAGGTTATGGATTGGGTGTTTTCAGTACAGATTATAATGGCAAACAAGTGTATTGGCATACGGGTGGAGCATTTGGCTATGTTACGAATGTCTGTTTTGTGCCGGAAGAAAATCTTGGCATAACGATACTCACCAATAATGACAATCAAAGTTTTTTTGAAGCGTTGCGTTATCAAATTCTCGATGCCTATCTCGGTGTTCCCTATACGGATAGAAGTAAATTCCTTTGGCAGTTTTTTGAAAGTAATCAGAAAGCAACCGATAATAAAATCGACAAAATGCAGAAAAGAGTTGTAGCCGGCGACAGTAAAAATATCGACCTGGATAATTATACCGGCGAATATTTTAATACGGTTTATGGTAAAATAACAATTTCAAAATCAAACAATACTTTGATTTGCAGATTTCAGCATCATCCAAAACTGATTGGCTATATGCGGTATATGGATAATAATGAATTTGAAGTAACGTATTCTAATATTGGTTACGGCATTTACCCTGCCAAATTTTATATGAATAAGAATAAAGCTTCCGCCGTCGAAATTCAAGCAAACGAATTTGTAGAAACTGATGCTTATTTATTTGTCAAAGATCCGGATGGATTGATGATAAAATAATAATCGATTTTAATGTTAATGTGAATTCACGAATGAAATCTCTTTGCATCTTAGCGGTTAAATATTGACATTGAGAAAAATTATTTCTTTGCGTTCTTGGGCGTCCTTTGCGGCTTTGCGGTTAAACTCTTTTCAATAAAATCAGTTATTTCTTCGCCCAACTATCTTTCAACGTAACAGAACGATTGAAAATAAGTTTTTCTTTTGTAGCGTCTTTATCTAAGCAATAATATCCTTTTCGAATAAATTGAAAATGTTCTTTTCCTGAAGCTTGATTGATGGAAGGCTCAGCCATGCCCTCCACAATTTTCAATGAATCGGGATTAATGAAAGAAGTAAAATCGCCACTTTCCGCCGCAGGGTTTTCTACCTTAAACAAACGGTCATATTCTCTTACTTCTATCGGCACAGCATCTTTCGCATTAACCCAATGAATAGTTCCTTTTACTTTGATACCTGAAGTATCTGCTCCGCTTTTACTTTCCGGAATATAACTGCAATGCAATTCCGTGATGTTTCCCTGTTCGTCTTTAATCACTTCATCGCATTGAATAATGTATGCGGACTTCAACCGCACCATTTTTCCCGGTGCTAGTCGGAAATATTTTTTAGGTGGTTCTTCCATAAAATCATTTCTCTCAATCAATAACTCATGACTGAAAGGAATATCCCGGGTTCCACTATTTTCGTCTTCAGGATTATTTTCACTTTGCAACATTTCAACCGCTTTGTCATAATTGGTTATGACTAATTTTACAGGATCAAAAACCACCATTCTTCTCAATGCCGTTTTATTCAAATCTTCCCGTAGGCAAAATTCCAATAAACCCAAATCCACCATATTATCTCTCTTACCGATGCCGATTTTTTCGCAAAACACCCTTATGCTTTTTGGTGTAAATCCTCGCCGCCGCAAACCACTGATGGTAGGCATTCTCGGATCATCCCAACCGGAAACAAATTTTTCATTCACCAGTTGTAGTAATTTTCGTTTACTCGTTACCGTATAGTTTATATTTCGCCTAGCAAATTCATATTGATGTGATGGATAAATATTTAATTTTTGAATCAGCCAATCGTATAATTCACGATGAGGAACAAATTCCATGGTACAAAGTGAATGTGTTACTTTCTCAATGGAATCGGATTGGCCGTGAGCGAAATCGTACATCGGATAAATGCACCAGGCATCAGCCGTACGATGATGATGCGCATGTTTGATACGATATAAAACCGGGTCACGCATGAGCATATTGGTATGGGCCATATCAATTTTTGCCCTTACTGTCCGGCTGCCGTCGGGGAATTCACCATTTTTCATTCGAAGAAATAAGTCTTTATTTTCTTCAATAGACCTGGAACGATACGGGCTGTTTTTACCGGCTTCTGTCGGTGTTCCTTTCAATGTGGCTATTTCTTCAGCCGTGCTATCATCAACATACGCTAAATCGGCTTCTATTAATTGAATGGCAAAATTATAAAGTTGTTCAAAATAATCACTGGCATAACGTTCATGCTTCCACGAAAAACCGAGCCATTGTATATCTGCTTTAATGCTTTCAACGTATTCGGTTTCTTCAGTTGTCGGATTGGTATCATCGAACCGAAGATTGGTATAACCGGGATATTTTTCTGTAAGGCCAAAATTCAGGCAAATGGAAGACGCATGGCCAAGATGTAAATATCCATTCGGTTCGGGTGGAAACCGGGTTACGATCGAAGTATATTTACCGGCTTTCAGGTCATTTTCAATCAGTTCTTCGAGAAAATTTAGGCTTCGTTCTCCTTGCGTAGTAGTTTTTTCTTTATAGTTTTCGCTTGACATAGCTTACAAAGGTAAGGTTTTGTCAAATTGATGTTTTTAATTTTGGAAGTATTTAAACCTGGTTATTCAATCTTTTTCAAAAATAAAGGCAATCCTGATTTCCAGTCGTCATCAATATATAATTCAAAGGAATATCGTCCGGGTTTTTCAAATTTGAGCTGGTTAAAATTAATGACGAGATTGACAGAAGAGAACTGGCCATTGGCCGGCCGGTTAATATTCAAATTCCCTTCAATCGGTTTGATGACTTCCTTCCCTGCATCATCTATAAGACGCAGTTTGAGTGTATGGTCCCCGATTTCTTTATCACTAAAACGCAAACGGGTGGCTACGTGGCAAGCCGGATGCACAACCGGGAATGCCTGGGCATTGATACTGTCGAATGTACCCACAATGGTTAGTTTGGAATGGTTGTCCTGTGCAAAATCGGCCAACGTAAAAATTTCTATTTCCATAAAATGTTTTTAATATGTATGAATAAAACTAAAGGCGAATAACCGTGCCGCAAATTATATTATGCCTTTCTGCTATTCATTTTATTACTAACAAAGATATGAACTGACATTTCAACATACATCCAATAACTTTTTGGCAATCAGTGAAGGCTAAAATTGCAAGATACAAAACGAAGTTTCCTCAAAAACCAATATCAAGGAAAAAAAATAATCAGTCCACAAGAAATTCCATTTTTGCATATTCATAATGGCCTTCAGGTAAGCTAAACTCAATGGCAAAATCCCATTGACCGCCGGCACAGCAACCTCCGTAATAATTCCATTCTTTCAATAAAATAATTGGATAAAAATTATCTTTTACGATTTCATGTTTGAAACGGGCATGGCAATCGCCGCCGGAATGAGTAACCCAAATGGCTTTTGTTGAATTACCTGCATTGCTGATGATGGTATCATTATAATTGAATTGGATGGCTTTTTTCAGTTTATCAGAAACAGGGATAACTTGTTGCTCTGCAATTATTGTAAAGGCTTTTTCATTGAGTCTTTTCAACCAAACCCATTCAAACTGGCAAACATTCCGATGGCAGTTTTTATTGACGGATGCATGATGACAAACAGCTAAACATTGTTTACATTTTTGCGAACCAAGAATATGAAATCGGTTAAAATCAAATTTTTGGAATTTCATATACAGTTCATAACCGAAATAATTGTACACGTCATTTACGCTGGCGAGATAAATATAGCTGTTCTTTTCTTTTGGAGAAAGTTTGGCAATTGTGGCCGGAAGGTCTTCCACATAACTGACAAAAGCACTATCCTTTGGAACATTAAATAATTGCGAAAACGATAACTGGCTAAGAAGCAGGCAAAAGATAAGGAAACGCATACAATTTTTTTATGCAGATGTGTATTATTGAGGAATTACATAATTTTTTTTGGAAATCAATATGAATATTTTTTTTGCCGGGAAGGCTCGAAGGCGGGAAGAAAAATACTTTGAATGCCTCTACAAATTGTAAAGAATGAAAATTTTTTTGCTGGGAAGGTTCGAAGACGGGAAGAAAAATACTTTGAATGCCTCTACAAATTGTAAAGAATGAAAATTTTTTTGCCGGGAAGGCTCGAAGACGGGAAGAAAAATATTTTGATTGCCTCTATAAAAAGAATGACATTTTTTTTGCCGAGAAGGATCGAAGGCGGGAAGAAAAATATTTTGATTGCTTCTACAAATTGTAAAGAATGAGATTTTTTT
>JAGQWM010000050.1 GCA_020437365.1 Chitinophagaceae bacterium | reverse complement strand
AATGACTTCATCTATTTGCGAAGCACTCATACCGGCATCTTTCAATGCTTCTTCACAAGGTTTCAGGCAACGGCTAAATAAGGCATCTGCGAGGCTTTCAAATTTGGCCCTGCTAAGTTTTTTCACTAAGTGTTTGGGCACACCATCCACGGCAGTGATATAAGGCAAATTGATTTCTGTCTCTGAAGAAGAACTCAATTCCACTTTGGCTTTCTCTGCTGCTTCTTTCAGGCGTTGCAATGCCATCGGGTCTTTACGCAAGTCAATGGCTTCATCTTTCTTAAATTCATCGGCCAGCCAATCCATTATCACTTTATCAAAATCATCGCCGCCGAGGTGTGTATCGCCGTTAGTAGATTTTACTTCAAAAACACCATCGCCAAGTTCCAATACTGAAATATCGAATGTACCGCCACCCAGGTCGAAAACAGCAATCTTCTGATCGGTTTTGCCTTTATCCAACCCATAAGCCAAAGCAGCTGCAGTTGGTTCGTTGACGATTCTTCTTACATTCAAACCTGCAATTTCACCGGCTTCTTTGGTTGCCTGGCGTTGCGAATCGTTGAAATAGGCCGGCACGGTTATGACAGCATCAGTTACTTCCTGGCCAAGATGATCTTCCGCAGTTTTTTTCATCTTTTGCAATACCATGGCGCTGATTTCCTGCGGTGTGTATAACCTGCCATCTATGTCAATTCGTACGGTATTATTGTCACCTTTTACGACTTTATAACTCCAATGGCTGATTTCTTCCGTTACTTCATCGAAGCGACGGCCCATAAATCTCTTCACGGAAGAGATGGTATTATGCGGATTGGTAATCGCTTGCCGCTTGGCAGGATCACCTACTTTTCTTTCGCCGTTTTTCAAAAAAGCCACAATAGACGGGGTTGTACGGCGCCCTTCGTCATTGGCTATTACTACCGGTTCGTTGCCTTCCATTACGGCTACGCAACTATTGGTCGTTCCTAAGTCTATACCTATAATTTTTCCCATATTAATATTTTTTAAGATTTCGTTATTGATGGTCAATCATTATGCCGATAGGCAAAAAGGTGAAAAAATGGCAGGAATTTCAGGCGGGAAATTGTAAAATTCTTTAAAAACCAAACTATCAGCCCCCAATTATTGTAAATGCCGGATGATATTTTCTTGTGAATCAGATACGTCTTTCGACATTTTGGAGAGCATACCGGCTATTTGCTTTTGCCTTTTTTGGATATCGCTGGCTTCTTGTGATTGTGCAGTTTCCTGTTGATTGACAGCCGCTAATTTTTCAGTCAGGAGGTTTTTTGTATGCGATAAATCGGCTACATCTTTTCCTTCGGGTGCAGGTGCTACTCTTGAAAGGTTGGCCGGTTTTTCGGCTTTGTTTTCTACTGGTTCCGCAGCCGGTTTATTGCTCAAATTGTCAGGTATAGAGCGAAGTAATTTTTGTATAGAATCCAGCATGGCCGGATTCATTTTCCCGGTACTATCGTTCAATAATTTTTGGGCTTTCTGCAACTCTTCTTTTAAAGATCGGGTAGTTTCTAATTGCATTAATTTTTCATAATAAGCCTTCGTTGTCAGATTGAAGGTTTCCTGCAGGAGTAATATCTGCAAACCGTCCATATCCTTTTGATTCAGGCTGGCTTGTTTACCAATGCTTTTGGCCAGAAGCTGGATTGACAATTCATCCAGGTTATCTTCATTCATTTTTTGGGCATTCGTTTTTACCCATTGAATGTATTTTGTATTGATACTTCCCATGGCCATTCGATAAAAATTGGCAGCCATAGAATTTCCAGACATGGAACCCGTAGCTCCATTATCACCTTTGATGGCTTTTATATCGAAAGCCTTTATTAATTCCTTGTCTTTTTTTTCTCTCTCCTTTTTTTCCTTTTCAGCATCTTCTTGTGTCGTTTTCTTAGGGGGCACATGCGTCGTTTTTTGTTGAGCCGCCACCAAAAATGGCCCGGCTAAAAAAAAGAATAAAAGGATAGTTTGCATTCCTCCCCGCATAAAATTTTAAGTTTAAATTTGTCCAAATCTACTTAATAAAAATGCTATTGTCTAATAAAAACCCGGCCATGCTCCAATCTTTATTGCATAAGTTGAAGCTAAAACCCAAAGATAGGTTGCTTACAGATGCGATAGATATGGCAACTGCCTTTACCAAAAACAAAAAAATGGCAAATCATTTTACTTCCTTCGCATTCTCGTATAAAAAAGAGTATATTGAATGAATAACAACGGCAAAAAAGAATCCATTATATTCAAAAGAATTCAAGGCAAACCGGATCGGTTGAAAAAACAATTTACCAATTTATAAACAGACAATATGTACAAACGATTTCTATATTATTTGCCGCTTGTCATTTTTTTGAGCAGTTGTTTTTCACAGAAAAATATAAATCCATCGCATCCGGATCTATCGCCGGCCAATTTCAAACTGGACTCTTTACCTGAATCTGAAATCAACATACCCATTCAAATCAACTTGCGGCCTTTGTATTATATGGCCGAACAATCGGTCGACACTTTTTTCAATTCGCCGGGCTATCCCGATGATTGGGTACAAGATGGATGTGCCACCCGCTATAAATATGAATTCAGAAGAAGCCCGTTACAATTCAATGGTATCGGCAATCAGATGAAGATTGGTTTCCGAGGTTTTTACCGCATCATTGGCTCTACAAGGGTTTGTGTAAACGGAACAGTACTTTCGCCCTGGACGCCACCCTGCCGCTGTGGTTTTGGAAGTGAATCTGAAAGAAGGGTCGATGTTTCATTTTCAAATACTTTTTCCATTACACCGGATTTTCGTTTACACCTTACCGTTAAAAGAGATCCAACAAAACCTTTAGATAAATGTAAAGTCTGTTTTTGGGGGCAAGATATTACCGGGCAAGTCATGAAAGGTTTGGAAGCCGAATTGGATAGTTCCAAAGCGGATATGGAAAAAGATTATGGAACAACAAATCTGAAACCTTATTTTCAACAAGTGTGGAGCCAACTTACACAAAATTATAATTTGTATAATCTTGGTTGGTTGCAAATAAATCCACAACGGTTTCGGGTCAATAATTTGTTTATCAATAATGATTCGCTAAATGCATTCATCGGGCTGACAGCCAAACCGGTCATTTCCTTTGAACAACCTGCGGCAAAAGATACGACCATGCCCAATCTGGGTGGCTTTAGTCGCAATCCCGGGTTTTCTATTTTCCTTGATGCTGTTTTAAATTATGATTCTTTAAGTAGGATTCTAAATAGCCAAATCGCCGGAAAAACTTTTAATTTCAAAAGAGGATTTATCAATAAACAATTCATCATTGATAACTGCCGGATTTATGGAGGCGGATTTGATCAATTGGTAATTCAGGTTAATTTTTCGGGTACCAATTCAGGTGTGGTATATTTATTGGGCCAGCCAACTTATGATGCAGCCACGAAAACAATTGCTGTTGAAAATATCGACTTCGATATAAAATCAAAAAACATATTACTCGGTTCTGCCGATTGGTTGTTCAATAAAAAAATCACTAGGACAATCAGTGATTATGCCCGCTTCGACCTTTCTACTTACATCGATTCGGCCAAATTAAATATCAACCAACAACTCAACCGTGAATGGATGGAAGGCATTCGTAGCAGCGGCTCAATTGACGATATTCGCATCATCCGATTTTATCCCATGCAGGAGCACCTGATTATCCGCAATAAGTGTAGTGGAAATTTTGCCATCAAAGTCAATTCAATCGACCTCAATTTTTAACATCTTCGGATGCATCAATGGCCGTTTGCCGAAATGAAAAATAACGTTGCGCCACATAGCTAAACAGAATGACAATGACAATGGTAATGACTTGTGCCAGCACAGGATAAATATGAAATTTTTCAACAAATAATTTCAACAATAAATAATTAATCCCAAGATTGACCATACACACCAGGAAATACCGAAACAACTGAATACGTCCTTTCATTTTGGAATCGCTGAAGACAACATATTTGGCCAGAAAAAAACCAACCGGGAAAGTGACACAAAAGGAAACAAACAAAGCCGCAATGTGTCCTTCAAAAGCATATACTCGAAACTGAAACATACTTTCAAAAAAAATGTATTTATAACTGATGTAATACACAATTAATCCGAGCAATGTATTACTGCCGCCGGCAGCTGCGTAGCGAAAAGTTTGCAAATTCATCATTCGCCGAAAAGGCGGATAGAAAAAATCGATTATCGGCAATACAAAATCCCTGGCGTTATGGATATGTTTTCGCATAAATGGCACAAATGTACTTATTGCCTTATTAATCGTGGAAATAGCGAAAGGGTTTCTTAAATTTGCGCTTCAATTTACCCTGCATGAGCATTGTTTCCGATATAAAAAAAATGGTGGCAACCAGTTTTCAAAAATTGTATAACCTGGAAGTAGATGCAGCCAATTTGACTATCAACCAGACCAAACCTGAATTTGAAGGTGATTATACATTGGTATTATTTTCTTTTCTCAAACAATTAAAAACATCGCCCGATAAACTGGGAAATGAAATAGGCGAAGCCCTCGTCAATGATTTTGGTGAAATATTTACAGCACATAATACCATCAAAGGATTTTTAAACCTGACAATTTCAGATGACTATTGGCTTCGTTTTTTACAGGAGAATTTCAAGAATAAAAAATATGGAACTGCCCCTGCCAATCACCAAAAAGTAATGGTGGAATATTCTTCGCCCAATACGAATAAGCCGATTCACCTCGGGCACCTCCGGAATAATTTTCTCGGCTGGAGTGTAGCCGAAATTTTAAAAAATATTGGTTACGATACCATTAAATGCTCCATCGTAAATGATCGGGGAATCCATATTTGTAAAAGTATGATTGCCTGGCAACTATTTGCCAAAGGCGCCACACCCGAATCGACCGGAATAAAAGGCGACCATTTTGTAGGCGATTATTATGTAAAGTTCAATGAAGAGTATAAATCGCAGGTAAGTGAATTAGTGAAAAAAGGCATGCCGGAAAAAGAAGCGGAAAGAGAAGCACCGATTATGAAAGCCACCCAAAAAATGCTATTGGATTGGGAAGCCGGTGAACCTGAAGTCATGGAACTATGGGAAAAAATGAATCAATGGGTGTATGATGGTTTTGACGTTACCTATAAAAGAATAGGCTCCGATTTTGATAAAACATATTATGAAAGCCAGACTTATTTGCTCGGCAAAAAATTTGTAGAAGAAGGCCTGCAAAAAAATATTTTCTTCCGAAAAGATGATGGCAGTGTTTGGATTGATTTAACAGAAAAAGGATTAGATGAAAAACTTGTTTTAAGAAAAGACGGCACCTCGGTTTATATGACACAGGATTTGGGACTGGCCGAAGAGAAATACAAAGACTATCACTACAATAAAAGCATTTATGTAATTGCCGATGAGCAAAATTATCACATGAAAGTTTTGCAACTCATTTTGCAGGAAGCCGGAAAACCTTATGCCGATGGTATTGAACATTTGAGCTACGGATTGGTAGAATTGCCCAGTGGCAAAATGAAAAGCCGTGAAGGTACTGTTGTCGATGCGGACGATATTATTGATGAAATGGTAGCCGTGGCTAAAAACAAAACAAAAGAATTGGGCAAGGTCAATGATTTTGAACCTGCAGAGTTAGCTGAATTGTACGACACCATTGCCCTCGGTGCATTAAAATTCTTTTTGCTGAGAGTCGATCCCAAGAAAAAAATGGTTTTCAACCCGGAAGAATCCATCGATTTTCATGGTTTTACCGGCCCGTTTATTCAGTACACTCATGCCCGTATTAAATCCATCCTGCGCAAAGAAAATCCGGAAGGCGATAGTTTAAAAGATGTTTTGTTGAAACCGGAAAAAGATTTATTACTACAACTCGAACAATATCCATCGATAGTGGAACAAGCTGCCGCCGAACACAATCCTTCTGTATTGGCTATTTATATTTTCCAGGTGGCTAAATCCTTCAATAGTTTTTATGCTGAACTATCTATCATGAAAGCCGAATCGAAACTTAAAAAAGAATTGCGGCTGCAAATAGCTTCACTGACGGCCAGGGTCATTGCATCCGGTATGCATTTACTCGGTATAAAAGTTCCTGAAAGAATGTAGGTTTTGTTGGGAGTCTTTTGTAATAAAAAAGCGATGACAGAAAATCTGCAATCGCTTTCGATATATTTTATTGGGATGTAATGTACATTACTTCGGATCAATACTTCAAAAAAAACGCCGACTCCTTTTACATTCCCATCATCATTTTCTTTTGTTTATACCTCGCCAGTGAAGGGTCTTTTTGAATGGCAATTTCACAGAGCTTTACGCCTTTTTCTTTATTCACTTTACCGCCTTTCTTTTGGTAAGCCATGCCAATCATATAAATGGATGAAGCATTGTCTTTATCGTATTCTAAAATTTTATCCCAATAATCAATGGCTTTGTCAAAATTACCTTTGTAGTAATAGGCTTCAGCAATCATATTCAGGATATTCATATCGCTGGGTTTTCTTTTCAGGATTTCATTCAGCATCTCCACGCCTTTTTCCAGGTTGCCAACATTCAAATAAGCAATGGCCAGGTTTTCATAGTAATCATTATCTTTTCGCAAACCCTTCTCTCCTGCTTCTAACATATATTTCAATGCATCCTTATCATTATTCATGGCGTAACAAATCAGGCTCAGTTCATAAATCCAATAACTTTGCGTGGTATCTAATGCAATAGCTTGTTTGAAATAAGGAACTGCCAATTTATAATTCATCATATCTGCATAGCTATGTGCTATTAAATACGGTGGTTGTGCATTCGTAGGATCTTCTTCAATGGCTTGTTTCAAATATTTGATGGCTTCGCCGTAATTATCCATATCGTAATTGACACGGCCAACATAATAAGCCACTTTGGCATTGGGCTCCACTTCTTTCAATTTGCCGGCATAGACCAAAACATCATCTTTTTGTTTTAGCTGGAAAGACAAGTCAAGAATTTTTTTATAATTCTCGGCAGTTGCTTCCCCTAAGTTGACTAATTTGATATAAGTTTCCCTGGCGTTGGCATATTTGCGAAGGTTGTAGTAAGCAATGGCCAATTCTTTATTAATCGCCAAACTGTTTTCATCATAAGCCAATGCCTTCATGAAATTTTTGTACGATTCCAGCAAACGGCCATTTTGCTTTTCGGTTAATCCCTTTTGCAAAAAATACCCGGCACTATCTACCTGTGGCAATGGAGTGATTTCTGTAAAGTTGGTTTGGGCGTAAGTAAAAGGCGCCAACATGAGCAAGCCGATTACTAATAATGGATGACGCTTCATAAGGTTTTTCATTTGGATTTTATTCAAAAAATAACACATGCAAATTATTATTTACGATAGTAATTTCAAAGTTTTGACCCTTTTTATAAAGCGAAATCTATACCAAAGAAGTATTATTTCAGAATAATTCCTGCCAATGGAGGTAAATTTACTTGCATCTTATACTTTTTTTGATTCTTATCAAGTATTTCGGCCCTGATTTCGGGGTTGAAAACCTTGCCGGAGCCCCAGTACAAATTGCTGTCGCTGTTGAAGATTTCGGTTGTAAAAACTTTCCCCTGCACTTCAATTTCCCAATCATGCCGCACCACGGGCGTCATGTTCAGAATGATTAATAAATCGTCTTTTTGTTGCTTCCCTTTTCGCAAAAAAGAAACGACCGATTCCTGTCGGTGGTCAAGATCCACCCATTGAAAATTCTCCGGTTCAAATTGATGCCCATGCAATGCTTTTTCTTTTTGCAAAAGTAAATTCAAATCCCGCACACAGTTTTGCAATAGATGATGCGCATCGAAAGCCAGTAAATCCCATTGCAATTCCGATTGATAATTCCATTCATTGGTTTGGCCAAATTCATTGCCCATAAATAATAATCGGGCACCGGGATGTGCCCACATATACGTGTATAACAATCGCAGGTTGGCAAATTGCTGCCATTCATCGCCGGGCATTTTATACAACATCGGGCTTTTGCCATGCACCACTTCATCATGACTGAGCGGCAACATAAATTTTTCATGATAGAAATACATCATACTAAAAGTGAACTTGTCCTGATGAAATTGCCGGTGCAAACTATCGAGTTTAAAATAATCCAAGGTGTCATGCATCCAACCCATCATCCATTTCATACCAAAGCCTAAACCCTCTTCTTTTATAGGTTTCGTAACGCCGGGCCAATCTGTTGCTTCCTCTGCAATGGTCTGTACACCAGGGAAATTTTTGTAAATCACTTCGTTCAAATCTTTGATAAATGAAATGGCTTCGAGGTTGCCATTGCCTCCCAACTCATTGGGCTCCCATTCACCTTCCTTGCGGGAATAATCTAATTTCAACATGGAACTCACCGCATCGACACGAATACCATCGGCATGAAAAACATCGAACCAAAACACAGCACTGCTCAATAAAAAAGAACGAACTTCTCCTCGTTGATAGTTAAAAATATAACTGTTCCAATCCGGATGATAACCTTTTTGCCTGCTATCATATTCGTAAGTATGTGCACCGTCGAACATGAAAAGCCCATGTGCATCATAAGGAAAATGCGAAGGCACCCAATCAAGAATAACGCCTATGTCTTCATGGTGAAAAGCATTGATTAATTCCATCAAACCTTGCGGATCGCCAAACCGCGAAGTGGCAGCAAAAAAACCGGTGCACTGATATCCCCAACTGCCATCATAAGGATGTTCCATCACAGGCATGAATTCCACATGTGTAAAACCCATTTTTTTGACATACGGCACCAATGAATTTTTGATTTGTTCGTAAGTATTAAAAGTTTCTGCATCATTTTTATCGGGGCGTTGCCAACTGGCCAGGTGCACTTCATAAATACTCCAGGGGGCTTCAAAAGAATTTTTTCGTTTTCTTTTTTTCATCCACGCCTGGTCGCTCCATTGATAAGAAAGATCCCAGGTTATGCTGGCGGTAGCCGGCCTTTTTTCCCAATAGTTGGCAAAGGGGTCTCCTTTATCGAGCCTTCTTTTCGCATATCCTACAATGTTATATTTGTACGCTTCGCCTTTCCCTAATCCTGGAATAAAGCCTTCCCAAATACCCGATTCATCCCAGCGGGGAAATAATGCATACTCATCGTTTTGCCAATTATTGAAATGGCCTTTTACGGAAACAGCCGTGGCATTGGGCGCCCAAACACAGAAATACATCCCATTTTTATCATTGACATGAATGGCATGTGCACCAAATTTTTTATATAACCGGACATGTGTTCCATTTTTAAAATTTCGTACCTCTTCCTCCGTGAGTAAAGAAAAATTCCAAACCGGTTTTTGGGTATCAATGTAATGAGAGGATTCGTATGTAGTATGTTCAAGGTTGGCTGATGGTATAACGGTCTTCTTAACCGAAGTTTCTTTTTTGGCCTTTCTTTTCTTCGCAATAGCTTTCTTTTTATGCTTTTCTGCCATTAATAATCTTTAACAATTAACATTTTATTTTGAGCAAGAATAAATTTCTACACTACATTTAGAGGCACTATATTGCAACTGCAATCCAAACTTACTCAATTACACATCATGAGAAAAATTGCTTTACTTATATTATTAAGCCTTTTTCTAACTTCTATTTCTACAGCACAAACATCTTCTCTTAAAGGTACAGTTACTGATTCAGTCGAAAAAAAGAATCGGGAAAATACTGTCATTGCCTTATTGAACCAATCTGATTCAACATTGGTAGCTTTTACCCGTTCAAAAGCCGATGGCAGCTTTATGTTGAACGCTTTACCGGCCGGTAAATACATCCTGATGGCTACGCATCCATACCTTGGAGATTATTTTGATACACTCCAATTAAAAAAGAATGAACAAAAAAATATCGGAGCTGTTTTTATGACACCCAAAATAAAATTGTTGGCCGATGTGATTTTACGAACGGGCACCCCAATCCGTATCAAAGGCGATACGACGATTTATACTGCCGATAGTTTTAAAGTACGGGCCGGCGCCAATGTAGAAGAATTATTAAGACGCTTGCCGGGCATTCAGGTAGATAAGGATGGAAATATAACGGCCATGGGCGAACGGGTTAAAAAAGTATTGGTGGATGGAGAAGAATTTTTTGGCACCGACCCCGGCATTGCCACCAAAAATCTGAGAGCCGATGCGGTAAAAGAAGTACAGGTATTTGATAAAAAAAGCGACCAGGCCGAATTTACCGGAATTGATGATGGTGTACGGGATAAAACCATTAACCTGAAAATGAAAAAACTTTCCGGTTATTTTGGCAAAGCCGAACTATCCGGTGGCTTGAAAAATAGATACAATAATTCTTTGATGTTGAATGCTTTTAAAAATAGTCGTAAGATAGCCGGCTATTTCATTATGAGTAATACCGGGCAAACGAACCTTGACTGGAATGACAGGATAAATTATGGCGGCGGTTTAAATATGAATTCAGAAGTAGATGCCGGAGGTGGTGTAAGTATTTATATTAACAATGACGGTGAAGATTATTATGGCGGGCGAAATGGCATTCCCGTCAACTGGAACGGAGGGTTACACTACAGTAATAAATTTGGCCATGACAATAAACAAAAATTTAATAGTGGCTATAAATTCAGTAAAATAAATTCCGCAGGTACAACTACAAATTACTCAAGAACTTTTCTTGGAGAAAATCCGGATAGTGTTTTGAAATCAAATAACAATAGTCAAAATGCTATGTCCAATGTAAAACATGCAGCCAACTTGACGTTAGAATTTCAAATAGATTCCAGCAACACATTGAAATGGACTAGTCAATTGAATAAAAAGAATACTTTTCGCAATGTTGATTTTTATTCTGAAACTTTTGCAGCCAATAATGACAGCCTGAATACCAGCAATCAAAACAGTCACAACAATTCTGATAATAGTGCTGTCAACTCCACTTTATTATGGCTTCATAAATTTAAAAAATTATTCAGAACTCTTTCTATCAATACAAAATTCAACTGGAGCCAATCAAAGAGTGATGGCACTTTATACTCTTTGAATAAATATTACAATCAAAATACTTTGCATAAAATTGATACCATTGACCAAAACAATTTTATCAACAGTACAAATAAAATTATTTCCACAAAAATTGCATATACTGAGCCATTGGCTAAGGATTTCTATATGGAATTGAGCCATGCGATTGATTGGAACAGCAATAGTAATGATAGGGAAACATTTAGTAAAGACGGAAATGGGAAATATACAATCCTGACAGATTCACTCAGTAATTCTTTTGT
Source organism: Chitinophagaceae bacterium (assembly GCA_020437365.1). GTDB lineage: Bacteria > Bacteroidota > Bacteroidia > Chitinophagales > Chitinophagaceae > JJ008. The sequence goes on along the minus strand of JAGQWM010000050.1, from coordinate 7,385 downwards.
TTTTGACAGGCTGGTCAATACACCGGGCATCAACTTTAAGATGAACAAAAGAAAATATTCCTATTCGTTTGGCGCTGCAGTGGGCTTCAGTCGTTTTACGCAGAAAAACATAACGACCCAAGTAAATACAAAATATAATTATACCAACTTTTTTCCCCAGGTTGTTTTTAACTATAAAATTAAACCCAGCAAAAATTTACGGTTTCGCTATAATGGTTCCACGAATGCACCCTCATTGCAACAATTACAACCGATTACAGTGATTACAGACCCGTTGAATATTTATATCGGCAACCCGGGATTAGTTCAATCTTTCAATCATAGTTTTTCTACCAGCTACGGCTCCTATAATGTATTAAAACAAAGAAATATAAATTTCAGAAGTTGGTTGAGTTTTACACAAAATGATTTCGTTCAGGCCAATACAGTTGACAGTGTAGGCAAAAGAATTTATCAGACCATTAATGTAAATGGAAATTATTATTTCAATTTAAGTGCAGACTATTCATTTAAGATTAAAAATAATTTCCGAATGTCATTGAATCCGAATTTTAGCAAGAGCAGGAGAATTGATTTTATCAATAACCAAAAAAACACGACTATAAATACTTCCTATCGTTTATATCTCAATTTCAGTAGCTATAAAAAAGATAAATATAATTTTTATATAAGTCCGAATATCGGTTGGATTCATTCTGAGGCAACAGTAAACAATGCTGCCAATGCCGATTATTGGGAGCTTGGAGGATACTGTGGACTTGATTACAACATTTCAAAAAAACTGATTATTCATACCAATTTGAATACGGAACTGAGACAGAAAGATCCGAGGTTTCCGCAAAACAATAATTCAACGAAATGGAATATGGATTTAACAAAATACTTTTTCAAGGATAACAGTTTAGAAGCAAAATTCGGCGTGTACGATTTACTGAATCAAAACCGGGGATATGATCGAAATTTTACAGGCTATAACTTCACGGAATCATATTATACAACACTTAAAAGGTATTGGATGTTAACACTGACATGGAATATTGCTAAAAATGGTAAACCAGCAGGGTTTTAACTTCAACAAGAAATGAAATGAAAAAATATCTTTTTATAATCTTACTGGTAGTAACAAATACATTGTATGCCCAGCAATTTATCAGCAGTGGAATGATAGAATTTGAGGAAAGAAGTAATTTACATGCTCTATATGGCAATAGCGTTTTTGGGCAAATGATCACAGAAAAGTTACCCAAATTTTCAAGCAGCTTTTATCATTTTACTTTCAAAGACAACAAGGCCGTTTATTTATTGGACCATAAAGATGCAAAAAGCCGGACACCCTGGGATGATAATTATGCTGATGATAATATTACCTATTCTGATTACACTACAAATACTTTTACAGATACAAAATTCATTTTCGATAATACCTATTTACTGAGTGATTCATTGTTAAAAATGAAGTGGAAAATGGTGCCTCATGAAACAAGAAATATTGCGGGTTTCAATTGTCGCAAAGCCTATACCATTCTTTTCGACAGTGTATATGTCTTTGCATTTTATACTGATGAAATTATGATTAGCGGCGGGCCTTTAGGCATCCACGGATTACCGGGTATGATTCTCGGTATTACCATTCCGAGAATGCATACAAGTTGGATAGCCACGAAACTTCAAATCAATGGTGTAGATACCAGTATTATAAAGCCGCCCAAAAAAGGTAAAATGAAAGACTACGAAGAATTAAAAGCGATGGTAGAAAAGATGGCAAACGACAGGGGAAGCTATTTTCAACGAGTCATTTGGGGGTTTCTGCTATAATTTTTCCATTCAAATCTCAAACCCATCGGGAATGACGGCGTGTTTCTTCACAACAACAATTCCGTCTTTCACACCATATAATGCATGATCCGTATCGCTTAAATGATTGCCGCCGGTTATTTTCACGTTGTCGCCTATGCGAACATTTTTGTCGAGTATCGCATTTTCAATTTTACAATTATCGCCAACGCCCATTAACGGAAGCCCTTGTGTAGCCATCTGTTCTATATCATTGATAGATTCGTAATAATCATTTCCCATGACATACACATTTTTCAGTGTACTGCCTTTCCCAATCCTGGAACGAATACCAATAACACATCTTTCTATTTTAGCCGCATGAATGATGCAGCCTTCGGCAATGATGGATTGCTCCAAAGTAGTGCCGCTGATTTTTGCCGGCGGCAACATTCTTGGGCGGGTGAAAATGCTTTGGTCTTCATCAAACAAATTAAATGATGGAAAAGCCTTTGTCAAATCCAGATTGGCTTCAAAGAAAGAATATATATTTCCAATGTCGGTCCAATAGCCATCATACTGATAACTGGCCACTTTGTATTTATGAATGGAATAGGGAATAATTTCTTTGCCAAAATCGGTGGCTTCTTTACATTCATTGCGCAACAATTCCAACAGCAATTTTGTATTGAAAATATAAATGCCCATCGACGCTAAATAATTCCTGCCTTGCTTTTTCATTTCTTCGCCCGTATCACTTACCCAATCGGGCAATAATGATTTATCCGGTTTTTCAATAAAGGATTTGATGTACCCTTCACCGGATTTTAAAATGCCAAATTCCGGAGCTTCTTTCTCTAATACGGGTATGGTAGCGACCGAAATAGCAGCATCCAATGCTTTGTGGTTTTCCAGCATTTCTGCAAAATTCATCTGGTACAATTGGTCGCCGGATAAAATCAAAACATAATCACTTTCCGACCTTTCAATATGTCTCAATCCCTGTCGCACCGCATCGGCAGTGCCTTGAAACCAGGTTGTGTTATCAGGGGTTTGCTCGGCCGCCAAAATATCTACAAAGGCTTTGCTGAAAGCACTAAAATGATAAGTGTTTTTGATATGGCGGTTCAGGGATGCTGAATTGAATTGTGTCAATACAAACATTCTTCCGATTCCATTATTCAGGCAATTGGAAATAGGAATATCTACCAAACGGTATTTTCCTGCAATGGGAACAGCTGGTTTAGAACGGTCGGCTGTCAATGGGAATAACCTGGAACCCGCACCACCGCCCAAAATGATGGATAAGATTTCTTTCGAATTGCTGATTGTTTTCTTCGCCATAAATTATTTTTTTTGCAATGACTGATACACATCTATATATTGCTGCGCCGAACTATCCCATGAATGATCAATCGCCATCATAAAACCACGCATCCAATCGAATTGTTCAGTTCTATGCTGATGTAAATCAATAGCACGGCCAACAGCATACGTAATTTCCTGCACCGTTGCATGATTGAACCGGATGCCAAATCCTTCTTTTTCTCCCATATCCTTTACCGTGTCTTTCAATCCACCAATGCTTCTGACCATCGGTACCGTTCCATACCGCAATGCATACATTTGATTTAAACCACAAGGTTCTACCCTGCTCGGCATCAATAAAAAATCACTACCGGCGTAAATCAAATGGCTGAGCGGTTCGCTGTACCCAATATACGAATTAAAATACCCTTTGAACTGCTGATTCATTTTTTTGAACTGGTTTTCTATACCTGTATGGCCGGAACCCAACACCAGAAAATTGACTTGGCCATTATGTTCGTATATAGATTGACTAATAGCTTCCGGCAATAAATCTGCCGCTTTTTCTTCTACTAATCGGCCAATAAAAGAAATCAACGGCTTATCAATATCGAGGCCAAATTTTTCTGCCAGTTCTTTTTTATTTTTCAATTTCCCCTTCGCTACTGTTTTTTTATCGTATGTCTTTACTATCATTTCATCTGTTGCAGGGTTCCAGACTTTTGTATCAATGCCATTCAAAATACCACTGCATTTTTGCCGTTCTTCCAAAAACAATTGTTCGAGACCGTTAGCTTTTTGGTACAATTCCTGCAAATAACTTTGACTAACAGTGGTAACCCGCCAGGCCGATTTTACAGCTGCAGCCATTGGGTTTATCATATCATTCCAATCGAGCATACCCCATTTCCAATTATCAAATGCCGGTAGTAAAGCATATTTATCCCAACTCATCCAACCTTGGTATTGTGCATTATGAATGGTAAAAACAGTGGGAATATCTTTCAGGTTTTCTTTCAATGCAATGGCATATTTCACCAAAAAAGGAATCAATCCTGTGTGATGGTCATGACAGTGAATAACATCGGGCCGGTGTGTCCATCGATTTATCCAATCACAAACAGCTACCTGGAAAGCAAGGAACCTTTCCGTGTCATCCTCATAGCCATACACTTTTTCCCTGTCCAATACGCCATTGATGTCGATTAGGTATAAATCGAAACCGAGTTGATTCGTTTTCTCTTTTATAATGCTGTAATGAAATTGATGAGTGCCTATTTGCTGGCTACCTTCATGCACCAATTCCCATTGGTTGTCGTATAAAAATTTTGTGCGGTACATCGGCATTACTACTTTGGCCGTATGGCCGAGTTCATTTTGGTATTTGGGCAAGGCCCCGACTACATCGCCCAGGCCACCTACTTTGGCTACCGGGTAACATTCTGCCGCTATATGTACGATTTCCATTTTATACAATTATGGTTAGCCTGAAATTAAGTTGTTTCCAGTGGAAATCAAAACCAAAAAAAATGGTGTCTGTTTATTATTCCCTATTTTCGATTCCAGCCTGATTTTAAAAAGAGCATAAAAAAGTTTTACATTCACGCAATGTTTTAAAAAATTCAATTTTTATATATGAGCCAGACCAAACAACCGACCAATTACGGCGCTTTAAGCACTTTGGTAACCGTATTTTTTTTCTGGGGATTTATTGCAGCAGGCAACAGTGTTTTTATCCCTTTTTGCAAACATTATTTTCATTTAGATCAATTTCAAAGCCAGCTTATTGATTTTGCTTTTTACACGGCTTATTATATTGGGGCGTTGGCTTTATTTGCTTATGGTGCATTCGGTGGTAAAGACCTTGTAGGAAAATGGGGTTTTAAAAACAGTATTATCTACGGACTATTATTTTCTGCGTTGGGTGCTGCCGCAATGATTCTGGCTGTTCGTGGCGATAGTTTTGCCGGTATGTTGATTGGTTTTTTTATAGTGGCATTGGGTTTTTCATTGCAACAAACCGCTGCGCAACCTTTTGCTATTGCTCTCGGCGATCCGGCTACAGGTTCCAGTCGTGTCAATCTTGGTGGCGGTATCAATTCTTTCGGCACATCCGTAGGTCCTTTAGTTGTTGCCTTTGCATTATTTGGTACTACAGCTGCTATCAGCGATGATCAAATTGCTTCGTTGAGTTTATCCAAAGTCATTCAGTTGTACATTTTCGTCGGCTTATTATTTATTGCCGCCGCCGCTATGTTTTATTTTTCTAAAAAAGTCCCTTCGGGAAAATTGTTGGAAAAAACCGAGAAAGCCAATAAAGCACTGTTGACTTTACTTATTATGACGGCTCTTTTATTTGCATTTTTTATCCCTGTATTTAATACCTATAAAACGGATATGAGCCAAGCAACAGATGCCGAAAAACATGCCATGGAAATGTATCGCTTAAAATGGTTACTCGGCGCTTTACTTGTCGCCGTTGGCGGATTATTATTTGCAAAAATGAGGGCTCAGAAAAATGCAAAAGGTTGGGGCGCCATGCAATATCCGCAATTGGTATTGGGCATGTTGGCCATTTTTGTTTATGTAGGTGTGGAAGTAGGCATTGGCTCTAACCTCGGTGAACTTTTAAAACAAGAAAACTTCGGTTCACATTCTGCATCTGAAGCCACTCCTTATATAGTGATGTATTGGGGCAGTTTGATGATTGGGCGTTGGACCGGCGCCATCAGTGCATTTAATTTTACGGAAAAAACAAAATCCATTTTAAAATTTATTGTACCACTCATTGCATTTGCCATACTTATTGGCATCAATACCTTGGCGAAATATGATATGCAACCTTTGTATTATTACGTCATTTGCATCTTTATACAAATTGGTGCATTTTATATTACAAAAGATAAACCGGCCAAAACTTTATTGATATTCGGATTGTTGGGTGTTTTGGCTATGGCGATTGGTTTAATGACAGATGGCCAAGTAGCTATTTATGCATTTCTGAGTGGCGGTTTGATGTGTTCTATCATGTGGCCGAGTATTTTCAGCCTGGCCATTGCCGGCATCGGCAAATACACTTCGCAAGGTTCGGCGTTTTTAATTATGATGATTCTCGGTGGTGGTATTATTCCGCCCATCCAGGGAAAAATTGCTGATGTCATTGGCATTCATCACTCTTATATAATTGCGGCTTTATGTTTTGCTTACATTGCCTTGTATGCATTTATGGTAAAAAGAATTCTCAACAAACAAGGCATCGATTATGACGCTGCAGTAAGCGAAGGACATTAAAAAATAAAAATCATGTCATCATTTGCAATCGGTATTGATATTGGCGGCACAAATACAAAGTTCGGTATTGTGAACCGTGAAGGAACGATTTTGGTGCAGGATAGTATGCTCACAAATCATGATGATGATATCAACACCTATATTGAAAATTTATACGAACATCTTTTACCCTTGATAAATAAACAAGGTGGCATTGCCAATATTGCCGGTATCGGCGTAGGCGCACCTAACGGCAACTACTACACGGGAACCATTGAATATGCGGCCAACCTTTCCTGGCAAGGGATTGTTCCTTTTGCCAAACTGGCAAGCGAAAAATTCGGCTTGCCGGTACAACTGACAAACGATGCCAATGCCGCCGCTATGGGCGAAATGATATATGGTTGTGCCAAAGACATGGAAGATTTTATCATGATTACGTTGGGCACAGGCGTGGGAAGTGGTATTGTTATAAACGGGCAAATTGTTTTAGGGCATGATGGATTTGCCGGCGAACTGGGGCATACTATCATTCGTCATAACGGACGAATGCACAAAGGTACCGGCATCAGGGGCAGTTTGGAATCTTATGCTTCTGCCACCGGCGTTGCCGAAACTGCTATTAAAATGCTGGCGGAAAATCCGCAAACCGATAGTTTATTGCGACAAATAAATGATGAAAAATTATTGACCAGCAAAGTTGTTTATGAAGCAGCCATGCAAGGTGATGCTATTGCAAAAAAAATATTTGAATATACCGGCGACATCCTGGGAGAAGCCCTGGCCAATTTTGTCATGTTTTCATCTCCCGAAGCCATTGTCTTATTCGGCGGGCTAACCAAAGCCGGCAACCTGCTTTTAGCGCCAGCACAAAAAGCTATGGAAGCCCATTTGGTGCAATGTTTTAAGAATAAAGTAAAAATCCTTTTCAGCGAATTGCCCGAAGCAGATGCCGCCATCCTCGGCGCCAGCGCATTGGTTTGGAAGAAAGAATAAATAAATCCTCTGCGAAACTTTGCGCCTTAGCGTCTTTT
>JAGQWM010000004.1 GCA_020437365.1 Chitinophagaceae bacterium | reverse complement strand
TGTAATGGATAAAGATATTGCTCCCTTGTTTCCGGATATGGATAAAGTAGCCAAAGTTTCTGCCTTGCTTGGACTCGATAAAGTATTGCCGTTGCATACGTTGACAATAAAAGGCGTTACAGTCAGTACAAATGATGTTTTAAAAATTGCCGGTAAGCTTTTGGAAAAATCAAATATTATTCCCGAAAGCAGCCGTTATGTGCAAAGCCAAAAGCAATGTATTGTTTTACATAGTAACCCAATTGATAGTTTACCGCAAGATGAAATTTCGCCGGAAGTTATTTTTGAAAGGGCTTATCAATTTCATAAAGTGGATGCTTATGCGCTTTTGCTGGGTGGCCGGGCCTTAGAATAACCTGCATTACCATTGTTCATCATCAGGTATATCATCACGGCGTTTTGTGTGACGGCGAGTATTGATTTTTTGCAATTGTCTTTCTATAATTAAAGTAGCAATGATACCGGCCGCATTTTCGCCATTGTTATTGGCGAGCAGTGTTTTTATTTTTTCTTCTGAAACGTCAATACGATACAAATGTTGAATTAACAATTCGAATTGGTGATTGATCAGTTCATTGATATGATTTGTCAATAAGGATTTTAATTTTTCCATTGAATCCGTTTCCGGTAGCTGGCAATCCAAACTGTGGTTGATATGTTGAATCAATTCAGGGTGCATGGTTAATAATGTTCGGTGATACCAAGGCCAAACAAGGCAAAATCATATTTTACCGGGTCAGATTTATCTAAAGTTCGTAAATTGTTGGTGAGCTCAAGCGCCGCTTGCCAATCTGTTTGGCGGCGTGTTAAAATACCAAGTTTACGGGCTACTCTTGCTACGTGTACATCCAAAGGACAGACCAGGCAGGCCGGTGTTATTTTTTTCCAAAGACCAAAATCAACTCCTTTTTCATCCCGGCGAACCATCCAGCGTAGATACATATTCAATCTTTTACATGTAGCTCCTTTACTTGGTGTGGCAATATGTTTTCGTGTTCTGGGTGGAAAATTTTCTAAGGAAAAAAAGTAATTGTGAAATCCGATAAGCATATTTTCAACATCATAACCATGCATAGTAAAAGCTTTTTCAAGGCTTTGATTGGTCGAAAAATGAAATTGTAAAAAGGAAATGCAATACAGTAAATCGGTTGTATTGAAGGTGCGATGTTTAAAATTTACAAGTTTTTGTAAATCTTTTTGTGTATGCTGCAAGCAAAATTGATACGGGGCATGATCCATCAATTGCATCAACTCGGTTGTTTTGCGGATAATAGTTTGTCGAATACCCCAAGCGAAAATAGCAGCAAAAAAGCCGGCAATTTCAATATCCTGTTGTAGTGTAAAACGATGTGGAACAACTATCGGATCTTTTTCAATAAAAGAAGGCCGGTTATAAAATTCAGCCTTCTTGTTTAGTAAGACTTTTATTTTTTGAAAAGAATTTGTCATGCGCCAATTGCCTGAGCCAGGTCATCAATTAGATCGTCGGCATCTTCAATGCCAACACTGACTCTTATCAATGAATCACTCAGCCCGTTTTTAATTCTCTCTTCTCTCGGAATAGAAGCATGTGTCATACTGGCCGGATGATTGATAAGTGATTCAACACCACCGAGGCTCTCGGCCAATGAAAATAAACGGGTAGAAGATAAAACGTTTTTGGCTTCTTCTACATTATCATTTTTTAATTCGAAGGATAACATGCCACCGAAATCATGCATTTGTTGCTTGGCAACTGCATGGCCGGGATGGTCTTCAAATCCGGGCCAATACACTTTCTTTACTTTATCATGTTGGCGAAGCCAATGTGCAATTTTTTTACCGTTTTCACAATGTGCTTTCATTCTGACGCCTAATGTTTTGATGCCACGTAATACCAAAAAGCAATCCATCGGGCCGGGAACAGCACCGCAACTTTTTTGTAAGAAGTATAATTTTTCTCTCAGTGCAGCGTCATTCATGATTAAAGCTCCCTGGATAACATCGCTGTGGCCACCAAGGTATTTGGTGACGGAATGCATGACTATATCGGCACCAAGGTCAAGCGGATTTTGCAAATAAGGCGAAGCAAAAGTATTATCAACTGCCAGCAATATGTTTTTTGATTGGGTTATTTTGGCTACGGCAGCTATATCTGTAATATTCATTAATGGATTGGTTGGTGTTTCTACCCATACCAGTTTTGTTTTATCGGTTATTGCTTTTTCTACGTTGGCAATAGCGGTTGTATCCACATAGCTAAATACAATACCAAAACGTTCGAATACTTTTGTGAATAATCGGTAAGTGCCGCCATACATATCATTGCCACAAACAACTTCATCGCCGGGCGACAACATTTTCATAACTACATCAGTGGCGGCTACGCCACTGCTAAACGCCAACCCGTATTGTCCGTTTTCAATAATTGCCAGTGCTTCTTCGAGGGCTGTTCTTGTAGGGTTTTGACTGCGGGCATATTCATATCCTTTGTTTTGACCGGGAGCTTCCTGCACAAAAGTGGATGTTTGAAAAATGGGTGTCATAATAGCACCGGTTGATGCATCGGGTGTAGCACCTGCATGAATATACGCAGTGGCTTTTTTCATATTTTTTGAACTCATCTTTGTTTGTTTTTTGAAAAGCAAAGTAAAGATATTTTTGCGAACCGCTTATCCCGCATGACTTGGGCTTTAACACTTGCTTACCATTTCAAATTCGGTAGGGCTATTCAATGGTTCGGTTGACTGCATTCATTATTTATCCGTGATTTTCTTTTATTCCAACGCAAAATATTTTTCTTTTTCACATTCATTAACACCGATAGTCATCTCTTCACTTGTTGCCGCTTTGCAACGATTGTAAATTGTAATCATTATTCACCTTTAAAACATTAGCCATGAAAAAATTAGTTATTGTATTAGTCGCCGGTTTATTATCCATTCAGTTAATGGCCAATACAAATACCGACATCAACGAAAAAGTAAAAGCTTCATTTAAAGCAACCTTTCCCAATGCACAATCTGTAAAATGGCATGAAAACGGGAATACTTTTACCGTTAGTTTTATACGAAACAGTATTGACCATCGGGTAGAGTATGACACTGAGGGAAATATTATTCAAACGACACGTTTTTATGGAGAACAAAATCTTCCGGCCTATCTTCTTGCACAAGTGAAAAAACGTTTTGAAGGAAAGAAAATTCATATTGTTACTGAATTGAGCAGCGATGCCGGTATGGAATTTCATATTACACTGCATGATGCCAAAAAATGGTATCTCGTTAAAGCGTATGCAAACGGAATGATGGAAGTGTATGATCAGTTTAAAAAACAAAAAAGTTAAACCCTTATTCATTCTCACAATAAAACCCGGGCTATTTGGTTCGGGTTTTTTTTTTCAAAATTTTTATTGCTGAAATAAATAAGCTGCTGTAAGATATCGCCAGTCATATCCGCTTGCGGCATTGGCTGCATGTGCTTTACTATCGATTTGTAAAATTTTTGGGTGTAAAATTTTATGTTGAACCAATTTTTCTTTGGCCGTAAAAATCATTTCCCTGAGTTGTTTATTTAGCATCCATTTCTGTTGCGGCGGCTCAAAGCCAATTTTATTTATGCGCCACACAATGTCTTCGGGTAAAGTTGATTGCATGACTTGCCGTAGCAACCATTTGGTCCAACCATTTTTTATTTTGAAATGCGGTGGCAAGCTAAAAATAAATTCGACTAATTCATGTGATAGGAATGGTAATCGAATTTCTCTGCCATGTGCCATAGCATTCCTGTCGGCAAATTTTAATAACTCTTCAAGGCCATGCGAAAATGTATGAAAATGTAAAACATTATTGAGTGTAAACTTTTCCGGAGTGGTATAGAAAGTCTTTTTTTGTTGCAGGCGGATGAAATCCGGTGCAATGTCATGCCGGGATAAAGCTCTTTTGTTTTTTATTTCTTTGAGCACATCGCCGGCCAGGCCGGGAAAAAGAGCCGCCATTTTATTGGCCAAGCCAAACTTTTCTTTTATTCCCAATGCTTTTGCGGCTTTGTGTTCTTGAGAACTGTTTAGTTTTTTTTGTGCATATAGTTCCTGCCAATACCATTTATAAAATTTCGGATAACCGGCTAGTATTTCATCGGCACCTTGTCCATCCAACAGCACTTTCACGCCATGTTGTGCGGCCAGTTCGTACACTTTGTATTGTGCATAAATACTGGCGGAACCGAATGGTGTTTCCTGGTGATAACAGAGTTTTTCCCAATCGGTCACCAAATCATTTACCGACATGGTAGTAGTCAAATGTGTTGTTTGAAATTGGGAAGCAATTTTTTCTGCATAAGCAGATTCATCATGTGCAAATCCGGGGAAGACGGCTGTAAAACTTGTAAATGAATTGGATAACATTGAATGCATGGTGGCTACAATGGAAGAACTATCGAGTCCGCCGCTGAGCGAACTGCCCAGTGACACATCACTACGCAACCTCCTTTGTACAGATGTGCTAAAAAGCTCTTTGAAAGTATCTATGGCATCTGTTTCGCTAATATCAATCAATGGTTGCTCTGCATTGATTTCCCAATATTTTTGAAGCGATAATTGTTTGTCGGCTATCGAATATTTTAAATAAGTGGCCGGCGGAAGTTGTTGCACATAGCTGTAAAAAGTATCACCGGGTTGTTGTGGATGGCCGGTGTAGCCCAGCGTTAAAAAATTGAACAACATTGAGGGATTTACATGACGTTCCACACCGGCTGCCCATAATGCTTTCATTTCGGAAGCGAAAAAAAATTGTTGTTGTTGGGTACAATAAAAAAATGGTTTTTCACCGAAACGGTCTCTTGCAGCAAAGAGTTCTTTTTTTTCTTCATCCCAAAGTGCAAAAGCAAACATGCCATCAAAATATTGAAGACAGTTTTCCTGCCAGCAATCGTAAGCAGCGGCTATGACTTCCGTATCGGTTTTCGTCGTAAAAGAATAGCCTTTATCGGCCAGCAGTTTTTTTATTTCGTGGTAATTATAAATTTCTCCATTATGTACAATGTAATAACGGTGATGTGTAAGTCCTTTTACCTCCATCGGTTGCTCTCCGGCAGCACTTAAATCAATAATCGCTAAACGACGATGCGCCAACCCGATAAGGCCATGTTGCTCGACCCAAGTGCCTTCGCCATCAGGACCCCGATGCTGCAACGCCCGATTCATTTGCTTTAATTGCTGTTGCAAATGTTGGGAAGCCTCTGCTGTTTGCTGTGGTTCTATTTGTAGTATGCCGGCAATGCCACACATGGTGTAAATATCGAATTATTCCTTTCGAAAACCCAAAAACGGCATCATGCAGTTTTTCGAATTAAAATGAAATGGGTAACCTGGCTTCAATGAAACCCCAGCGCATCACGAGGTCGGCACCTGTTTTTGTAGGATCAAAATAAATCGTTAGGTATTCCTGCGATTTTTCTTTCATTGTGATCGGAATAGTAAACCGGTCTATATCTTTCGATGCATCAGGATGTAAACCCCAACTGTCGATATTACTGTTGAATACAATGGTCCAATTATCTTTTTCCGGAATACAATACAAAACATAACGGCCGGGGTTAAATTTTTTTGATAAAATGGTAACCGATTTGTAAAAATCTATTTCTGTAGCTTCATTGGCACCAAGCCGCCAGGGTTCACCGTATTTCAATAAATTGACAAAAAGCCTTCTGCCGGCGAGGTGCGGCCGACTGTAAATGATTCTTGCTTTTGGTAAATCGGTGGTTTCTTTCGACATTTTCTTTTGCGGATAATCTTCCGGGAAATAACTCATATCCATAGGTGAAATATCAATTGGATCGAAAGGGTTGATGACATTATTGGGTTTGATAGAAAGGCTGTCATTCTCATTCAGGTCAAGAGTGATGGGCTCTTTATTTTGATTATTGCAGGCAATGGAAATAGTCACCAGGCAAATGAAGGAAATGAACGTTTTCATAATTTTTTTTATTAAAAAGTTATTGGCATCGCTACTTGTACTTTATCCCAGGCAATGACGAGGTTGCAGCCGCCGGCCGCTTTTTCAAAAAGCATTGATAAATATTCAACCGGTTCATCGGTATGTTGTACCGGCACAGATACACGTATCACATCTTTGGCGGCATCATATTTAAATGCTCCCCAAATATCTGTTTCACGATTAAGAATCATTGTCCAATTATCTTGGTTAACCAATGCATACAAAGTATAACGGCCTTTATGAATCATTTTACCATTGATAATTACATTTCTGAAAAACTGAATTTCCGTAGCTTCATTGGCGCCGAGCCGCCATACTTCTCCATACTTTACCAATGTACCGAAAATTTCACGGCCTTTTATTTGTGGGCGACTGTATATAATTCTTGCTGCCAGTGGTTCGGTAACTTTATTTTGCAATTTCAGTGAAGGATAATGGTGCGGGTAATAAGCCATATCCATCGGCGATTTATCTACAGCAGGTAAATTACTTTTTTGCGCTAGCAGTGAAAAGAATATCAATTGAAGCAACAGCAGCAAACAAATATTTTTTTTCATCTTTTGAATTTTTTTTAATAGTACAATTACAAGTACTTTGAAGATACAAATGTAAAACGAAAACTTTGCTTATGGGTTACCATTTATCTATTAAAAAGACTCTTGTTCCAGGAGGTCAGTCAGTTTTTTAAAAGCAAAAGGTACTACGTCAGCGAGGAAATGACGAGAACAATCCTCTAATAGTTGATTATTTTTTTCAAATAGTTGAAAAGCAGGCTGGCTGTCATCTATATATTTTGCACGGCGAGCCAGACCTGCCATACTTTTTTGAATCCCAACAGGCGTTCGGTAAGCATACAGCCAATTTTGTTTTTTCATATATGGATAGAAGGAAGCAAATTTTGGCTCCAGCCATTTTTCGTAGGTATCGATAGATTGATATACTTCTTGCGAAAATTGAAAAAGAGAATTTTCGGTAAAATAGCTGGCATCATTGGCCAGGTAATAATCATACACAACATCTACAAAAGCACCACTGTACAATCTGTATTTGGGTTGAAAAATCAGTTTGGCCTCTTTTGTAGCTTCGTGTATATCTGTAAACCGGTCTATCAGGCGATGCAATAAAATTCCCCGCTGTATATTAACAGGGTAGGTATTTTTCTTTTTGCCTTTTACAAAATCACTAATCATGTTGCCCACTAGGATTTCGGGACGATGAAATGATAAATATGCGTGGGCTAAGTAATTGATAATTTATTTTTTGAGATGATTTTGATTTATGAATTGACAGTTTTTTTCTTGCGAAACATCTTATATGAATAATAACAAGGAATGATAGTAATAATGATCAGTACTGTAAAAAATACGATAATGGCTATTACGGATGGAATGAACAGGCAAATAATGGCCAGGAACATACCGCCTCCAACCCAGAGTTTACCGGCAAGGGCATGTGTTTTTTTCCAATTCTCCGGATTTTCGAGTGTCCATGGCAAACGAAAACCGGCAAAATAATTAGGTTTTAGGTTTGGCATATAATTACCAAGAATGGCAAAAAACAATCCGACAACACTTAATAGAATGCCTACTTTAAAACTATTGGTACCGGCTTTGGCATTGTAAATGAAAAAACAATTGATACACATAATAAAAACTGCTACGGCAAATCCAATTTTTATGAGGCGATCTTTATTAGCCGCTGCATTTTTTTTAGGATCCAGTTTGTAAATGTTTTTTAATAATAAAAATAGCAAGAGGCTGAATACGGAAAGTATGATAACCAAAAGCAATAAATCATTCTTATTGCCCATTTTGTCAGGCTGACCTTCTATATTGAAATGAATGGGAATGGCATCGGCAATATGGGGCCAAACAATTGCGAGGTAAATACCGGGAATAATGATGACCAAACCAATAAGTTTATTGAATACTTTATTCATATTATTTTTTTTTCGTTTTGAATTGAATCAACCATTTTAATATATCATCTACAACCGTAGTGTTTAAGGAGTAATACACAAATTGTCCTTCTTTTTCACTCAATACCAGTTTGGCCTGCCGCAGCAAATCCAGGTGATGCGAAATGCTGGGAAACGAAATATCAAATTGCTCGGCGATTTCACCGGCTGTCATGTCTTTTTTTTGAAGCAATTCCAATATTTCCCTGCGGGTCGGATCGTTTAAGGCTTTGAAAACTAAATTCATCTTTATTTGTACAATTATATAATTAGACAAATATCTAAATACTTTCTGTATCTACCAAATTTATTTTTACATCGGCCCATTTAATACTATCTGTTAAGACTCCTTAACACTCCTTACCAATGGTCATATTTGGCTTGAAGCAAGGTGTAACAGATAGTAGTTTTGAACCGTTAAACCAACATCATTAAAATTTTAGACAATGAAGAAGATGATTATTATGCTGGCCATTACGATAAGCACAGTGAATGCTTTTGCCGGGGAAGAAAATGTAAACCAACAAGTATTGAATGCCTTTAAAACGGAGTTTACTACCGCCAAGGATGTAAACTGGACGGTGGCACAAAATTATTACATGGCAACATTTTTTTACAATGATAAATATGTGTATGCCTATTATAATGAAGGCGGTGACCTGCTCGGCGTTTCTCGTCACATCAGGTTGGAAAACCTGCCCATTAGTTTACAAGCTACTTTGAAAAATAAGTATTATAAAAATTACTGGATAAGTGATTTGATAGAAGTGTCAAAAAATAATACAATTCAATACTACATCACATTGGAAAATGCCGACAAGCAACTGGTTTTACAATCAAGCGGCAGTAACCAATGGCGTGTTTATCAAACAATCAGCAAAATCTAAATAACCTGTTCTATCAACAACGAAAGATTTTACTGACATAAAATTCCGCTTCGCCATGTACGGAGCGGAATTTTTATTATACAAACCTGTATTTTTGTGTCAATAATATTTTGCGATTTGCAAAAATCTTCCGCAGGGTCTCACAGTATTGTGATATGAAGGCGGCTAAAAATTAGAACCAACATGAAAAAAGGACCTGTTTCCGGATTTATTGAACATCATTACAGACATTTTAATGCTGCAGCTCTCGTTGATGCTGCTAAAGGGTATGAAAAACTGAAAAACGAAGGCGGCAAAATGATGGTTACCCTTGCCGGCGCCATGAGTACCGGCGAATTAGGCATCTCATTAGCTGAAATGATTCGACAAGATAAAGTGGACATCATTTCCTGCACAGGTGCCAATTTAGAAGAAGATATTATGAACCTTGTAGCCCATTCTCACTATAAACGCATACCGGAATACCGCGACTTGACGCCGCAACAGGAATGGGATTTACTGGAAAATCATTATAACAGGGTAACCGATACTTGCATTCCGGAAGAAGAAGCTTTCCGACGTTTACAAAAACATTTGCTCAAGCAATGGAACCTGGCTGAAGAAAACGGTGAAAGATTTTTTCCGCATGAATTTTTATATAAAACAATTTTGAGTGGCGAATTGGAGCAGTATTATGAAATAGATGAAAAAGACAGTTGGGTCGTAGCGGCAGCAAAAAAGAATATTCCCATTGTAGTACCGGGCTGGGAAGACAGTACCACCGGAAATATTTTTGCCAGTTATGTGGTAAAAGGTGAATTACAGGCATCAACTGTTAAAAGTGGAATTGAATATATGGTGTGGTTGACCGATTGGTATAAAAAGAATGCCGGTGATAAAGGAGTTGGATTTTTTCAAATCGGTGGCGGTATAGCCGGCGATTTTCCTATTTGTGTAGTGCCCATGATGTACCAGGATTTGGAATGGCATGACGTTCCATTCTGGAAATATTTTTGCCAGATCAGCGATTCTACAACTTCATTCGGTTCGTATTCCGGTGCCGTTCCCAATGAAAAAATCACTTGGGGCAAACTGGATATCGATACACCCAAATTTATTGTGGAAAGTGATGCTACCATTGTCGCTCCATTAATTTTTGCCTGGATATTAGGATGGTAAAGAAAACTCCCGACCACTGGCCGGGAATTTTTTTATGAAGAAAGGTCAGGATTCAGATTTCATAGAAAAGCGGTTACACTATTTAGTAACGCCATTTCATCCTGAAGCGATGCATGAAAAAAGATAAAAGAAAAAAGCCTTCCGTTTGAAGAAGGCTTTTATAACAAAATTTTTAGAATTACTTAGCGAGACGGAACAGATAATTTCAAATCTCTTTTTAGCATTTCATCCCTGTTAGCCATTTCCCAGGCGGTATAAAAAACGAGCTGGGCTCTTTTTTGATACAAAGCATAATTTATTTTATCGGGTGTATCAGTAGGTTTATGATAATCGGCTCCTAACATTCCATCGTAATAAAAAATAATGGGAACACCTTTATCGGCAAAATTATAATGATCGCTACGGAAGTAAATGCGATTTTTATCGTTCGGGTCATTGAATTTATAATCCAATTCCAATTTGGTATATAATTGATTAATCTTTTCGCTAATGGGTTTTAAATCGGTACTGAGTTTATCATCGCCTACCACATATACATAGTTTAGTGAATCGCCATAATGCCGGCTGGAATCAGTTCTGCCAATCATATCAATATTCAGATCTACAGTTGTTTTATCCAATGGAAAAATGGGATGATCTGTATAATAAGCTGAGCCCCACAATCCTTTTTCTTCGCCGCTTACTGTCATGAAAACGATACTCCGGCGTGGCCCGTGCCCATCGGCTTTGGCTTTGGCAAATGCTTCGGCCATTTCCAAAACGGCAGTGGTACCCGAGCCATCATCATCGGCACCATAATAAATGGCTTCTCCTCTTTTGCCAAGATGATCGTAATGGGCAGTAATAAAAACATATTCATCTTTTAAATCTGAACCTTCGAGTACGCCAATAATGTTTGAAGCAGATGAGGTTTTTGTTTTTTTATTGTAAGCCAAATGAATATCAGCTTCGCAGGTTTTTGATGTCAGGCTACCGGTTTTTAGTTGCGTCAACACACTATTGCCATCGGTACCAATAATTTTTGCAGCGGCATCTTCTGAAATAAAAAAGCTGAAAATAGTTTGCGATGATTTATAGATTTGCCGTGTCCATGAATCTGAGAAACCGGAAAATCCTTTTGACAGTTTTGGAAAAACAATGAATAATGCAGCGGCTCCTTCTTTAGCGGCAGCTTGCATTTTTCCATATACACTGGAAGGTGAACGAAAGCTCCGGCTGGCAGTTGTGTAATCGTCGGGGGTACCATTCAGAATTACTACCAGTTTGCCGGTTACATCGAGCCCTTTATAATCATTTCGCTTGCCTTCATCTACAATGCCATAGCCGGCAAAAACTGCTTGCGAAAAATACATATCGGCGGCATAATTTCTTGAAAAAGGTGTAAAATCTTGTTGTTCTACCATGGCTTCCTCATTGACTTGCATTGCAGAACTGATGACTTCGTCCTGGTACAAAGGATAGGTTTGTCGGTAACTACCGTTATTGCCGGGCAATAAGCCAAAAGATTTGAATTGCGATGAAATATAATCGGCTGCTTTTTCCAATCCGGCAGAAGGGGTATTTCTTCCTTCCATTTCGGGACTGGCAATGATGGCAAGACGTGATTTTAAATCGTCGATGGTAATGGTTGCAGCTGCCTTTTTTGCCTGTTTATCTTTTTTTTGTGCGATAGAAAAAACCGGAACAAAAAGAAAAAAGTAAAAGATTAATTTTTTAAGCATTGATTGATTGTTTTTCTTGTTGAAAGCCTTAAAAATAAAGGAAAAAGAAAAACAAAAAAGAAAAAATTGATAAATGGAAACTGTCTTTTAAGCGCAGGCAATTTTTTCAACTCTTCTTTCATGCCGGCCACCTTCGAAATTAGTTGTAATAAATTGTGCCACCATTTTTTCTGCGTCGCTTTCTGTTACAAACCTGGCGGGAATGCAAATAATATTTGCATTGTTATGTTCTCTTGCCAGTTGGGCCAGTTCTTCGCCCCAACAAATTGCCGCCCTGATACTTTGGTGTTTATTGGCCGTCATAGCCACACCATTGGCGCTGCCGCAAATTAAAATACCCATGGCGGCTTTTCCTTCAGCTACGGCTGTAGCTACGGGATGCGCATAATCCGGATAATCAGTTGAGTCTTTACTGTGAGTGCCGAAATCTTCGAACGACAGTCCTTTGCCTTCCAAAAAAGAAATCAACGCTTCTTTGTAATCAAATCCTGCATGGTCACTGCCGATGGCGATGGGTTTACTGAGGTCAAAAGGCGATTGCATAATTACATTCATTAAAGTTTAAGAAACAAGATTAGTTTTTTGAAATAGTTATTCTAAAGTTACAAAACTTCTGACGATTAATTACCGTTTCGTCAACTTACGGTTTATTAACTCCATTCTTCTTCTTCCTTTTTTTGATTTTTATTGATACGGGAAGCAATCATTATACTCGCTTCATACAATAAGTATAAAGGTATGGTGACGATGGTCAAGCTAAATGGATCGGTAGAAGGTGTAATGATAGCCGCAGCAATCAATATAATAACAAATGCATGCCGCCGGTATTTCTTCAGGAATTTTGCCGTGATGATACCAATCTTTGCAAGCAACATAACCAACAATGGCATTTGAAATAAAACGCCGATTCCTACAGTGGTATAAATCAAATTTTCTAAATAATCTGAAAAAGTAGGCATGATAGTAATCTGCGAACTCAGTTTATAGTTAAAATAAAAATTAACCATAAACGGTGTCAGGATAAAATAACCGAATGCCACGCCGAGAAAAAACAATGCCGATACCCAAAAAATGATGCCCCGGGTTCGTTTCAATTCTTTTTCGGATAAAGCAGGCCGCAAAAATCGCCAGAACTCCCAAAATACATACGGAAAAGCTATGATAAAACCACCGATAAACGCCAGGGTAAATGATGCAATGAATTGCCCGGTCATAGTTGTTTCCAAAAATTTGACATCAACTTGTTGAAAACATAGGGTATCGCCAATGCCGATCTTATGTCCCAGCAAACACAGCCAGCGGGCAGAAATAAAATCAGTTCGGGTGGGTGCAAATAAAATTTTATCAACCACGAAATTGGCAAAACAAAAAACAATGATTGCACCTATCACTACGGCAATGACCGACCGGATGATATGCCAACGCAAATCTTCCAGGTGATCGATAAACGACATTTCCGCTTCCGGATTCTTATTGCGTTTATTAAAAAAATCGAGTAATGCCATGTTCGTTATTACAGTTTCGTAAAGGTAGGAGATTGGCTTTTTTAAGATTTATTTTTTTGGTTCAGCCATTTCATTTTTACCATTTCTATTCTTGTATCGCTGACATGCAAAATATCAAATTCAAAATCATCAATAATAATACGTTCTTTATTACTGGGGATTTTTTCATGATGATTGATGATATAGCCGGAAAGAGTTTCCGATGTATCGGTGTCAAATTCGAAACCATATTTTTCACTGAGGAAATCGAGTTCTAATCGGCCCGAAAACATAAATTCATTGGCGGCAATTTGTTTGTCAATAAATTCTTCGGTATCATATTCATCCTGTATTTCGCCAAAGAGTTCTTCCAATACGTCTTCCAATGTGATGATGCCGGCAGTGCCGCCAAATTCATCTACAACCCAGGCAATACTTTTTCTATTGCGGGTAAATTTATTGATCAGGCTGGTGGCGGTCATACTTTCCGGAACGGCCGGAATAGGTAAAAGAATAGATTGAATATCTGTTGGTTTTTTGAACATGGCTAACTGGTGAACGTAACCGATTATCTGGTCAATGTTTTCTTTATAGACAATGAGTTTGCTGAGTTTGGTGGTAATAAATTTTTGTGTCAGCTCTTCCATAGTAGCCCCGGCTTCGATACCAACGATTTCTTTTCTCGGTACCAGGCATTGCCTGATTTTGATATTGGGCAACTCTTGTGCATTTTCCATGAGCTGCGTATTCCGTTCCTGGCGTTCGTCTTCCTCTGTCATTTGAAATAAATGTTTGAGGTCGCTGCGGGTAATGGGCTCTTTATTTTTATCTAAACGGATATTGAAAATATATTTTAAAATCCAGGATGCCAGCAGGATACAACCGTTGGCCAAGGGATAAAAAATTTGATAAAAGAAATTAGTAACCGGCGATAGTTTTTCCAACCAACTATTGCTGTTGGCTCTGAAAAAAGCCCTGGGAATCAAATCGGCAAAAATTAAAATAAAAAATGTGGCGAGTATAATTTCAATGACCAACAACAAACCGGCAGAAGCAATATGCCAATCCCGGCCCAGGCTCAACATCAGGTTGCCGGTCTGCAATCCAAAGAGTACAAAAAATAAAGTATAGCCAATCAGAGTAGTGCCAATAAATTTGGCCGGCGCCGACAAAAATTTATGTAGCAGTTTTGCGGTAACACCTTCCTGTTTCTTTTTAATTTCAATTTGCAAACGGTTGGCACTGTAATACGCCATTTCTATACCTGCAAAAAATGCCATAAAAATTAAGGACAGCAATAATAGTACAATCGTAACCCATTCAGCCATACTGCGAAGATAGATAAGAAGTTTTTTACATTGGAAAAGGAGTTAAGATACATTTGCCTGCAGGAAGGAACGTACTTTTTCTTCCGCTTCGGCGCAGGCAGTGGCCAAATCGTCATTCAGGATGTGGTGGTCGAATTGTTCTTTGAATGTGAGTTCATAACTGGCTTTGTTAATTCTTGCCTGTAAAGAAGTTGCCGATTCTGAACCTCTCTTTCTCAATCGGCGTTCGAGTTCTGTAATTGAAGGAGGTTCTATAAACAGCGACATAGAGTTTTTGGGATACAAACGTTGAATATGAATGCCACCTTGCACATCAACATCCAGCAAAGGCGATTTTTGTAATTGCCAGATTCGTTCCAATTCCCATTTCAAAGTGCCATAGTATTTTCCTTCATACACCATTTCCCATTCCACAAATTCATCCCGGTCAATTTTTTCTTTGAATTCATCGGCCGAAATAAAATAATAATCTACTTTATCTTTTTCATTGTTGCGGGGTGGACGGGTAGCACAGGAAATAGAAAATGCCAATTTTTCCGGAAGCGATTTCAATAAATGACGGGTAACGGAAGTTTTGCCAGCACCGGAAGGCGCAGCAATAATAACCAGTTTTTTATTTAAATTAGATTCCATTTTTATGTGGGCAAATGTAGCCAATTATCAGTACTACTCCGAGTAAGAAGGACATTATCTATATTTGAAATGGAAGTAAACTTTTTATAATGTAGTAGAAGCTATTTATTCAAGGTATAGCTTTCAAGAATTTTTTATCATGCTTCAATCCTTTTAATGTCGGCACCTAATTTATTCAATCGTTCATCTATATTTTGATAACCCCTGTCTATTTGTTCAATATTTTGAATAATGCTTTTGCCTTCGGCACTCAATGCCGCAATCAATAAAGCTACTCCGGCTCTTATGTCAGGCGATGTCATAGAAATATTTCTTAGTTTTTGTTTTCTATCCAGCCCGATAACAACGGCTCGATGGGGATCGCAAAGGACAATTTGTGCTCCCATATCGATGAGTTTATCGACAAAAAACAATCGGCTTTCAAACATTTTCTGGTGCACCAGGATGGAGCCTTTGGCCTGGATGGCGGTCACCAAAACAATACTCAATAAATCGGGTGTAAAACCCGGCCAGGGATGGTCGTAAATGGTCATAACGGAACCGTCCATGAAAGTTTGAATTTCATAGTGCTCCTGTGCCGGTATATAAATTGAATCGTCTTTGATTGTGAGTTCGATTCCTAATTGTTGAAATTTTTGCGGAATGATACCGAGATGTTGCACGCCTGCATGTTGAATGGTTAATTCACTTTGCGTCATGGCTGCCAGCCCGATGAAAGAACCTACTTCAATCATATCGGGTAAAATATGATGCGTTGTACTTTTTAAGTTATTTACACCTTCAATGGTCAGTAAATTGCTGCCAATCCCGGAAATTTTTCCACCCATATTATTGATAAGCAGGCAAAGTTGTTGTACATACGGTTCGCAAGCCGCATTGTAAATTGTCGTTTTCCCTTTGGCCAGCGAAGCCGCCATAATCATATTAGCTGTACCGGTTACAGAGGGTTCGTCCAGCATCAAATCCACGCCTGTTAATTCCGATGCCGAGAGTTGCATAAACCCATCTTGTAAATTATCGATGCGGGCACCGAGTTTTTCAAAACCGACAATATGTGTATCCAATCTTCGGCGGCCAATTTTATCGCCACCGGGTTTGGGAATAAATGCTTTTTTGAATCTTGCCAATGTAGGGCCGGCAAACATGACAACGCCTCGCAGTTTGCTACTCTTTTTTTTAAATGCATCACTATGGAGGTAATCAATATTGATATCATCGGCTTGGAAGCGACAACTATTTCGGCTCAGCCGTTCTACTTTCACGGACATGTCTTTCAGAATGTCGATGAGCAGGTTTACATCCAAAATATCCGGAATATTGTGAATGGTTATTTCTTCCGGTGTCAATAATATGGCACTGATAACCTGTAAGGCTTCGTTTTTGGCACCTTGCGGAGTGATTGTTCCCTTTAATTTTTTACCACCATTTACTTCAAATGAATGCATGATAAATTGATTTTTTTAAAACCGGATGATATTATGGTGTTGAAAGATAAACAGATTGATGAAAAATTAAAAAAGACTGACAACATCGATACGGAAAACCTTGTTCTACAATAGAAAGAATCAATGTAAATGCAAAGACAATTAATATCTTTTTTTCTTATAGTTGTTTCCGGTTTTGCCACGGCGGCCGCCACGATTATCACGCCTGTTATTAGAGCGGTTATCTCTTCTTCCGTTTCTGTTATTGTCCTGTTGTGAACGATACGCTTTTACATAAGGCGTGTTGGTGAATGTGAGTTGACCGTCAGTCAATGTATTCATTTCGCTTTGAATGGCTTCATCATGTACCAGTTCTTTGTGCCAGTTGTTATACGCCAGTTTCATATAGTAAGCGATGGAATTGGAAAGGCCAAGTTTTTTATCGGCATCTTCTTCTTGCAAGGCCTTGTCAATTATTTTTTCTAAATTTTTACCGAGGTGTAAATATTTAGGATTGGAATTGGGGTAAGGCAAAGGTGCTGGTTTTGCTTTCAGGGTTTCTTTTGTCGGAATCGGATAAGGAGAATCTACGTCAAGTGAAAAATCGGCGATTAAAAAAAGATGGTCCCAAAGTTTATGTTTAAAATCTTCTACATTTTTCAAATGTGGATTCAAAAAACCCATGAGTTCAATGACGGCTTGTGCATTTCTTTGCCGGCGTTCGGGATCTTCAATTTTTAAGATATGTTCAACCATCTTTTGTACATGACGGCCATATTCCCGCATGGTAAGATGATTCCTGGTTGTATTATATTCCATTGTGATGTTTCGTTCGTAAAGAGCAAATGTAATGAAGAGTTGACGAGTTTACAAGTTTGCCATGAAGCTTTCACAAAAAGAAAGGGGCCTAAGAATAGACCCCCTTTTACAAGCCACCATCCTCTTCCACCAAGAGGTCATTGAATATAAAGTTGATTGACGCTACTATATTTTTGACCTTCATCGCTTATCCGAATCCAATAAATGCCGCCCGGTAAATTTGTGGGTATTTTTAAGACGGTGCCTGTTGTTAAATAAGTTTTGTCCAAAACTTTTTGTGATTGTGCGTTGAATATGGTTATTCGCTTTCGGTCATTTTGTGGATATGCAAATTTGATTCCAATTTCGCCGCTGGAGGGGTTAGGGAATAAAATAAAAGCAGGTGCATCGGAATTTTTCAAAGTAACACTCCGTATGGCCGAAAATCGACTGTATCCATTGGCATACACCTGGCGAATTCTAAAATAAAATATACCGGATTCATGAACCGAAGTTGTAAACGGAAATTGATAAGGTGTGCCTGCCTGTTGATTTGCCAGTACTTCCCCGACAGAAGTAAAATTAATAGCATTGCGGCTCATTTCTACTTCGTATCGTACCGGTGATTGCTCTGCATTTTGCTGGTCGGTCCAGCTGAGATTCGCTTTGTTATCAGCTATTTTATCTACTTTAAAACTGCCTATTGTCAAGGGCAAAATCAATCCCGGGCAAGTACAATATTTAAATTGAAATCGTACAACAGCCGAAGTGGCCACGGTACTATTATAATTGCCTCCGGTGCAAGTAACATTTGTAAATGCAGAAATATCATACAAATAAGTGACGCTGTCCGTACCATAAAACTGGAATAAAGAATCCGGGTTATTAATCAAAGCACAAGTTGTAACGGCATTCAGCAAAGTATCATGCGAAATGGCAATAAAATCGGGCCCGGCGCCCAACGGCGGAGCTGTGCCACCCAGGTTGTACGGTCCGTAATGATGATTGATGCTATTGGTCAAGGGGCTACTCAATCCCGGCCCACTGATTTGGTCAGAACGAGTGTAATAAATATTTGCAGTTTGAGAAGTCGCTGAATTGTTTTCAACACTCACAGAATCTACAACGCCGGTA
Organism: Chitinophagaceae bacterium; assembly: GCA_020437365.1. Lineage (GTDB taxonomy): Bacteria > Bacteroidota > Bacteroidia > Chitinophagales > Chitinophagaceae > JJ008. The sequence goes on along the minus strand of JAGQWM010000004.1, from coordinate 55,720 downwards.
ATAGAAATACATATTTGCAAACATGTGAGGTAACCATCAGCCGGGTCGGCCTGCGGAAATTTGACATATAAAGTATTAATCCCCGGCGGCGTTGCAATACTGGTATCATACGCTACTTGTCCCGAAGGAAAACCATAGGGACATTGCGCTAAAGTTTTTTGCCCGGCAGCTATTAGGAAAATGCAAATGAATACACCGGGCAAAATGCGGTTGTATAGTTGTTTCATAGGGTTGCATTTTAAACGTTAGGGTAATGTTTTCACTGTATAAATGTAATACATCAATACATCGAAAACAATTGTAAAAATGCCAGAATTTATTACGTTGATTTTGGTTTTTATCCACAGTAGTTATGCAAGTCAGACTACTTTTATTGTACCGTAATTTGTAGTCGTAGTTCTTGAATTTATCACAAGCATATTTTTTTTGGGCTGCGCCGATTTACTAAGTATTTGATGCAAACAATACCTTTGCACACGAATATGAAACTGGCTATTTATACAGGAGGATATTTATCGGAAAAATTCCGGGTGCCGCTACATACCATCTGTCAGCAAATAAAGATGCTGGCCGGGAAAGAAACGAATCATCAATTTATATTGATTGGCGAGGCGTTGACAATGCATCAATTTGAATGGCCAGGCAACTGTACAGTAATTGAATTGAACAAGCCGCCCCGTTTTGTTTTGTCAAAAAAAAATTGGCACCACCGTGCGGTACAACAAATTATTCGCCGGGAAAAACCGGATATAATGTTGGCGTCATTCGATGGATTTTATTATCGTTTTGCCATTCCGCTTTTACTCTGGTTGAATGATTTATCTTTTCTTGAAAAAGAATTGGGAGTTAAAAAAAGGAAAATTTCCGGCAGTAAAAAACTGCTGCAAAAAAATCTTGCAAAAGCCAACGCAATTATTGTTACGACGCATTACTTACAATCGGTGCTCGAACAACAAATGCAGATTCCAACTTCGAAAATTCATGTCATTCAACCCTTGGTTGATGCTTCTTTTTCTCCGGTGGACATTAATGAAAAAATGAAAATTAAAAATGAGTTGACACAGCATAAAGAATATTTTATGGTCGTGGCTGCTTATTACAATGACGCATTACTGATTGACATCCTGAAAACCTATTCAGTTTTTAAAAAACGTCAATTATCTGGCATGAAATTACTGTTGGTTTTGCAAAACTGCGAAACAATACAGTCCTTCAAAAAAATTTTTAGTACTTATAAATATAGAAATGATGTATTGCTGAAAATAAATCCATCCGTTGGTGACATGCAAAAATGGATAAGTGCCGCCTATGGAATTGTATATCCTGTGCAGGCCGAAATACATTCTCCTTTTCTACTCGAAGCTATGCAAATGGCAGTGCCGCTGATGGCTTATCCAACAACCATAAACAAAGAATTGGCCGGCGCTGCTGCATTATATGCCGATGAGATGGCATATACGGCTTTGGCTGATAAAATGATGTTGCTTTATAAAGATGAATCGCTGAAGGCAGTACAAGTGCAAAAAGGATTGGAGCAGCTACACAAGCGACAAGCCGAGGCGGACTTGTCGAATCTATGGGGATTGCTACAACATGCGGTCGGTTAATTTCAACTACCTTTGCACACAATTTACAGAAAAGCATTATGAAAAAATCTTCAATCAATATTCAGGTTACAACAGATGAAAACCGGGTGCCGCAAAGCATTTCCTGGCAGGCAACAGATACCGGCTCGGCCAAAGAGCAACAAGCGAAAGCCATGATGGTATCTTTTTGGGATGGAGCTGAAAAAGCAGCACTGCGCATCGACCTTTGGACCAAAGACATGATGGTTGATGAAATGGCCGATTTTTTTTATCAAACAATGATGACCATGGCTGATACCTACAGCCGTGCTACAAAATATGAAGACCAGGGAGAAGAAATGAAATCTTTTGCCAAAGATTTTTATGAAAAATTCAAATCCCGCCAATTGAAAGACAACAAAGCCAATTAAAAAAATAAAGATGAGTGTTGAACCCCAAATTGTCAAAGCCCTGAAAGAGGCCATGATTGCTAAAGACGAAGCATCCTTGCGTAGCTTGAGAGCCATCAAAGCGGCTTTTATGGAAGCCAAAACTGCGGCCGGTGCCAAAGGCCAATTGAGTGCAGATGATGAAATGAAGATTCTGCAAAAGCTGGTTAAGCAAAGAAAAGATTCTTTGTCCATTTATACCGAGCAAAAAAGAGATGACCTGGCTACCAAAGAAAAAGAAGAAATTGAAGTGATTGAAAAATTTCTGCCGCAACAAATGACTGCCGAAGAAATAAAAACTGTAGTACAAAAAATTATCAACGACTTGGGTGCGTCGTCAATGGCCGATATGGGAAAAGTGATGGGTATTGCCACTAAGCAATTGCTCGGCAAAGCCGATGGAAAAGAAATTTCTACGCAAGTCAGAACCTTATTATCCGGACAGGATTAACAGCATGTTGATACTTCTTAGTACAAACATTCGTTAACTATCATATAATAAATGATTTTAGACGCCCTCTTTATTTTAAATCTTTTTTACGCCGTTTGGAGAGGTTACCGACGAGGCCTTATTGTCGGATTATTTTCATTACTGGCGGGTATCATTGGTTTGGCAGCCGCCATGAAATTATCGGTTGTTATGGCAGGTTTTTTACATCATCAGTTACACCTCGATGGTGAATGGCTGCCGGTTTTATCCTTTATCCTCGTATTTATTGTAGTGGTTTTGCTAATCCGGATTGGGGCCAAAGCCATAGAGAAAACCATTCAATTCGCTATGTTGGGATGGTTGAACAAATTGGGTGGTATCTTATTTTTTGCTATAATATATTCCATTGGGTTTAGCATTGTTTTGTTCTATGCCGAACAATCCAAACTTTTGCCGGCCGACACCATTGCCACGTCAAAAATCTATTCCTTTATTCAACCCTGGGGACCGTCAGTAATGGACGGTATGGGTGTTATTATCCCGATATTTAAAAATATGTTCGGCGAGTTGAAAGAATTTTTTGGCGGATTGGCTACCAGGATGTCTGTGATTCTATTTTTTATTTAGCCCGATTTCAAGTATATTATTTTCCCGGATATACAAAGCGTTGAAATCTACTTTCAAAAGAACCCCTTTGACACTTATCTTTGTAAGGTAGAAGGAAAGGAACTGTGTTTTTTATGATAAATCATTTATTATTGTATATCGTTAAAAAAGATTTAAAAAACTTTTCCGTCCGGGAACAGAAAACATGGAATACGAAATAAAGAAATACGATAAATTCAGTTATGTAGAAGAAGGCGAAGGGGAACCTTTAGTATTGCTACATGGATTGTTTGGTGCCTTGAGTAATTTTCATTCATTGGTAGAATATTTTAAACAATACAATAAAGTAATTGTGCCTTTGTTACCATTGCTCGATATGGATATTCTGAATACAACCGTAGGTGGCCTGGCCAAATATGTCCATAAGTTCCTCGAAAAAAAAGATTACAATGGGGTGCACTTACTGGGCAATTCATTGGGCGGGCATGTAGCTTTAATTCATACACTCAAACATCCTGAACGAATCAAATCATTGATACTTACCGGTAGTTCCGGATTATTCGAAAATGGTATGGGCGACAGTTATCCCAAAAGAGGAGATTACGAATATATCAAGAAAAAAACAGAACTTACTTTTTATGACCCGGCCATTGCTACTAAGGAATTGGTAGATGAAGTGTACAGTATTACCAATAACCGAATTAAAGCCATCAAGATTATTGCACTAGCCAAAAGTGCTATTCGCAATAACCTCGGTGAAGAACTGAACCAAATACAACAACCCACTTTACTGGTATGGGGCAATAATGACACTATTACGCCACCTTTTGTTGCCAAAGAATTTAATAAACTCATCCCGAACAGCGAATTACAATTTATAGATAAATGTGGTCATGCACCTATGATGGAAGTTCCTGAAGAATTTAATGCTATTCTGCATAAATTTTTGAAAAAACAAAATGAACCTGCATCAATTGCCTGATAATTGTTGTCTGTTTATTGTAAGGCAATTGATTATTGCTCGCCGAAAAGAAAACAAAGCCGCTATCCATGTTGACACGTGAAATAAAATCTCAATCCATTCCGGCGGTACACCTGACCGACAAAGTGTACCAGGTACTACAATTGATGAATGACAACCAGGTAACACATTTACCTATTATTGAAGGCGAAACTTTCGTAGGTATTATTAGCGAAAATGATTTATTACAAGCCGATAACGACCATGCAGTTTTGCGTGAATTACAACAATCATTTGCCGAATTTTCAGTCAAAGAAGACGAACATTTTTTGAAAGCCGTACAACTGGCCGGCGAAAACGGACTCAGCATAGTGCCCATTGTCAATGAGGAAAATATTCTGACCGGCGTAGTGTCTTACGAAACTTTGCTCAAAGAAGCTTCTTCATTTATGAGCCTGAACGAACCCGGCGGATTGATTGTTCTCGAAATTGAAAGCAATAGTTATTCATTCAATGAAATAAGCCAAATCGTAGAATCGAATGATGCACAAATCACCCAACTCAATACATCCAATAATATTGAAACCGGTATTATGACGGTTACTATTCGCATCAATAAAGCCGAAGTATCAGATTTAGTGGCCAGCTTTCAACGATACGAATATTCAGTAAAATATTTCCTCGGCGAAGAAATGTATGAAAATGAATTAAAAACAAATTTTGATAACCTGATGAGTTACCTCAAAATTTAAGTGCCAATCTTTTTTCAAAACAAAAATCCGGCAACGTATTTACCTGGATCCATAATATGATATGAAACAGGGAAGAAAATATTTTTTTTTGTTTTTGGCCCTGCTTTGCCAGGCTGTTACAGCTACTGCCCAAACCGATAGTAGTTTTCAACAAAAAATTCCGACAGACACCATAACCGATAAAATAACCATTGGTAACATTGACATTGCCGGCAATAAAAAAACCAAAGACGTTATTATTTTAAGAGAAATTCCATTTAAAACCGGCGACCAATTTCCGATGAAAGTACTACTAGAAAAATTTGCCGATGGAAAAAAACAATTGCTGAATACGAGACTTTTTAATGCCGTCATTGTTGCTGCCGATCATTTTGAAGGCCAGGTTGTCCATGTAAAAATAATCGTCAGGGAAAGATGGTATTTTTTTCCGGTGCCCTATTTTAGTTTTGTTGACCGCAATCTCAACCAATGGTTGGTAGAGCATCATGCCAGTTTGAAAAGAGTGAATTACGGCGCCAAACTGTATTACAACAATACAACAGGCCGCAATGATAACCTGAAACTAAAAGTTACGAATGGCTATACGAAACAACTTTCGCTAAGCTATGACCGTTTGTATTTCGATAAAAAAATGAAATGGGGTGGAAAGTTTTTTATGGATGCCGGCAAAAACAAAGAAGTAAACTATGCTACCGAAAATAATAAACAAGCGTTTTACAAAGATGAAAATGTTTTTACCCGAAAATTTTTAAAAACCTATCTCGAAGTTTCTTATCGCAGAGCGATAAAAGCAAGACATAGTTTTGGTATCGGCTTTACGCAGGAAATCGTAGCAGACACCATCAACAAGCTCAATCCTGATTATTTTTCGAATGGAAAAAACCGGTTGTCTTTTCCTGAATTGCGCTATACGATGGATTATTTTGACGTTAATTATATTCCCTATCCAACCAAAGGATATATTGTTCAATTAAATTTTTTCAAAAAAGGCGTTAATAAAAATATGAACAGTTGGGAGTGGCAAGCCAAAGGCTCCGCTTACTGGCCGGTTGCCCCCAAAACATTTTTAACCCTCACTTTAATTGGACAATTGAAATTACCTTTTCATCAACCTTATTACAACAAAAGAGTATTGGGTTATGGCGATTCATACCTGCAAGGCTATGAATATTATGTGGTAGATGGCGTTGCCGGCGGCATTGCTAAAACTACTTTATCCCGTGAACTGGCTAATTTTTCGATCAACTTATTTGGCAAAAACGGTAAGAAAGGAATTCGTATTCCCTTTCGGATTTTTGGAAAAATATATGGCAATACAGGCTATGTGCACAATCCACAACCCAACAATAATTCCTTAACCAATAAAATGTTGTACTCCGGAGGATTCGGTATTGATATATTGACTTTGTATGACGTAACTTTCAAGTTGGAGTACAGCTTCAACGCAATCGGTGAAAACGGATTATTTTTGCACCAAAATTCGTTTTTCTAATACAAGGTGAATTTTTATTAACCAAAATCAAATCGGATGAAAGCAGCGGTGTATAGCAGAGGCATGGTTCAGGAACAGGAAAAAGACGTACAACTTTTTTTTGATGAATTGGCAAAACAGAAAATTCAGCCTGTCGTTTTTCGTGATTTTTTGGAACAAATTACATCCATCATTCAACTGCCGGAAAATACAATTCCATTTGTCAAAGCGGATGACCTGACGCAGGAAATTGAATGCATCATTAGTCTTGGTGGCGATGGCACTTTGCTCGATACCATTACGTACATCAAGAATAAACCCATTGCCATAATGGGCATTAATTTTGGCCGCCTTGGATTTTTGGCCAGTATTCGCCGCGAAGAATTGCAAATGGCGGTAAAAGCTGTAGCCAACCGGACCTTTGTCAAAGACACCCGTTCGTTAATTCATGTGGATGCAAATATTCCCCTGTTTGGCGATGTACCTTATGGGCTCAATGAATTTTCGATTCACAAAAGAGATATCGATTCTATGATTCGAATACATACATATCTCAATGGTGAGTTTTTGAATAATTATTGGGCCGATGGCCTGATTGTAGCTACGCCAACCGGTTCTACCGGTTATTCATTGAGTTGCAACGGGCCGGTAGTTTTTCCGGATGCAGGCAATTTTATCATTACACCCGTTGCGCCACACAATTTAAATGTAAGGCCTATCGTAGTTCCTGACAATACTATTATTTCATTCGAAATAGAGTGTAGGGCCGAACAGGTGATCTGCTCAATTGACTCTCGCAGGGAACTTGTCGATAAAAACATTGAATTAGCCGTTAAAAGAGAAGTGTTTGATGTACACCTGGTACGCCTGCACGAAAATAATTTTTTGCAAACCTTACGCAATAAATTGACTTGGGGACTCGATAAAAGAAACTAAATACTTCCACTTAAATAAGAAATTGAGTACTTTTAACGTTCTAATCAACGCAAAGACTACTATTTAAACAGTTATGATGAAGAAAGCAATCAGGATTTCACTTGTATTGGCAGCGTTTATTACAGGCATTTTATCCGTACAAGCCCAGGATGCCATTGTGCAGGAAGGCGAATTTGGTATTGGCATTGGTGCCGGTCATTATTTTGGCGATTTGAACACAAGAGCCAAGCTGAACCGCCCCAAAATAGCAGCAACCGTTTTCTTTCGTAAAAACCTTGGCAATTACATAGCCGTTCGGCTGGGAGCCAGCTTTGCGCAATTAGGGTATTCCGATAAATACAATTCTTTCAATAAGCAAATGTTTACCCGCAACCTAAGTTTCAACAGCCGTGTGTGGGAGTTGACTTTACAGGGCGATTTCAATTTTTTCCGCTTCATGCCCGGCGATCCGCAATATAGCTTTACGCCATATATCACTCTTGGCGGCGGCGTTTTTTCTTATGACCCTTATGCTTATTTGCAAGGCGAAAAAATTCAGCTGCGTCCGTTGAATACCGAAGGGCAAGGCAGCAGTTTGTACCCAGACCGGAAACCCTACAGTTCCATCGCTATTTGTATTCCTTTTGGCGGCGGTATAAAATATGCATTGAACGACAGAATCAATATTGGTTTCGAAGTGCTTCACCGATTTACCAATACGGATTATCTCGACGACGTCAGTAAAACCTATGTAGATCCTGCAGTTTTTCCTTCCAATCCCGACGGCAGTACTTCCAATGCGTTATTGCTTAGCGACCGTTCTTATGAACTGGGCACACCCATTGGTATTCCGGGAAGACAGCGAGGCAATAGTAAACAGAAAGACCAGTTTGTAACCGCCATGTTTCATGTTACTTTCAATTTGCAGTCATACAAATGCCCAACATCCAACTAAATCGAAAGAGTTCTGTACCGGATTGTTAACGGTTTTACTAACAACCATAAAACATCATACTAAAGATTCCTTTATTTATTTTATTAGGCAATTTTTTACAGAAAGAATTATTTAATTCATTTGACCGTCATACTAAGTAGTGCCGTAAGACTGTGTTGTTGTTTTACCATAGAGCAACAGCATTTTTGACACTGGTTACAACTCCTGTATATTTTTTGAAAAAAAGGCTGTTTTACCTCTATTCAGCCTTACCTTTGTGCCCCTTTTTATGTCAACATTGCTCAATCAGATAGACAAAGAATTGCTGCCCCGTCATATTGCCATTATAATGGACGGCAATGGCCGGTGGGCCAAAGAAAAAGGCGAAGACAGGCTTTATGGCCATTTTCATGGTGTGGAAAGTGTAAGAAACATTGTGGAAGGCTGTGCCGAGATGGGGATTGAATATTTGACCTTATACGCATTTTCTACCGAAAACTGGGAGCGGCCCGAGCAGGAAGTTACCGGGCTGATGGAATTGCTGGTTTCTACCATCCGAAAGGAAGTGGCTACACTGAATAAAAACAATATTCGCCTTCATGTCATCGGCGATATGAAAATGCTGCCCGGCTTTGCCCAAAAAGAATTGAAAGAAGCATTGGAAATAACCAAGGAAAATAAGGGGTTGAATTTAATAATGGCATTGAGCTATAGCGGCCGCTGGGAACTGGGAAATGCCGCCAAAGAAATTGCCATACAGGTAAAGGAAGGAAAAATAGAAGTACGGGACATAAACGAAAAAATGATTGAATCATTTTTGTGTACCAAAGATTTTCCCGACCCGGAAATTATGATTCGTACAGGAGGTGAAAGCCGTATCAGTAATTTTTTATTGTACCAATTGGCCTATGCCGAATTGTATTTTACACAAGTGCGTTGGCCCGATTTCCGTAAAGAAAATTTATACGAAGCAATCGTTGATTTTCAGGGTAGAGAAAGGCGTTTTGGAAAAACCGGGGAACAGGTCACCAAATCGATAAAAACACAATAATTTTGTAAGTCTTTGTCGCAATGATTTATTTAACAAAGACTTTCGATTTTTAACTTTAATTTGCCGCCTGACCAAAAAGGCGGCCATTTTATAAATCGCAGAAAACTAACATTTTAACTCCCGAAAGGGATTGAATACAGCAGATAACTTATGCAAAGAATTTTTTCCAGGCTCAGTGGTACAATGTTGATGGTGGCAATTTCCGTATTCAGCTCCTTTGCACAAGAGGCCGGCGATACTACAAAACCCACTTCTTTGGACCCTAAATTGATCGAATGGCAACAATCGAGGGTACCCAAAGAATATACCATTGCCGATGTGCAGATTACAGGTATTAAACATTTAGATACATCCATCGTTTATTCCATTGCGAACCTGGTGCCGGGACAAACTTTTATGTATCCGGGTACCGATATTTTTTCAAAAACTATTGCCAACTTGTGGCGACAGAAATTATTTTCCAATGTAGGCATTTATATCACCCGGCTCGATGGCAACAAAGTGTGGCTCGAAGTGAATGTGCAGGAAAGAGCCCGGCTCGGCAATTTTAAATTTGAGGGCGTTAGCAAAACCGAAGCAGAAGAATTGACCACCAAAACCGGCCTTACCAAACAAACCATCATTACAGAAAATACCCGCCGCAATGTTGTAGAAGTTGTTACCAAATATTTTAAAGATAAAGCCTACCTGAACGTCGAAGTTTCTTTAGAAGAAAAACCCGACCCGGCCTATGTCAATTCCAATCAACTGACGATTCATATTGTGAAAGGCAATAAAGTCCGTATCAATGAAATCCGTTTTTATGGCAATACCAATATTGACGATATACGGCTGAAAAAACAAATGAAAGGCAATAAGGAAATGAGTAAAATGTCGTTCCGCCGTGATTATGCGAAAAGCCCTTATGGAGAAGACAAACCTTATACGTTTAAAAACTACATGAAAGATTGGGGTTTCTTGTCATTGAGTAAAACCAAAAAATTAATTTCACCTTGGTTCAAACTTCGTTTGTTTGGTAGTTCAAAATTCAGCCAGAAAAAATTTGCAGAAGATAAAAACAGCATCCTCGATTATTATAACGCACAAGGTTTTCGTGATGCACAAATTGTAGAAGATACCAATTACCTGACTAAGCGGGGCAATTTAGACATTGACCTGAAAGTCAACGAAGGCAAACAATATTATTTTGGCAATATTTCCTGGAAGGGCAATACAAAATATTCTGACTCTGTATTGAATGTAATTCTTGGCATCAATAAAGGAGATATTTACAATATGAGCCTCCTGAATAAAGGCTTGGGATTGGAAGCATCGCAGGAAGGTGGCGATATTACCGGATTGTACATGGACCAAGGGTATTTATTCTTCAGAGCCGAGCCGGTAGAAATGGCCGTTTACAATGATACCATTGATTACGAAATACGATTGATAGAAGGGCCGCAGGCCAGGTTGAAAAATGTAACTATTGCCGGTAACGAGAAAACGAAAGACCATGTTATCAGGCGTGAACTCCGAACAATTCCCGGCGAATTATTCAGCCGTGCCGATTTGATTCGTTCACAGCGGGAGTTGGCCAATCTTGATTTCTTTAACCAGGAAACCATAAATCCCGGCGTCGTTCCCAATGCTGATGACGGTACGGTAGATATCAACTGGAAACTCGAAGAAAAATCTTCTGATAAATTGGAACTTTCTGCCGGTTGGGGTGGCGGCATCGGGCTGACAGGAACACTGGGTGTTACCTTCAATAATTTTTCAATCCGCAATATCTGGAAAAAATCTGCCTGGGATCCACTTCCCATGGGCGACGGACAAAAACTCAGCTTGCGGGTACAATCCAACGGACGGGCATTCAGGTCATATAGTTTTGCCTTTACCGAACCCTGGTTGGGTGGCAAAAAAAGAAATTCGCTTACCATCGGTTTGAATAGCAGTAAGTATTCCAATGCCTTTGACCCTTATACCGGACGTATCGACCGGGCAAAATCAGATACCAATTACCTGAAAGTAAATGGCATTTCCGTTTCGCTTGGCAAACAATTAAAATGGCCTGATGATTATTTCAGCCTGGTGTATTCTTTGAATTTGACCCAATATAAGCTGCGCAATTATCCCATTTTCGACCAGGATTTTAGAAACGGAACATCTACCAATGTGAGTTTTACTTTGGCATTGCAACGTTCATCCGTATTTAACCCGATATATCCGGTCAGCGGTTCCAACTTTTTGGCCAGTGTACAATTAACGCCACCGTATTCATTATTCAATAAAAATAAAAGCGAACCGGCCAATAAATTCAAAAATCCTGAATACCATAAATGGAAATTCAAGGCTGAATGGTTTGTTCCAATCGGAAAAGCATTGGGTGCCGATAAAACAAGACAGTTTGTTTTGAAAATTGCCGCCAAATATGGCTTTATGGGCCGTTATAATAAAAACCTGGCTTATTCTCCATTCGAAAGATTCCAGTTGGGTGATGCCGGCCTGACCAATAATTTTGGTTTACTGGGCTACGATATTGTAGCGCAAAGAGGTTATCCGGTATATCAAAATTCCGATCCGACTATCAATCCCGACCAGCAGAATGCTACACAATTCTTTACCATTTTCAATAAATATACATTGGAGTTGCGTTTCCCGTTGGTAACAAGCCCGAGTAGCACCATCTATGCTCTCGGTTTCTTCGAAGCGGCCAATGGATGGTATAACTATAAAGATTATAATCCATTCAAACTGCGTAGAAGTGTGGGTGTAGGTATGCGGTTTTATTTACCTATGTTTGGCCTGCTTGGATTTGATTATGGTATTGGCATCGACAGGCTGATACCCGGACAGGGATTAAAAAATGCATCCCGGTTTACCTTTATGCTCGGTGTTGAACCTGAATAAATTTTCCTGAAAAACGATAAAAAATAAACCGATGAAAAAAATAGTAATTGCATTCTTTAGTTTGATGTTATTATCGGTCAGTGTAAAAGCACAACGATATGCCATCATCGACACTCGTTATATTCTGGACAATATGCCTGAATATAAAACAGCCCAAAAACAATTGGATGCTACTGCAGAAAGCTGGCAGCATGAAATTGATGGTATGCAAGCCGATTTGGACCAGATGTACAAAAATTTTGACGCAGAAAAAGTAATGCTCACTGAGGAATTGAGCAAAAAACGGGAAGACCAACTGTACAATAAAGAAAAAGAACTTCGTGATTTACAGCGGAAACGCTTTGGCTATGAAGGCGATTTATTCCAAAAAAGACAACAACTCATCAAGCCGATTCAGGATAAAGTGTACAATGCCGTACAAAAAATGGCCGTTCAGCGAGGATATGATTTTGTATTGGATAAAAGTGAAGGAATTACCGTTATCTTTGCCGACCCAAAATTGGACAAGAGTGAAGATGTGCTCAAAAGCCTTGGGGTCAGATAATTTGTAAAAAATAAATAAAAAAAGCCTGATTTGGGAAGCTTCAAGCAACGTATTGAGGGCTGAATAACTCTTTAAAGCAAAAATAAAACTAAATGAAAAAACTTCTTACCGTCATCGTGTTGGCTGCAGGTCTTATCTTTTCGAACAATGCAGCAGCACAAGTGAAAATTGGCTACATCCGTGTAGATGATATGGTTGGCCTGATGCCCGAAACGGCAAAATTAGATTCTGTGTTGCAGACATATCAAAAAGATTCTATCAATCCACAGTATGCGCAAATAATCGAATTGTACAATTACAAGGATAGTGTGTTTAAAGATTCAGTAAAAACGCCGGCTTCAGTAAGACAGCAAATCTCAAAAGAATTGCCCCAGTTGTTATATCAAATTCAGAACTGGCAGCAAATTGTAAACCAAGCGTTGCAGAATAAACAGGATGAATACCTGGCACCTTTGTACCGCAAAGTTTATAAAGCCATACAAGATATAGCCAAAGAGAAAAAATATACCTATATCCTCAATAAAGAAACACTGCTGGTGGCACCCGATGCTGATGATATTTCACTATTGGTGGCCAATAAACTCAATTTAAAAATTCCGAAATCGGATTCAGATAATTAAATAAATTTTTAAAAAGATTGAATGCCCTGTTGTAGTTTTATACCGCAGGGCATTTTTCATTTCTGCCTTTTTTAATTTTACACAATGGCACAAGCAGGTCCAATAGGTGTTTTCGATTCCGGCTACGGTGGATTGACCGTCTTAAAAGAAATGGTGGCACAGTTGCCGCAATACGATTATCTATACCTGGGCGATAATGCCCGTTCGCCCTATGGCATTCGTTCCTTCGATACGGTGTATCAATATACCAAAGAAGCCGTCAGTTGGTTATTCCGGCAAAACTGTTCGTTGGTCATCCTGGCGTGTAATACAGCTTCGGCAAAAGCTCTTCGAACGATTCAGCAAAAAGACCTGCCGGTAATGGCGCCGCAAAAAAGAGTTTTAGGCGTCATTCGGCCAACGGCAGAAATGATTGGCCACCTGACAGAAAATCAAAGTATCGGTATCCTGGCGACGGCGGGAACGGTAGCTTCCGATTCCTATCCCATGGAAATCAAAAAATTTTTCCCAGAGGTGAAGGTGTACCAGGAAGCCTGCCCGATGTGGGTCCCTTTGGTCGAAAATGGCGAAGCCGAAAGTCAAGGTGCCGATTATTTTATCCGCAAAAACCTCGAATCATTATTCGAAAAAGGCAAAAATATTGATGCTGTTTTGTTGGGTTGTACGCATTATCCATTGCTGATACCAAAAATTAAAGAGTACCTTCCGGTGGCCGCCAAACTACTTTCGCAAGGCGAAATTGTAGCCAAAAGCCTTGTCAATTACCTGGAAAGGCATCCGGAAATGGCCAATCTCTGCAGTCGCCAAAGCCGCAGTTTATTTTTTACAACCGATGATTGTGAGAATTTTGACCGCCATGCCGAAAAGTTTTATGGACAGCCGGTTCAATCAGCACATACCGATTTAAAAACGCCTTGAAAAACGAGTGAATTACTTTTCATCTTTGCGTGTAAAACCCTACCTTTGCCGTCCTTTCACAAATCTGTGAGTGTGGTGACTCGCAGAAAAACAGAAAACTGGTTGTTCTCCTCCGAAAGGAGTCCGAATTGGGCCAACCGAATTTCAAGACTTTGCCGGCACAAAGCCGAAGAAGTTTACATCGTGAAAAATAAAAAAAAATGAAACGTACATATCAACCTCATCGCAAACGTCGTAAAACAGTACATGGCTTCAGAAAAAGAATGTCCACTGCAAATGGACGCAAAGTATTGGCAAGTCGCCGTGCAAAGGGCCGTGTAAAGCTGACGGTTTCCGATGAAAGCAAATTGAAATAATTTCTTGTCCATAAGATGTAAAACCGGACAACAACTGAATTTTTTATCGCTCCGTCGCGTTGTATGCGAGACGGAGTTTTTTATTTGTATATCATTGCCCAAACAATTTACATTCAGGAAATCAGAAAGACTGAAAAGTCGCAAAGCTTTGGATGCTTTGTTTCAAAGCGGCCGGCGATTTACACAACAGCCGTTTCGGGTTTTTTATGCCATAAAAAATACGCCGGGTTTACAATTTGGTGTAAGTGTCAGCAACAAAAATTTTAAAAAAGCTGTTGATCGCAATAAGATAAAACGATTGGTGCGAGAAGCCTATCGTTTACAAAAAAATGAATTGCAGGAAGTTTTAGAGCAACAAAAAAAGGGAATGCATCTTTTCCTGGTGTATATTCAACAAGACATTGCTGACTACCCGGTTTTTTATAAATCAGTTAAAAAAATTTTGATCACACTGATAAAAAATTTACGTGAAGATCATTCTTAAAATACTAAGCCTACCTTTTATCCTGCTGATAAAAATTTACCAGTTAATTATTTCACCCTGGCTGGGGCCAAAATGCCGTTACACACCCACTTGTTCTCATTATGCCATGCAGGCTTTTAAAAAATACGGCGTATTCAAAGGTTTCTGGTTGGCGGTGAAAAGAATCAGCCGTTGTCATCCCTGGGGCGGCAGTGGCTATGACCCGGTGCCTTAAAATTTTTTGAATAAAAAAACCGTTCCAATTGTTGAAACGGCTTTCCTTATTGTAGCTATAACCTTTACAATCTTTCTGCTACTTTATCCCAGTTTACAACATTCCAAAATGCGGCGAGATAATCGGCTCTTCTGTTTTGGTATTTTAAATAATATGCATGTTCCCAAACATCGCAACCGAGCAAAGGAGTCCCTTTTTCTTCGGCAACGTCCATCAACGGATTGTCCTGGTTGGGTGTAGAGCAAACAGCCAATTTACCATCGGCTTTTTTGATGAGCCAGGCCCAGCCACTACCAAATCTTGTCATACCGGCCGCAGCAAATTGTTCTTTAAATGTATCGAAAGAACCAAAGGCTTCCTTGATGGCATCTGCCAGTTTTCCGGAAGGTGAACCACCTTTGCCGGGCGCCAGGCTTTCCCAGAAAAAACTGTGGTTCCAGTGTCCGCCACCATTATTCCTAACGGCAGGAGAAATAGCGCCTGCATGGGCTACTAAATCCTCCAGCGATTTATTCTCATTATCCGTTCCGGCAATGGCCTTGTTCAGGTTATTGACATACGCCTGGTGATGTTTGCCATAGTGAATTTGCATCGTCTCTTTATCAATATGTGGTTCTAATGCATCTTCTGCATAAGGAAGTGCTGCTAATGTAAATGCCATAATGTATTTTTTTAGTGTGAAAAAATAGTTTTTTATCAGGTGGACAAATTTAATTCTTATCGGTTGAAAAACCTTGTGCCCCTCTTTCGGTATCGGGAATTGTTTTCTGCTTGCAGGTTGCAGGAAAGAAAAGTTGGGTGAGGCTTACTTTGAACCTTTTATGCATAAAAAAAATGAACCTAAATGTATTTTCGCTTGGAATATCATTTATTACAACGGTAAAGTATAACCGAAAATAACTTAAAAATTAAAAATTGACTGGCACAAGGTATGAATGTCGTTACAACAATTTTTGATTGAAAGAAATTATTACTATGAACCAACCGTTTAAAAAAAATGTATTACAACATTGACAAGCTATATGTTTTTAAAGTAGATTGCAACAATTAAATGCATTGTCAAGAAAGCCAATCGAAAGCAATGATGCCGGGAATAAAATTTTATCAGGAATTGAAGATTTCCGGCTGTGCCAATAGAGTTTTAATAAATGGAGTCAAAAATTGCAAGTTTTTGCGGCTTTTGTGCAAAAAAAATGCAGTATTTTGCGACAAATCGAATGGTTTTGCTGAAAAATTCCTATAAATTTGAGAATTACCAGAAGGTAACTGCAAGAATCAAAACATATTTTAAAAGCTTAATCTTAAACTAAAACAAGATATAACAATGAGAAAACTTTTTTTTAGCATGCTGCTTATGCTCCCACTTACATTGTTAGCGCAGAAGAAAATAACCGGTTATGTATCGGATGAAAACGGTGCACCGCTTGTTTCTGCCAATGTACAGGAAAAGGGAAAGTTAAACACAGTTGTAACGGATGCCGGAGGAAATTTCAGCATCAAGGTACAAGACGATAATGCTGTATTAGTTATCAGCAGTGTCAACTTTACAACACAGGAAGTAAATGTAGGCGAAAAAACTTCAGTCAATGTAAAAATGGTTCGTTCCGGAAATTTGAACGAAGTCGTTGTTACAGCCTTCGGTATTAAAAAGCAAAAACGTTCTTTGGGTTATTCGACCCAGGAGGTTGGTGCCAAAGATCTTGAAGTGGCTAAACAACCCAATATCATTAATGCACTCCAGGGAAAAGTTGCCGGTGTACAAATCAATAGCACCGGCGGTGCACCCGGACAAGGAGCCTCTATCTTAATTCGGGGTGTAAAATCACTTGACCCGGGCAAAAACAATCAGCCTTTGTTTGTAATCGATGGTGTGATTATGGACAATAGCACTAGTCTTGTTGGAGCACAAGCCGAACTAAGAGGCATGAGTAATCGGGCTGCCGATTTAAATCCTAATGATATAGAAAATGTATCCATCCTGAAAGGTGGTGCAGCTACAGCATTGTACGGACAAGCCGGTTCGAATGGTGTTGTGGTAATTACAACTAAATCCGGAAGAGCCGGTAAAATACAAGTGGGCGTAGATGCCACTTACGGAATTGACCAAGTGAATAAATTCCCCGAAGTACAGGATAAATACACAATGGGTTATTCCGGTAGTTATGATAGTACCAGTTTCTGGCCTGATTGGGGACCAACTATTGCAGAAGCAAAAGCAATTGACCCTTCTCACCCCGACCATTTATTTAATCAATATGCAAGAGGCTATCAAAACGGAAATCGTTTTCGTACCAATGTAAGCATGAGCGGCGGTTCAGAAAATGCTGTTTTCAATAGTTCACTCTCCTATTTCAAACAAGAAGGAACTATTCCTTTTACTGATTACAGAAATATTTCTGCAAGAATAAACAGTACTATCACAATCAGCGATAAACTAAAATTCAATCCATCTATTTATTATATCAGTTCCGGCGGTTACCGGTATAATGCCGACAGGTACAATGAAAGTTTGACTTACTGGGCACCCAGGTGGGATGTAATGGACTACATTAAACCCGATGGCACCATGAAAACCTATGGTAATAATAACCCGGTGTATGGTGCAGCTACTAACCGGTTTAAAGATAATGTGAATCGGGTGATTGCCAGTATGTACTGGGTATATTCACCATTCAAATGGCTCGATTTTAATTATCGCCTTGGTATTGATCAATCCAATGATTTAAGAACTTATACAGCACCCGGTCCTTTAGGTTTAGCAGGAGAGAGAACGTATGAAGACAATGGCCTTGGTTTTGTGTATGAATACAGAATCAGGAATCGGATTTTGAACTCTAATTTATGGGCATTATTAAAACATGACTGGAGCAAAAAATTCAATACATCTTTGCGTTTGGGTACCAGTGCCAGAGATCAATACTATAACCGTGTTACGGCCGAAGGCGATGAACTTGACATCCCCACCTTGCTTTCGTTGAATAATACAAAAATCAGATACAATTCAGAGTATATTGAAAAATATAGAATAGTAAGTTTTTATGGTGATTTGACTTTTGATTACGATAATTTTTTATTCTTATCTGTAACAGGTAGAAACGACAGAACTTCAGCTTTGGCGCCTGGTAATAATTCTTATTATTATCCTTCAGTGAGTTTGTCAGGTGTATTCTCCGATAAAATAAAACTACCCAAATGGTGGAATTATGGAAAACTAAGAGCTTCCTGGGCACAGATTGGTAAAGACTATGACCCCTATAGTTTAAATACCTATTATGGCTCTTATGTATTAAGTTCTACCGGCCAGGTATTATGGACAAGAAGTGATCAGAAGGGAGATAAAAGTTTGAGACCTGAAAGAACAACAACACTTGAAATTGGTACAGAATTAGGCTTCCTGAAAAACAGGATTAACTTTGATTTTACCTGGTACAAACTGAACAGCCGCGACCAGATTATTCCGGTTGCTATTTCACCAACAGCAGGTTATACTACTACAGTTATCAATGCCGGTGAAATTCAAAATAAAGGTATTGAAATTGCCTTATCAGGAAAGCCGATTACGAATAAGAATTTCGGATGGGATGTAAGCCTGAATTTCACTTCCAATAAAAATGATGTCCTCAGCATTACTCCTGAATTAACAGAAATTGTTTTGGCCAGCCAATATGGTTATGCCGGCTCTACGGTTACTTTAAAATATTTACCAGGACATTCTGCGGGCACATTATTCGGAACTTCTTACATGAGGTATTATAATGGAAAAGTGGATGATGGATTGACAGTGCAAAAAGATTTGCCTTTAATCATTGCGCAAACAGGAAGCAACCGTGGTTTCCCTGTAAGGGATGCCACACAAAGAATTTTGGGAAATGTATATCCGAAGTGGATGGGTGGTATTGTCAATACTTTCCGATACAAACAATTTGGTTTATCATTCCAGTTCGATACACAACAGGGATTATACCGCTACAACCAGTTAGGCAATTTCATGGCCGCTTTTGGTATTGCTAAATACACAGAAGACAGGGATACGCCGCAAACATTTGATGGCGTATATTCTGATGGCACACAAAATACCATGATTGTTTATACAGGCCAGGGCTTAAAACCCGATGGTAGAAATTATGGTGCAGGTTATTATAGAAATGTTTATAGAGGTGTATCAGAAAATTTTGTGGAAGATGCATCATGGGTTCGATTAAGAAACCTGACTTTCAGTTATACTATTCCTGAATCAGTTTTAAGAAAAACATTTATTAAATCAACAACAGTCAGCTTTACAGGCAATAACTTATGGTTGAGTACGGATTTCACGGGTTATGATCCCGAAAGTTCCAGTTTTAATTCTGGTAGTAATGCAGCAGGCTTTGCCGGATTTACTTATCCTGCTTTACGGAGTTATATGCTGACACTTAACCTTACTTTCTAAATGCATTTTAATTAATAAATGAAAAATTATAAATGATGAAAAAATTTAGTTTATATATCCTGTTGGCCGCATTCATTTTCCCTTCTTGTAAGAAGTATTTAGATGTGAATGAAAATCCCAACTCGCCTACAACGGCACCAATCAATGGATTGTTGGGACAGGTTACATACCAGTCGGCTTTAGATGAGTATCGAATCGCTTATTTAACGACTAATTATGTTCAGTATTTTGCTTCGCCAAACCCGGCATCAGCATCTGATATTTATGAATCTATCGATGCCAGCGGTACCTGGACCAGTTTGTACAACACCATGACAGATATTTATGACATGCAACAGTTGGGTGCCAATAGTGGTTCTTCCGAACATGAAGGCGTGGCCAAAATATTGATGGCATTGAATTTAAAATTTGTACATGACATCTGGGGCGATGCACCTTTTACAGAAGCATTTACCAGCGAAACAATTACACCTTCTTACGACGGCGCACAAGCGATTTACGCCAAATGCCTGAGTTTATTGGATGAAGGAATTGCTTTATTGCAACAACCTACTTCTGCTTTTAACTTAGATCCATCATTGGATTTTATACATCACGGAAGTAAATCGGCCTGGATTAAAACAGCCTATGCACTCAAAGCCCGTTTTTTAAGTCTGGTATCAAAATTACCTTCTTATAATCCTGATGCAGTACTAACAGCATTGAATAATGCTTATACCTCCAACAGTGATGATGCACAAATTACCACTTTCAGTAGTCGTAATCCTTGGGCACAGGTGGCATTGAATAATGCTGCTTTACTATTAGATGGTTTCTTAAGTACACAGTATATCGACATGATGGATGGTACGATTTACGGCAATTTCGACCCTCGTTTGCCTATGATTGCCACACTGACACAGTACAGCGATTACCGTGGTACGCCCAATGGTGTAGGAAGAATCGGTACCGGTATTGACGATGAAGAATCTTATTTGAAAGTAGATGGGTATTACAGCAGCACCAATTCACCGTTGATTATTATTTCTTATGCCGAAACAAAATTCCTTGAAGCGGAAGCTAAATTCAGAAAAGGAACGGATATGACGGGTGCATACAATGCTTATTTAGATGGTATTCGTGCCAATATGAATAAGATGGGTGTGAGTGCAGTTGATAGAGATGCTTATGTCAATTCTCCTATTGTGTCTGTTGGCTCAGCTAATCTTACTTTAGCGTTAATCTTTAAAGAAAAATACAAGGCGCTGTTCCTGAGTTCTGAAACCTGGAATGATGCCAGAAGAACAAATTATAATTATTCCGGTTTCTCATTGCCTGCCAATGCAGTTTTGAGTACTTATATCCGCCGTTTGGATTACCCTTCTGTCGAAACGTCAAGAAATGGTAGTAACGTACCTACTATTAGTGGACTGGATCAGAAGTTTTGGTGGGATCAGTAAAAACTTTACTTGCTTGAAAGATTCAAAAGGCTGTCAGTATTGACGGCCTTTTTTATTTATCTTTTTTGCTGAAAAAATGTTTTCATTAACCGGGCACATTCCTCTTGCAATACGCCCCTGATTAATTCAGCTTTTGGATGAAAGGGCCAATTTGTCGTCGCAATTTTTTTATAACCGTTTTTTGTATCATCGGCACCATAAACGATTTTCCTTACCTGGCTCCAGTAAATAGCACCGGCACACATGGTACAAGGTTCAATGGTTACAAATAATGTTGCCTCCGGTAAATATTTTGACCCCAAAGTATTGAAGGCTGTTGTTAAAGCAATCATTTCGGCATGTGCCGTTGGGTCTTTTAATCGTTCGGTCATATTATGCCCACGGGCAATAATTTTTTCATCAATGACAACAACAGCACCAATAGGTACTTCATCTTCGGCCAATGCTTTTCGGGCTTCTTTCAAAGCCTGCATCATGAAATATTCATTCGTCATTAAAAAATTATCTTTGATTACCTTGGTATAAAATTAAAATTAATGACAGACATTTCCCGTCTTATACAATTACAAAAATATTTCAGGAGTGGAGCCACTCGTTCGGTTTCTTTCAGAAAAGCACAGCTACGCCAATTAAAATCCGCTATTCTTCAACACGAAGAAGAAATTTATGAGGCATTGGCGAAAGACTTGAAAAAGAGTAAAGAGGAAAGCTGGGTAACAGAAATCGGACTGGTAATAGCAGAATTGAATACTGCTATCCGGCATTTACATACATGGATGCAACCCGAAAAAGTGAAAACAAACCTGGTGAATTTTCCTTCTAAAAGCCGCATCTATGCGGAACCGTTGGGTGTGGTTTTAATTATTGCACCCTGGAATTATCCATTTCAGCTTTTACTAAATCCACTTGTTGGCGCCATTGCTGCCGGAAATGTTGTTGTGCTGAAACCCAGTGAATTTGCACCCGCTACTGCATCAGTCATGGAAAAAATTATCACTGAAATTTTCCCGGAGGAATATATTTTATATATACAAGGCGAAGGTGCTGCGGTCCTACAACCGATGATGCAGGATTTTCGATTCGATCATATTTTTTATACCGGTAGCACTACAGTAGGCAGGCATATTTATAAAATGGCCGCCGATAAATTAGTGCCTGTTACGTTGGAATTGGGTGGCAAAAGTCCTTGCATCATAGAAGCCGATGCCAATCTAAAAGTTGCTGCGAGAAGAATAGCTATCGCAAAATTTTCCAATGCCGGACAAATGTGTGTGGCGCCGGATTATGTATTGATTCATGAATCGGTGAAAGAGGAATTTTTGCAACAATTAAAAATTGTAATTGAAAAATTTTTTACCAAAGATCCGTTGCACAGTTATAACTATGGAAAAATTATCAATGAAAAGCAATTCAATCGTATTCAACAATATGTAGCATCCGGAACAGTTGTGCATGGTGGCCGATACGACAAAGAAAAATTATATATTGAACCGACGATATTAACAGGTGTAAAAATCAGCGATCCGGTGATGCAGGAAGAAATTTTTGGCCCCGTTTTACCGGTGATTGGTTTCCAGGATAAAGAGGAAGCTTTAAACATAATACAACAAAACCCAAACCCACTTTCACTTTATATTTATGCTTCCGGCAGCAATACAATTCATTACTGGTTGCAAAATATTCCCGCAGGTGGTGTATGTGTCAATAATTCAAGCTGGCATATAACCAATCATCATTTACCTTTTGGCGGACGTGGTAATAGTGGCATCGGGCAATATCATGGACGTTTTTCATTTGATACGTTCAGCCATCGAAAGGCCGTTATGAAAACGCCAACCTGGTTTGACCCGGCAATAAAATATCCACCATTTAAAGGAAAATTAAAACTCTTTAAAAAAATTATCAAATGACAAGATTTGAGAAATGACACTTCGGCAAACGATATTAAAAAAAATCTATCCGCTTTTTATGTGGGCTTCAAAAAAATTTCAAAAACGAAATTCAATTTTAAATGGCAAGGCAACACCACAACAATCTTTTTATGGGCTCCATAACAAGTTGAATAACGGCGAAGCATTCAATTTTGATGATTTACGAGGGAAAAAAGTGTTGCTTGTCAATACGGCCAGCGATTGTGGTTATACACATCAATACAAAGATTTGCAACAATTGGCTGATCAGTACACAAATGAATTAGTCGTTTTGGCATTTCCGTCAAACGATTTTAAAGACCAGGAAAAAGGAACAGATAAAGACATTGCCAATTTTTGTGAAAAAAATTATGGCATTCGGTTTCCGTTGATGCAAAAATCTTCTGTGCGAAAATCTCCTTCGCAAAATAAAATTTTTCAATGGCTGACACACAAAGAGCAAAATGGTTGGAATGATAAACCGCCTTCCTGGAATTTTACAAAATACCTTGTCAATGAAAAAGGCGAACTGACGCATTATTTCGGGCCTGCCATATCGCCTTTGGATCCTGATGTAATTTCAATTATTAAAAACCAAAACCATGTTTGAAAAAAAAGATATTGAAACCTATTTTCTGGCAGAAAAGAAAGAAAGCTATTGGTTTGTTATTATCGGCATCTTGTCTGAATTAACAGCCTTGGTATTTTTCTTTTTTCTGCATTCGACCTGTTTTACAGGTGCTGCCATTCCCATTTTTATGATTGGAAGTATTTTGGGTATTGTAGGTTATACCGTGTATAAAAGAAGTGATGAAGACAGAAAACGGAATGTATATGCTTACGATATGAATCCATCGGAATTGAAAAATGTAGAATGGCCGAGAATGCAAACGGTTATGCAAAATTTTAAACTTTATCGTTATCTCGAAATCATATTCTTGCTTATAGGTATTTTTCTGCTCCTCTTTTTTTATGCTGATGCAAAAAATGTTTTTTGGAAAGGATTTGGCATTGGCCTTTCGGCAATGGCACTGATTGCCTTGGTAGTGGATTATTTTGCGGAGCAAAGAGGAAAAATATATTTTAAAGGATTGACTTCTTTCACTCAAAAATCATAAATCATGGTGTATAATGACATAATTGGCACCATTGGTGTCGGCCTGATTTTAGTGGCCTTTTTTCTTTCTACTGAAAAATTTATTCAAAATGACGGCAAACTTTATTTTGTATTGAATGCCGTTGGTGCAGGATTGGCTTGTTATGCCTCTCTATTAATTGATTACTGGCCGTTTGTTATTTTAGAAGGCACATGGTTTTTGGTGTCGGTTTATGGTTTGATGAAGGCAATGAAAATTAAAATGACTTAAAAATATTTTATGGAAATAAATATGAACCCGGTGGCTTTTGTAAAGAATAGCAGGAATGATTTGTCTGATGATTTCTGGGGCAGCATTATCAGTGAAATAGAATTGGTAGAAAAAATACCTGCAACTGCTTTCAATGGCATTGATACATTTTCGCACCTGGAAATCATTTTTTATTTCAATCAAACTGATTCATCTACTGTTCTATATAATAGTTACCCACGAGGCAATAAAAACTGGCCGGAAGTTGGCATTTTCGCACAACGTAAAAAAAACAGGCCAAACGCTTTGGGGCTTACCATTGTAGAATTGATAAAAAGAGAAGGCAATAAAATATGGGTAAAATATTTGGATGCCATTGATGGAACACCTGTATTAGATATTAAACCTGTGCTGAAAGAATTTTTGCCGCAAAAGAAAATTGTACAACCAGCCTGGAGTGAAGAATTAATGAAACAATACTGGCAATAGTTTTATACTGCACATTTTTCGTGGTAATTGATTAATTCAATCGCTGTTTTTTCAAATTCATATCCTTGGTAAGTAGCTGCTATTTCGTCCAACACTTCGTTGATGTCAGCTTCGGTAGGAAGCGTAACGAGGCGCTGACGAAAAGCTTTGATATTAGGTAGGCCTTTCAGATAATTGGTATAATGACGACGCATTTCATTGATACCTACAATGGGCCCTTTCCATTCAACAGAGAGTTTTAAATGTTTTCTGCAAACAGCAATCCTGTCTGTAATGGAAGGCGATGGTAAATGCTCACCGGTTTTTACAAAATGTTTTATTTCATCAAAAATCCAGGGATAACCAATAGCTGCACGGCCAATCATAACGCCATCTACACCATATCTGTTTTTATATGCCAATGCTTTTTCCGGCGATTCGATATCGCCATTGCCAATGATGGGAATCTGTATCCTGGGATTGTTTTTTACTTTTCCAATGAGTGTCCAGTCAGCTTCACCTTTGTACATCTGTGTCCTGGTTCGTCCATGAATAGCCAATGCCTGTATTCCTACGTCTTGCAACCGCTCAGCTACTTCTTCAATGTTTTTTGTGTTTTCATCCCATCCCAAACGGGTTTTGACGGTTACTGGCAACGAAGTGGATTTTACAACGGCTTCGGTCAATCGAACCATCAGGTCTATATCTTTCAACACACCGGCGCCGGCGCCACGCATAGCTACTTTTTTGACCGGGCATCCGAAATTAATATCCAACACATCCGGGTTGGTAACTTCTACTATTTTGGCCGCCAGGCCGAGGCTTTCTTCATCGCCACCGAAAATCTGAATACCAACCGGCCTTTCATAATCGAAAATATCGAGTTTCTTACGGCTTTTAATGGCATCCCGGATTAATCCTTCGCTGGAAATAAATTCGGTGTACATCATATCGGCACCATGATCTTTACAAACTGCACGAAACGGCGGATCACTGACGTCTTCCATCGGTGCCAAGAACAAAGGAAAATCTGAAAGCGTTATGTGGCCAATTTTTACCATTCAATTTGCAATTACTTATTTTTGTTTAGCTGCCTTAAGGCAACTGCAGGAAGAGTATCCAACTCAATCCTGTTTTAAAAATTAAGCTGCAAATTTACATTTTAATTGCCAAAAATATGTACGACAACCATTCGAAGGGTATTTCCTATATCGCCGGTTTTTTTATCCTGATAGCTTTTGTAATTGTAGGTGTTATCATGGCAGGCCTGTTGAGTATTCCCATTTGGCAGGCCTTGACAGGATTGCCTTTTTCCTCAATGGCTGATGGTATGAGCAATCCGGCCAATGCCAATGCTGTAAAAATGATACAGGTGGTAACGACAATTGTCGGCTTTCTGCTACCGGCCATTGTTACAGCTTATTTATTGAACCGCCGGCCGATGCATTTATTAGGGTATAAAAAAAGCATCAACAGGAATGAAATTGTTTTGGTAGCCGTTATTATGTTAACAGCTTTGTTTTTCTCATCTGCGCTGGCTTATTTCAATGATCATATACAAATAGCCGCTTCGCTAAAAGAACAGTTTGATAAAATGGAAGCGGATTATAATAACCAGGCAGCTGCTATATTAACAATGAAAAATTTTGGCGATTATCTCATTGCTCTTTTTGTGATGGCGTTTTTACCGGCACTATGCGAAGAAACTTTATTCCGTGGTGGCTTACAAAACTTCCTGGCCAGATCTACCAAAAAACCCTGGGCAGCCATTATTGTAGTTAGTATTTTATTTAGCCTGGCACATCTTTCTTATTATGGTTTCTTATCGAGGTTGTTTTTAGGAATTATTTTAGGAGCCATATTTTATTATTCGGGCAAATTGTGGCTTTCCATTATAGGGCATTTTATCAATAATGCCATCGCCATTACAATGGTATATATCAGTATGACACAAGGGAAATCTATTGATACTACGCTGAGCGATACCAGTGGCGAAACCTGGGCCGGCGTTTTTGTACTGCCCATTTTGATTCTGGTTTTTTATTATTTCATAAAAATTACAAAGAAAGAGCAAGAGCAAAATTTACCGGTTGCCGTTGATGAAGAATCGCAGGACGCTTCGCAAATTTAACTTTCAAATTGATAATGGCTTTACAATTTTCCAGTTTTAAAACCCGCAGTCTGACAGCAATTGTTTTTGCAATGGTAATGCTTGTCGGCATGCTTTGGAATAAATGGAGTTTCCTGGTTTTATTGACCATCATCCATTTTGGTTGTTGGTGGGAATATTTGCAATTGAGTAAAAAAATTTTTACTACAAAATTTCAAGCCTATACACAATTGGGTTTGATGGTGATGGGTTATGGTATAATGCTTTGTTTTTGTCGTTCAGTTTTTCAAATTAATGGCTATGGATTGAAAGATAATTTTTCACTGCCCGTTTCGGCGGCAGGATTTGCCATATTAATTGTGGGTATTTTTCAACAAAAGCAGATTCAATTAAAAGCTTTCGGTATGGCTTTGTTGGGTTTGATTTATATTTCTGTTTCATTGGGCTTCCTTATTCATTTATATGGATTGTATGCAACTGATAGTACCTCTTTATTTTCCTGGCAAGTTGTTTTCCTTCCTTTGTTTATCATTGCCTGTATGTGGGTCAATGATACCATGGCTTATATAGTTGGGTCGCTGATTGGCAAAACACCGCTGACAAAAATTTCGCCTAAAAAAACATGGGAAGGTACATTGGGTGGAATGATTTGTGCCGCTTGCATAGTTGGTTATGCTGCATATTATTTCGATGAACATGAAATATTGCAAAAATCTTTTTTCAATTGGGTTGTATTAAGTTTTGTAGCGGCGCTGGCTGGCGTATGGGGCGATTTGTTTCAGTCGAAACTAAAAAGAATGGCAGGGGTTAAAGACAGTGGCCAGTTTTTACCCGGCCATGGTGGTTTTCTCGATCGGTTCGATTCTCTTTTATTGGCTACACCTGTAGTTTGGATTTTCCTTCAGTTTTTGCATTAAAATATAAAGCATGGGCTTTTGTTATATTTGTAAAGAACCGTTTTGACATGATTATACACAAAGAAGGATATAAGTCTATTGCGATTAGCGTTATTGTATTCGGACTGATCAATGTATTGTCTTTTTATTTTGTGAGTCCTTATGTTCCCATTCTTAGCCTGCTGCTATTTATTGTAACATTGTGCTTGTTATTATTTATGATTTCGTTTTTCAGAATTCCGAGCCGTAAGTTGACGATTGATGAAAAGGCTATTATTGCTCCCGCAGATGGAAAAGTTGTGACGATTGAGGAAATGCAGGCCGATGAATATTTTTCAGATAAAAGAATCCAGGTTTCAATTTTTATGAGTCCCGCCAATGTGCATGTCAATCGCAATCCGGTAAGTGGCGAAGTTGTGTACAGCGAATATCATAAAGGAAAATATCTTGTAGCCTGGCATCCGAAATCATCATCCGCAAATGAACGGCATACCGTCGTTTATCAACATGATGGAAAAGAATTATTGGTCAAACAAATTGCCGGTGCTATGGCCAGAAGAATTTGTAATTATTTGCAAGTGGGGCAAGCTGCTAATCAAACGGAAGAAATGGGCTTTATTAAATTTGGTTCCCGTGTCGATTTATTGTTGCCGTTGGGTACAAATCTGCAAGTGAAAATAGGCGACAAAACAAAAGGTGGTGTAACTGTTATCGCCAATTGGTAAGGATTATAAAATACCCTCAATTTCTTTTAATGAATAAACCGTGTGAGTTGGAAATTGCCCGTTGATACTTTCTTTTTCTTTCGAAATATGATTCACATAAATCTGGTCGATTCCGGCATTCATGGCACCGAGAATATCCACGGCCAAGGTATCGCCAATCATAATAGTAGCAGAAGGGTCAGTGCCAATTTTTTGAAAAGCGAATTCAAAAATTTCTTTATTAGGTTTTAGGCTGTTACTGCTTTCCGACGTAATGACTTCTTCAAAATATTCACTCAGTCCCGAATATTTCAATTTGCTGTGTTGCGTTTTTTCAAAACCATTTGTTACAAGATGTAATTGATAGCCTTTGTCTGAAAGATAGGCTAACAATTCTATTGTATGTGGAAATAAAATAGTTCGAGTTGGTAATAATTCTAAAAACCTTTCGCCCATGGCGATGGCCAGTTTTTCATCGGCAATTTTGAAATCGAGTAATGCCAGTCGCATTCTTTTTACCCGGAGTTCTTCCTGTTTGATAAATCCATTGCGATAGCGTTCCCATAATTTTTCATTGTGCACCTGGTAGTTGGTATAAAACAAGTCAAAACTGTGAATGCCTTTTTGTTCTAAGGCCATTTCTTCATAAATTTCGGCCAGTGTAACACGGCAATTGGAGGCAAAATCCCAAAGGGTATGATCGAGGTCGAAAAGGAGATGTTGATACTTCATAACAGATTGTAGCTTTGCAAAGAAACCGGAAAAATTTTACAATCAATAATCTTTATATCATGCAGGTAATTATAACAGGAGGATCAAAAGGAATTGGTAAAGCCACCGCAGAACTTTTTGCTGCTCAAGGCCATGATATTTTTCTTTGTGCCAGGGGAGAAATGGCATTGTATAAAACAATGGAAGCATTGCAAACAAGATTTCCTGCCGTGCAAATAAAAGCGAAACCGGTTGACATGAGCCAAAAAAAAGAAGCCATTGCATTTGCAGAATGGTGCCTGGCCACAGCGGTACCGGATATTGTTGTCAACAATGCCGGTTTGTTCGAACCGGGCAGCGTTGCCGATGAAGCTGATGGTAACCTGGAAAGCCAGATACAAACCAATTTATACAGTGCTTATCATTTTACCCGGACATTGTTACCCAAGATGAAAGAAAAAAAATCGGGACATATTTTTACATTGTGCTCTGTAGCTTCTTTGAAAGCCTATCATAATGGCGGTGCTTATAGCATCAGCAAATTTGCATTGCGTGGCTTCACCATGAATTTGCGGGAAGAATTAAAACCTTATGGTATAAAAGTAACAGCCCTGTATCCCGGTTCGGCAATGACAGATTCATGGAAAGGTTTTGATAATACAGAAAAACGCATCATGGAAGCCGATGATGTAGCTAAAATGATTGTGGCTTGTACAACATTATCGCCACAAGCCTGTGTAGAAGAACTCGTCATTCGGCCGCAACTGGGCGATTTATAAACCACTGACCTAAGCATTCTTCCATTGGTATAGATTATCATTTTACTTTCCGGTATCTCTATTATTTTAGTAGTTGTGCCATGAAAAAAAGATTTGCCATAGCCTTGTTTTTTTGCCTGCCACTGTGTTTACCCGCACAGGTAGTTTTCAAAACCATTGTGCCACCCGAAAAAATTACAGTGGGTTCTTCATTTCGTGTACAATTTGTAATTGAAGGGGCACAGAAAGTTGATGGATTCAAAACTACAGGCTTTCCTGATTTTCGGGTGGTGGCAGGCCCTAGTTTATATATGGGAAGTGCAGCAACTTTACTAGGCGAAAAACCGGTTCGCAATATTGTCTATACGTTGGAAGCCATACGCCCGGGCCATTTTTTGATTCAAGGTGCTTCCGCTTTGATTGATCAAAAACCATGGACAAGTAATAACGCCCCCATCACCATCATTTCCAAACAAGAAGCGGAAGCCAAAGAAAAAGCGGCTAAAAAATATTCAGCCAACGATTATTATTTGCAACCGGGCGAAGACCCTTATCAAAAAATAAAAAATAATCTTTTTGTGCGAGTAGAAGTCGATAAAAAAACTTGTATTATGGGCGAACCTATACTTGTAACCTACAAACTCTATTCCTGTTTGCAATCCCGATCTGATATCATCAAAAACCCCGGGTTTTATGGATTTTCGGTTTTCGACATGATAAGCCTGGCTGATAAAGTGCAAACCACACAAAAAATCCATGGAAAACTTTTTGATGTACATACAATTCGACAACTACAATTGTTTCCGTTGCGAGCCGGGCAGTTTACCATTGATGCCATGAAAATAAAAAACAGTGTGGCATTTTCCCGGTCATTGGTGCATAAAAAAACTGAACAGGAAATAATTGAAGGAATGTACGGACAACAACCAATCAGTCGCCCGTCAGATGCAGTGTATTATGAAAATGAAATAGAAACTTCACCTGTTACCATCAACGTAAAACCGTTGCCCGGCACAAACAAGCCGGTTAGTTTCAGTGGCGCCGTTGGTAAGTTTTTCCTGGCTTCTTCACTGGAGAAAAAAACACTGGCAAAAGGTGAACAAAGTTTTTTGAAAATTATGGTCAGTGGCGCCGGCAATTTTATTCAATTGACAGCTCCTACGGTGCAATGGCCCGAAGGCATAGAAGCTTTTGCGCCAACTATTGAAGATCATTTTGAAAAAACGGCAATGCCTTTATCCGGTAGCCGCACATTTGTTTTTCCTTTTGTGGCAACGCAAGAAGGTGCTTTTCAATTGCCGGCAGTCAGCCTGTCGTATTTTGATATAGACAGTAATCTTTATCAAACCATTTCGACGCCATCAATGACCGTAGCAGTAAAAGGCAAATTGCCTTCGGCCAAAACGAAATTAATCCGGCAGCCTTCTATCGAAGCGCTGAACAAACGATCCGGACAACTGGCCGCTATTATTGTTAGCGTATTGGCAGGTATGGTTTTACTGTATTGGATTTTTCGGAAAAGAGAAGGGCCAACCGACGTTACAATTGCAACTGTACCCCAAAAAGATGCGGCTGCTTTGCTGCAACCGGCTGCTACAAAAATTCACCGGCACGGACCCTCATTTTTTATGAGCCTGTACCAGGTTTTATGGCAATATTTAGCAGAAAAATTTCAGTTGGAAGGAACTGCCATCAATAAAAATAAATTGTTGGAAACTGCCCGCCAAAAGAAAATGCCGGAAGATATTTTACAGAAGATGATACAAGTATTGACAATTTGCGAAACAGCACAGTTTACGGAAGTACCATTGGCAGAAAACCGGGAAGCCTTGTTACAAACTGCCAATGATATTATTACAGCATTAGAAAAGCATTATTCGGAATACTTATAACCTACACCTCTTACAGAATGAAAATATTTTGGATTGCGGCTGTCTTTTTCAAAATATTTCCGGAAGCTGAGAATGAAATTATCGATGGTGCGTGTAGTCGGATAAACATTGTAACCCCACACGGATTGTAAAATTTTTTCTCTCGGCACAACGTCATTTTTATTTTCAATCAACAGTTTCAATAACATCGTTTCTTTCTTGCTGAGTTGTATTTTTTCGCCATTGGCTTTCACGGCTTCCTGTGCTTTAAAATCTATTGTATTGCCGCCAAATTGATAACTGTCATCAATGGAAGATTTATCTTGTAGTTGTTTGTTTTTATCGATGAGCTTTTGCACCCGCAATAAAAGTTCTTCTAAGTTGAAAGGTTTTGTCAGGTAGTCATCGGCGCCTTTTTTTAACCCCAACACCCTATCGGCACTACTGTTTTTTGCACTCAGGATTAAAATCGGCACTTCGTTATTACTAATGCGAACAGTTTCGGTCAGGCTGATGCCATCCATTTCAGGTAACATCACATCGAGTATAATGAGGTCGAAATATTCGCCTTGCAAAGTTTTTAATGCGGCGGCTCCATCATAGGCAGAAGTTACTTCATAGCCTTCCAATTCGAGGTTGAGCTTTAAGGCTTCATGAAGATTTTCTTCATCTTCTACAAGTAAAATGGATGTATGTTGCTTTGTTTTCATGATTTAAATCGGACGATAAAAATACTGCCCTTTGGTTCGTTATCCGTCACAGAAATGTCGCCATTATGTGCTTTGGCAATTTTACGGCAAAGATAAAGACCCAAACCCGTTCCTTTGGTTTTGCGTGTTGATTCATTACCGATACGATAAAATTTACTGAATATTTTTGCTTTTTCGCTGTTGGCAATGCCATCGCCACCATCCGCTATTTGCAAAATAATACCTGATTTATTTTGTTGCAAACTCGTTACTATCGGTATTTCCCTGGGCGAATATTTGATAGCATTTTGCACAAGATTATTGATGAGCATTTGCAATAAAAAAGCATCACCTTTCATATCGGCATCTACATTTATAGTTGTTGGAAATTCCCTGTCGGGAAATCTTTTGCGAAACTGATGTATGGTTTCTTTTACCAAATCTGTCAGGCTTAATTCTTCTTTGGTGGCATTAAAATTCTTATTGTCCAGTTGTGCTGCCAAAAGTATATTGGATGTCAGAAAATCCAATCGCAGGGTTTCATCCAATGCTATGTCGAGCAGTTTTTGTTTTTTTTCTTCTGAGAGGTCGTATTTTAATAAAGTTTCTAAATTGAGGCGGGCAACAGAAATAGGTGTTTTCAATTCATGTGTAATGGCCATCATAAAATTTTGTTGCTGTTGTTGTAGTTTTAATTGCCGGCTGATGGAGCGGTAAACAAATACGGCGCCAATGAGAATCAAAGCCAGGAAAGTAAGGCCTTCACCAATATATTTTTCGTTGTTTTTTTGTTGGTCTTTTTGAATGCTTGTCGCATTTTTAGCAGCAACACCCGGATCGGCATGAATGTTTTCAATCCTTGCAATTTTATATTGCAGTTGTGTAATCTTACTGTTTTGTCGCTCCAGCGAAATAAACCACCAAACCAATGCGGCAATGATATAGGTCAGCAGCATCCAGTAAATGAAAGTAGTGCGTCGGATTCTTTGTCGGCTGGCGTCGGGCATAATGCAAAGATGCAATTATTGTTTCTTTTCTACTCTCAACCCTACATTTAAAACATTTTTCAATGGATTTTCCCGCATGATTTGCTCCAGTTGAAATGTATATGTTCCAGCTTTACGGAAATGAAATTCGAGGTTGGCAGGTGTCAGCCTGATACGGTGTTCATAAATATCGTCCATACCGGTTCCTCGCCATCCTTCATCATCGGTAGCGAGGGTCAGGTCGTACCTCGCTTTTTGTGTACTGTCTGCGCCGGGTTGTTTGGTGATGAGGTTGATATAAATATTATTGTAATTATACCGATCTGTATGTCGGATAATAAAAAAAATATCGTACGCAGCAGCCGTGTCTTTGATATTGAATGTAAAGGAAGGTTTATACACATTGTTCCATTCATGATGCGATAAGGTGACTGTTTTTTCGTACAAGTCATTCGTGGAGCAGGATGTTATGCTCAACAGCAAACTCAACGCTGCAATGCTATATAAATCAAGATGCCGGAATCGTTTCACCCAAGTCAATTTGGGACAAATGTAATCAGTAAAAAAATAAATGCCTTTCATATCTGTTACAGCGAATTTAAAACCTGTTCTTTAGCTTTTTCCAATTCATCTTTCATCATCACAACGGTTTTTTGCATATCTGCATGGTAGGCTTTGGCGCCGGTGGTATTGATTTCACGGCCGATTTCCTGTAAGACGAAAGACAGTTTTTTGCCTTTACATTCTTCCTGTTCTTCCAACAGTGATTTGAAATAACTACAATGGTTTTTCAGCCTGACTTGCTCTTCAGTAATGTCGATTTTCTCGATATAGTAAATGAGCTCCTGTTCAAGCCGGTTTTCATCATAATGTTCTTTACCTACATGTTCTTCCAGCAATTTGGTAATATTTTCTTTGATTTTTTGCTTGCGCAATGGTTCCTGTTTCAACACTTCGGTTTGCAGGTTTTCAATATTGGTAATGCGGGTGAGCAGGTCTTTTTCAATCATTTGTCCTTCATTTTGCCGATGTTCATTGATGGCATGAATGGCTTCTTCCAAGACCGATGTAAAATCATTCCATTCTGTATCTGATAAAGTTTCGCTACTGGGTGTAATGACTTCCGGCAGTTTGACCAGCGTATTTAGAATCCTGGATGTGTCGAGCCCCAATGAAGTGGATAATTCAGCTAAAGGTTTATAATACGCTTTGGCCAAATCGGTATTGATAGTTACGGGTTTGGAATTGCCGGTATCTTTCAGGCTGATATTGCAATCGACACTTCCTCTTTTTAAATGGGAAGCAAGAATTTTGCGAATGTCAAATTCAAATGGTTTTAACAAGGCCGGCAACCGCAGTTGTAATTCAAATTGTTTATTGTTCAGCGACTTGATGTCGATCTGAAAAGTTTTTTCACCCACTGATTTCTCTGCTCTTCCAAACCCTGTCATTGACTTTAGCATATCCTGATTGATTTTTGTAAAGGTATCTTAATTAATTAATTCCCCGAGTAATTTTACATCAACCGTCCGACTTGTTTTTGTGTTGCAGTTGTTACAAACAATTGTCTTGAAACTAAAAATCCCTCCGGAAAACCAGAGGGATTTATTTATATATACGGGTTAGTAAGTACAGGAAAAAAATTTTCCTTACACAATATTATAAATAAAAATTAGTAACCAAAAGAAATTTTTAATTTATTTTATTAACATTTCGAATCTTGCTGTGGATAAGCCGCCTTTTTTTTCATGGTGCAAACAACTGTTTTGGGAAATATTTTTTTGTAAAAACGAAAGAACAAAGGTTGTTTTTTAATGTATTTTAAAATAAAAAACGTTGACAATTATTTTCCGGGATGGTTAACTAAAGGTAATACGCTTTTAAAAATAGTCAACATTCAGTTCCATTTTATGTCTTTATTAAACCATTATTTTGTAAGGTAATTGTAGAAGTTTAAAAGGTGTTGATAGTCGGTTTGCATGAACTGATTTAAAACTTATTTACACTTTTTGCATTCCTACCTTTGCCCAATAACAGTTCTTGTTTGCCAATTTTTAAAATGTAAATTATGCGATTCAACACTCCTGTTTCTTTGACGTTTATTGCTGAAATGATTGGCGCCCGGTTGGTTGGCGATGCCAATGCAATGGCTACCGGCATCAATGAAATTCATAAAGTAGAAAAAGGTGATTTGGTTTTTGTGGACCATCCCAAATATTATGAAAAATGTATTCAATCGGCAGCTTCTTTTATCATCATTGATAAAGAAACGTCATTTCCTGACGGGAAAGCTTTGTTGATTGTGAAAGAGCCATTTGAAGCATATCAAAAGATTGTAAATTTTTACCGGCCATTTGCACCTTCTATGCAAATGATTAGCGAAACGGCCCGCATTGGTGAAGGAACGGCTGTATTGCCCGGAACATATATCGGCCACCATGTTGTGATTGGCAAGGGTTGTATTCTACATGCCAATGTTACGATTATGGATCATTGCAGTATTGGCGATAATGTAGTGATACAGTCTGGAACGGTCATTGGCAGCGATGCATTTTATTATAATAAAAAAACTGACCGGGCTTTATACTATAAAAAAATGAATAGTTGCGGTCGTGTACTTATTGAAGATGCGGTAGAAATAGGTGCCAACTGTACAATTGACCGTGGTGTTTCCGGCGATACAATAATTGGAGCCGGTACCAAAATTGATAACCTGGTGCATATCGGCCACGATACGGTTATTGGAAAAAATTGCTTACTAGCCGGGCAAGTTGGCATTGCCGGGGCCACAACTATTGAAGATAACGTAACACTTTGGGGACAAGTAGGTGTCAGTAAAACATTGACGATTGGAAAAGATGCGACTGTATATGCACAAAGTGGCGTAAAAGATTCCATTGCCGGCGGCAAAGTTTATTTTGGGTCACCGGTAGAAGATGCACGGGAAAAAATGAAAGAACGGATATGGATCAAAAGAATTCCTGAACTCTGGGAAAAAGTAATGGGAAAGAAATAAACTATTTATTCATCCGGCCAATAATCAAAAGGCAACTGGTCGCCTACATTTTTCCAACTCCAATATCCCTGGCTCAGCCAGTTTTGTTGCGGATAATAATAACCGTTAGCCATTACTGAAATCTCATCTGTAACGTCAATATAAGAAATAGGATATTCCACATCTTCCGGCAAATTCATTTTTTCTAAATACTCGGGTTCGGGTTTTTTATTTGTATAAGCAATACTCAATTTGCGGGGATACCAAAAGGCTATTTGTCCCGTACTATCCAAGCCTGCATAATACAAAGAATCATAAGGGTTGGTAACCCGATAGAATTTTTTACCGCCTTTTTTGTCTAACATATCTATCACCCAGCCATCTTCATATACAGAACTGTCATAGTAGCTGCGCATGAATTGTAACTTGGAACCTTCATACGCCATGGCCCGGTTGGCTTTCCATATTTTTTTCAGGCTGTCGCAATCATCAATTTCGGTGAATAAACAATAACCGCTATACACACTGTTATTTGTTTTGTAATAATGTACAAAAGAATCGAGCTGATAGCTTAAACGATAACCAAGTGCATAGTTGGCAATTAAGACCGGTTCTGTAGCCCGAATTTTTAATCGTTGACTTCTTTTATAAAAATAAAATTTTAAGACTTCGGGGTTTACCAAATGGCACTGTTGTGCATTGGGTGTGCTACCAATAAAAAGGTCAGTAAAAAACTGGCCGTATTTTTCCCAGCCGTCTTTTACTTCGAATGAATTGGTCAGGATGACTTCTTCCATACTTTTTTCTTGTTTGACCAACAGGATTTCCAGTGTTTCGTTTTTGGTGGCCCGAACTGTTTTGGTAAAATAGCCGGTATAACTGAAAATAAGATCGTAACCGCCGCCGGGTAATTGTAGGGAAAACATGCCATCGTTGTTGGTAGTGGTGCCCAAGGTTGTGTTTTGACAAAATACCGAAGCTTCAGAAAGTGGTTCGCAGGTAGTCGCATCCAATACTTTCCCTTTGATGGTAAATTGGGCTGCAGCAAAAAAAGGAAAAACAAAAAATAATAAATAAATGAATCCGGCTTTTTTCATAGACATTGATTGGGCAATAAAGATAAAAAATGATTTTTAATTAATGAGTAACGATACGCTACTGAGAAAGACCGGTATCGTAAAATATCCGTTGTAAATACAGTAAACTTTCTATTGGACTTCTTGCTGTGCCAAATATTTTTTACAGGCTTCGTCAATTGTTTTTTTGAGCGGTGTAAATTTTATTGCTGGAAATGCATTTTTAATTTTCGTATTATCAAAATAAGTTTTGCTTTGTGCAATTCTTACGCTTTCTTTTGTAATCAAAGGCTTTTGTTTTGTAAAGAAAGATTTTATTTTTTCGATACGCCAGGCAATGCCCAATAAAAACGGGGTGGCTTGTTTAAAAGGTTTCTTTTTGCCGAAGGCAGCACACATATTTTCCTGTATTTCTTTAAAACCCAGATTTTCACCATTGACAATATATCGTTGTTCCGTTATATCAGATGCAAGTGCAGAACTGGTAGCCAATGCCACATCTTCTACAGCTACAAAACCATTGATACCATCGGTAAACCATTTTACACCTTTAAAAACATTTTTAAATAAGGCACAACTGCTACTGTTCCAATCGCCAAAACCTAAAACAGTGCTGGGGTTCAGTATGATTCCTTCGAGTCCTTCCTGGAAGGCCCGCCAAACTTGTAACTCTGCTTTGAATTTGCTTTGAGCATAATGTGTATTGGCTTTCGACCGCTCCCATTTTTTTTCTTCATCCACATGGCCGCCGCCAACCGTTCTTCCCAATGCCGCTACCGAACTAATGTGAATGAAACGGTGGATGTTTTTTTCCAAGGCCACATTCACCACATTGGCAGTGCCTTCCACATTTATTTTATACATTTCTTTTCTGTCTTTTTTCGAAAAAGAAACGATAGCTGCCGCATGAATGATGGCATCCATTCCATCCATGGCATCTTCTAATGAAACGATGTCCAATACATCGCCTTCCACCCATTCTATTTTGGCAATGATTGCTGGCGAAATCCAAAAAGGAATTTTATCAGTCCGCCGGATGGCACGCACAGTATAGCCCTCTTCTATCAATGACTTGATGATATAAGAACCCAGGAAACCGGTTCCGCCGGTAACAAGTATTTTTTTTGTCGGGTTATTATTAGTTGTCGTTGAATTGTCGGGCATGAAAAAATATTGATGAAAATTGAATTTGCTTTTGTTTTACATATTAATAAGTATAAAAACCTTCTCCTGTTTTTTTGCCGAGTTTTCCCTGTTGCACTTTTTCTTTCTGAATATATGAGGGTTTGAAACGTTCGTTTCGATTCATTTGTTCATACACAGAGCAACTGACTTCGTAATTCACATCATTGCCGATAAGGTCCATCAATTTGAAAGGCCCCATTTTAAAACCCGATGCTTCTAATAATTTATCAGCCACAGTAGTGCTGACTAACCCTTCTTCTACCAAACGCAATGTTTCAGTATAAAAAGAACGGGCCACACGGTTGACAATAAAACCCGGAGCATCTTTACAGAGAACAGCCACTTTATTCATTTGTTGGGCTAATGCAAGAACCGTAGCCGAAGTTTTTTCATTTGTAAATTTTGTTTTTACAATCTCCACCAATTTCATAATGGTGGCCGGATTGAAAAAATGCATCCCAATCACTCTTTCAGGATATTTGATTTTTTCAGCAATGGAAGTAACAGATAAAGAAGAAGTATTGGTGGCCAGTATGGTTTCGGTTGCATTTATATCCGACAACTGATTCAACAACGAAATTTTAATGGCAAGGTTTTCTACAATCGCTTCGATGATGACTGGTGCAAGGCAATTATTTATATCCGTTGTATATTGAATACGTTGTATGATTTCCTGTTTTTCCGAAAGGGAAATCTTTTGTTTATCCACTAGTTTTTGCAGGTTTTTGTCGGTAGATTGCCTGGCTTTGTCCAGTATTGGCTGATTAATATCATATAAAATAGCGGACAATCCGGCCTGTGCTGCTGCTTGTGCAATGCCATTTCCCATTGTACCTGAACCACATACGCAAATCTTATTGATTTCCATGCTGCCTAATTTAGTAAGGTAAAGATATTGGATGTGGAATTTATACTTCTTCTTTTTGCAAGTTTTCTCTTATCTTAATAAAAATTTTGATAATGGATACCAATTCATCAACAGACCAGGCGGTAGCTGCATCAACAACAGCAGTGTCTTCAACAAGTAGTGTATTACAAACGAAGATGCCATCGAATATTGCATTTATTGTGGTAGTATTACTTTTTTTTCTTCCGTTTATTGATATTAAGTGTAATGGTACTTCTTTGCAAACTGTCAATGGGATTCAACTTGCTACTGGTTTCAAAATGAAAAATAATAGTAGTGGCAATTCAATGATGAATCAGTTGAAAACAAAAAGTATGGATGAAACCATTACAAAATCAACCACTAAATCAGATAAGAAAGATCCTAATTTGTTTGCCATGATTGCTTTAGGCCTCGGTGTCATTGGCATTGCATTATCATTTGCCAAAGGAAAAACGGCAATGGCTGCGGCAGTAGCAACCGGCGTAGCAGGCGCAGCTGCTATGATTGGATTATTTATTGACATCAAAAAAAATGTAAAAACAAGTATGCCCGGCAGCGATGTAGGCGATTTGGGTGATACAATGACGAAAGGCTTACGCATTACGGTAGATTTTACACCTTGGTTTTATATAGCCGTTCTTGCTTTTTTAACGGCTGCCTATTTTTGTTATAAACGAATGTCTGCACCTCAATAAATTTTTTATTTATCACCAATTAAACCAACCAACATGGACAAAAAAATCTTCAACATTGTATTCGGCGCTGCACTGGTAGCGAGTTTCTTCTTAGCTTTTTACAGCTTTTTTGGAGCAAGTATCACAGGTTTAGACATGGTAACTGCCAAAGGTGGCGACTGGCAGAAATACCTGATTCTGCTTATTCCGATTTGCGGCTTGCTGTTGTTGCTCGGCGAATTTAATAACGACAACACTGTTTTACCGAGAAGCATCGTTACCTGGCTGCCATTTTTGACAGTGCTTTACATTATTATTGTCAAGCCGCTCATAGATGGCGCAGCATTTGGCGATATTTTTAAAGCCATTGGAAAAGGTTACGGTATCGGTATGTGGATAGCTATCGTTGCTTCTATTGTCGTGGCTTTTTACCGACCTAAGGCTCGTTAAGTAAAAAATATAAAAGAGAAAGGCTGTCAGTTGTTTGGCAGCCTTTTTTATATCGCAGCGGTAAACTGTTGTAAAAATCGAATATCATTTTCACTGAACAACCGAATATCATTGATGCCGTATTTCAACATGGCAGGTCGTTCAATGCCCATGCCAAACGCAAATCCTGTGTATTTATTGGGGTCTATCTTGCAATTGCTAAGAACATTCGGATGCACCATACCACAGCCCAGGATTTCTACCCATCCTGTTTTTTTGCAAATATTACAACCACTACCGCCACAGATAAAACAACTGACATCCATTTCGGCACTGGGTTCGGTAAAAGGAAAATATGAAGGCCTGAAGCGAACTTTTACATCTTGGCCATACATTTCTTTTACAAAAAAATACAAAGTTTGTTTGAGGTCGGCGAAAGAAACATTTTCATCTACATACAACCCTTCTATCTGGTGAAAAAAACAATGGCTTCTTGCACTCACAGTTTCATTTCTATACACCCTGCCCGGCATAATCATGCGAATAGGCAGTTTTCCCTGTCTGTCCGGTAGGCTGGCTTTTTCCATTTCCCGGATTTGCACATTGCTTGTGTGTGTACGCAAAACCCAATCAGGATTTTGTTGAATATAAAAAGTATCCTGCATGTCGCGGGCCGGATGGTGTTCGGGTAAATTCAAGGCGCCGAAATTGTGCCAATCGTCTTCAATCTCCGGTCCTTCTGCTACTGCGAATCCTAACCGTTGGAAAATAGAAACAATCCTATTGCGCATCAATACGACAGGGTGGCGGGCCCCTACCGGCATGGGGTCGCCGGGTAAACTAAAATCTATCGAAGAAGATTTGCCATCACCGGTAGTATCAACCGTAGCAGTTGCCGATTTTAATGACGCAAATTTTTCTTCTACAAAGGTTTTGAATTCATTGAGCAGCAAACCGGCTTCTTTTTTATTGTCCGGTGATACATTTTTCATTTCGCTCATAATGGATTTTACCAAACCTTTGGAGCCGAGATATTTGATACGAAATGATTCAATTTCATTTTCATCAGCGGCGGTAAATGCCGAAATTTCCTTTTTGTATGCTTCGATTTTTTCCTGTAATGTTTTCATGTGTTCGCAAAGATAAGATTTGAAAAGAATGCAGTTTGCCTCCCTGCTAAATAATCTTTCAGCACATCATCGTTTATCTCTTTTACTCCTTAGCTTTGTGATTATGGACCACCTCAATATTTCCGATTTCCTGGAACCGGTTAGCCTCGCCGGCCTTTCTTTTGATGAAGGATATAAAGAAGGCCAGATAGGAAATACAATAGCTGTGTTTGATGAAGATTTTCCCGACCTCGACGAAGTACAAATTGTGATAGTGGGCTGTGGCGAACAAAGAGGCAGTGGTTTGATACACGGACAGAGTGAAGCTCCTAATATTATCCGCCGACATTTTTACGAATTATATTTTTGGCATACTGATATAAGAATGGCCGACGTCGGCAATATCAAAACCGGCTCTTTGTTTACCGATTCTTATGCTGCCTTGAAAACCGTTGTACAAGACCTTATACAGGATGGTAAAACAGTCATAATACTCGGCGGCTCACATGACCTGACACTGTCACAATACAATGCGTATGCCGATGCCAAAAAACTCATAGAAGCCACTTGTGTTGATGCACTGATAGATTTGAACTTGGAGTCTTCCTTCCGCCACGAAAATTTTTTAATGGAAATGCTCACCGGCGAACCCAATTTTATCCGCCATTATAATCACCTTGCATTTCAAAGTTATTACGTACATCCCCGCATGTTAGAAACACTTGATAAATTACGTTTCGATTGTTTCCGGGTGGGCAGCGTCAAAGAATCGATAGATGAAATGGAACCGGTTATTCGCAACAGCCACCTGTTTAGTTTCGATATGACTGCCATGGCCAGTGCATTTGCGCCAGCCAATACTTTTTCGCCGAACGGATTGTACGGTGAAGAAGCTTGTGTGTTATTCCGTTATGCCGGTATGAGCCCTAATATCAATACAGTGGGAATTTACGGCTACGATGCACAGCACGACAAAGACGACCTGACGGCCAAACAAATCAGTCAAATGATTTGGTATTTACTGGATGGCAGAAGCCGGGGCAAAAAAGAAGCAGCACTCGATGAAAGAGATTCGTTTACAGAATATAATACGATGTTTGTAGAAGTGGAAACTACTTTTATTCAAAGTAAAAAAACAGGCCGCTGGTGGATGCAGTTACCTGATAAAAAATTTATAGCCTGTAGTTACAAAGATTATTTGCTGGCGAGCAGTAATGAAATTCCGGAAAGATGGTTGCGGGCACAGGAGAGAGGTTGATACATTTCAAAAAAATATGCAATGAAAAAAAACGTATTACAAAAGGATAACGCAATTTGGATTTTTATTTTAATTATTTTTTTTACATCTTCTTGTTCCGTCAGCAAACAAATTTCCGGGCTGGCCCAAAAAGATGTATTGGAAACGCCGGCTTTAAAAAATGCACATGTCGGTATTTGTATTTACGATCCGGCTACACAAAAATATTTATACAATTTTCAGAGCGATAAATATTTTATTCCGGCAAGTAATACAAAGATCTCTACCTGTTATGTCGCCATGAAATATTTGGGTGATAGTTTACCCGGTTTGCAATACAGTGTGAAGGATAATC
Organism: Chitinophagaceae bacterium; assembly: GCA_020437365.1. Lineage (GTDB taxonomy): Bacteria > Bacteroidota > Bacteroidia > Chitinophagales > Chitinophagaceae > JJ008. Next base: position 12,295 of record JAGQWM010000004.1, on the reverse strand, counting down.
AATATTTTATTCAAGCTACCGGCGACCCGACTTTTATGACACAGGAGTTCAGCTATCAACCTGTATTTGATTTTTTTAAAAACCTACCCGATGGCGCCATTGTAAAATATGCAACTGATAATTGGCAGGATACGCATTGGGGTGCGGGTTGGTCATGGGGCGATTATACTGAATATTATATGGCAGAAAGAAGCCCTTTTCCTATCTATGGAAATATGATGTCCTTGTATCGTCAAGGCGAATCGATAAAGACCATTCCTTCTTTCTTTGAAAGAGATGTAAAATTTGCTCCCGGTGCCGAGGCAAAAAATGCAATCATCAACCGAAGGTTAGATGACAATACATTTACCATCACAAAAGGGAATGAGCCATTTGAAAAATCGGAAATGCCTTTTGTAACCGATGGTTTTTCTACTACGTTATCTTTATTGCCGGATACGTTGCACAAGGCCTTAGATTTTGTTCCCGTGCAGGGCAATTTGCCTGCAATATCAAACCCGGTAATGATTTATTCGCAGCCAACGGATGCTATGTTGAAACCATTGATGCATCGCAGCGATAATTTTTATGCCGAACAATCATTGATGATGGTGAGCCAGAAATTACTCGGTGTAATGAACGACCGGAAAATCATTCAACATATTTTACAAACAGATTTTAAAGATTTACCACAAAGGCCGAGTTGGGCCGATGGTTCCGGATTGAGCCGTTATAATTTATTTACACCACAGGATATTGTTGCCATTTTACAAAAAATGAAAGATGAATTTGGTATGCCACGCATTCAAACGATTTTTGAAACCGGCGGCGAAGGCACTATTCGTAATTATTATAAAGAAGAAAAAGGATTTATCTATGCCAAAACCGGAACGCTGAATGGTGTCGTTGCTTTCAGTGGTTTTTTAACAACGAAGAAAGGGAAACACCTGATATTTTCAACGCTGGTCAATAATCACAATGCTTCTACAACAGATGTAAGAAAAGCTGTAGAAAAATTTTTGCGTACAATCAGGAATGATTACTAATGATATACCTGATATTTTCTAGGAGTAAAAAAATAAAAATCAAATAATCGTATTGGTTTTCAAAAAGATATACAAAAGCAGCAATTATAAAATATAAACTGTCTTATGAATTGCCGATAATTGTTTTTAAAGTTAACTTTAAAGGCAAAAACCACAACCGAGACTAATATGTGCAAACGTTATTCTTTTTTAATAATTTTAATTGCATTACTGGCATTGAATTGCCATAAGTACGATGTACCCGGAGTTGGAGTATATGGTTCCAATACATTTAATGGCGTGGTAAAAGGTAAAGTAACGGATGGAGCTGGTAATCCAATTGTTGATGTTAAAATAACTATTGGAATAAAATCTGCTTTGACTGATGTAAAAGGTTTTTTTAGAATTAATGACGCAACGCTCAATGAAAAAGAAACAGTTGTTTCAGCCGAGAGGCAAGGATATTTTAAAACTTATCGGGTGTTTAATGCGACAACCAGCGTTAATAATATTGAAATCATACTTGTCAATAAACAACTTGCAGGAACTATTACAAATAGTTCAGGTGGAATAATTTCACTTTCGAATGGAACTAAGATTGAATTTCCTGCAAATGGAGTGGCGTTAGAATCGGGTGGTGGTGTGTATAATGGAGATGTGAATGTATATGCAGCATACATAGATCCGACAAGACCTGATATTTCAAAAACAATACCGGGTTCTTTTTTAGCCAAAGATAAAAACGGAAACAAGGTTGTACTTGCGTCTTATGGCATGTTAGCGGTAGAGCTGGAATCACCATCAGGTGAAAAATTGCAAATTGCAAAAAGCAAATCAGCAACACTAACAACAGCCATTCCATCTGCAGTGCAATCATCGGCTCCTGCAACAATAAGTATGTGGTATGTGGATGAAGTAACCGGAATCTGGCAAGAAGAAGGAACAGCTATAAAAAATGGAGATAAATATGTAGGAGCAGTGTCACATTTTACAACTTGGAATTGTGATACTCCATTAGTAGCTGGAGTTTTATCTGCGACATTTATTGATCAATTTGGAGGACCGCTTAGTTATAATTATGTTAGGATAAGCGTTGTGGGAGAGCAAACAACAGTTTGGGGATTTACAGACTCTTTGGGTCAAGTAAATTTATACTATCCTATGAATAAACCATTATTAATTGAAGCTTTGAATGTATGTGGAAACGTGATTTATTCAGAGAATTTTGGTCCTTTCAGTGGCGACATTAATTTGGGTACAATAGCTGCAAATAACCCTGTCATTGCTACAGTGCAAGGCAAATTAATAAAATGTTCGGGACAAAAAGTTACAAATGGATATGCAATAATCAATTATGGCAATAAAAGTCAGACAGCTCAAGTTAATTCGAATGGTGAATTTAGTTTAGGGCTATCGGAATGTGTAACTCCTGTTCCAACTATTTGTACTGTAATTGCTGTTGATGAAGAAGATTCAAGACAAAGTTTGCCTCAATCATTTACAATTGTTTCACCCATTACAAACACCGGAAATATTGCAGCTTGTGGCGATACAACCTTTCAGTTTATTTCATATAACAATACAGTTTTAAATGATCAATGGCCGTTTATTAGGTTTGAAGGAGATATTTTCAACGCAGATTTTGCTGGAGTTTCTGGTATAGCCAGTCTAGCTGATGGCCTAACTTTGGTTTTTCAGTTAAACCCAACAGGTATTTATCCTGTAACGTATATGCGTCTTGAAAGGGAGTTTGCTCATTATACAATTGTTCCTCCTTTTAATGTAACTCTTTCACGTTTTCCAAATCAAATAGGAGAATTTTTTGAAGGCACATATTCAGGTAAGTATATAGAAGAAACATATAATCCCAACATTGTTGAGTCTATTAACGGGGCATTTAGAATACGACGTACAAGATAAAAAAAGATTCCGGCGCAATGCCGGAATGACTTGCAATAAATTGCATTTATTTACCAAACATCCTTTCCAGTTGTTCTTTGCTAAAAGATAAATAAGTGGGTTGGCCATCGGCAGTGCTGTTAGGCATTTCACAATCGAATAAATCAGCAATCAATTGATGCATTTCAGTAACAGAAAGCGAAGTCCCCGGTTTAATGGCTTGTTGTTTGGCCAGGCTACGGATAATTTTTTCACGAGATGAAAATTTTACTTCGCTACTGAAATTTTTATATTGTTCCAATAAATCTTCTATCGTTTGTTTTTCACTGCCTTGTGCTACATCGGCTGGTGAGCCTTGAACCACAAATGCATTTCTGCCAAATGGCTCAATGATGAATCCCAATAAATGAAGGTCGTCGGTTATTTCCTGCATGATGGCTGCATCGGCCGGAGGCAATTCCACTGTCGTGGGAAACATCGTTTTTTGCGAAGCAATAGGATGGATTTTATTGGCCATTAAATATTTTTCATACAAAACTCTTTCATGTGCCGCCTGTTGGTGAATGAGTAGAAACCCATCGGCTGAAGGAACAGTTATATACGTATTCAACAATTGTTTACAATCAGCAGCAGAGCGATGAGCGAAAGGTAAATGTTGAATTGGTTTTTCGGGATTTGACGCCAGGTTATCGGCATACGAATCATCATAAAAACTTTTCCAGTGCTTCAATCCGATAGCTTTCGGGTCAGTATTTTCAGTTTTCTCAATAAAATGTGCCTGATGCTTTTGGCTAAATCCTTTAAAAATAGAACTGGCAGCTGCTGCCGATTTTTTTTCTTCGGTAAAAGGCTGCGATACGGATGGTAATTGTTGAATCGTAGCATCAAGGTCGAAATCTAAAGTGGGCGTAACGCTGAATTGTGCCAAAGCATGTTTTACAGCAGCCTGTACAAATGCATAAATAATTTTTTCGTCTTCAAATTTTATTTCCTGTTTGGTGGGATGCACATTGACATCAACGACAGTCGGGTCGAGGTCGATGAATAAAACATAAGCCGGAAAAACATCTTTGGGAATGGTATCCTGAAAAGCATTCATCACCGCATGGTTCAGATAAGCACTGCGGATATAACGATTGTTGACAAAAAAATACTGGTCGCCCCGGGTTTTTTTAGCCGCATCAGGCTTGCCTGCAAAACCGTAAATATTCATGTAGTCGGTGTCTTCTTTTACCGCTACTAATTTTGTTTTGTATGCATTGCCCAACAATTGAATAATCCGTTGTTTTAAATTGCCCGGTTCTAAATGAAAAAGCTGCTGATCATTATGTGTCAGCGTAAAAAGTATTTCAGGAAATGCCATGGCTACCCGTGTAAATTCCTCAACGATATGTCGCATTTCGGCTGCATTACTTTTCAAAAAATTTCTTCGGGCCGGCACATTAAAAAATAAATTTTTCATGGCCAGGTTGGTGCCGGTTGGTGTAGCTACAGGTTCTTGTTTTTTTACAACACTATTTTCTATTTCAATACAAACACCTGTTTCGTCTTCTTCTCTTTTGGTTTTTATTTCTACCTGCGCCACGGCAGCAATGGAAGCCAAGGCTTCGCCACGAAAGCCCATAGTGCGGATATGAAATAAGTCTTCAATATCTTTTATCTTGGATGTGGCGTGTCGTTCGAAACACATCCTGGCATCAGTTTCCGACATGCCGCTGCCGTTATCAATCACCCGAATTAAAGATTTACCGGCATCGGCAACAATTAATTGTATATATGTGGCTCCGGCATCTACTGCATTTTCGAGTAACTCTTTGACAGCACTGGCAGGCCGCTGTATGACTTCTCCGGCTGCAATCTGGTTGGCGATATTGTCGGGTAATAAGGTTACTTTATCTGGCACTCTCTGTTTCTTTACTGAACTGACAAATGTAAGCAATTGCTCTGAGCCCAAATGGAGAAGGCTTCAAAAAATGAAGCCTTCAGTATAGAAGCAGTTGAGCTAGTTCTTATTTACCTGATTTGTTTGACTACAGGTGTAGGATTCGATAAAGGAACGCCATCTTTATTGACTTTATATTTTACCACAACCAGTGGACATCCTTCTATTTTGATAAGCATGGTTACCCAACCGGTGTTGGCATTAAAAAGTGTTGTTGTTTTTCCTTTTACTTTTCCGCAATTACGCAAAGTCGTTTCACCTTCCCAACTAAAAGATTTGACACCTTCGTCTTTCAATAAGGCATCCAATCCTTTTCCGGCAAATTTGTTAATATTCTTGCCGGCTATATCACTTCCGGTCAGCTTGGGAAAAATTTCACCACCGATGACGTTGAATAAATTTTTGGCCAGTTCATTAGTAAAATCTTCGCCGCCATATAAAGCACTGCCCAATGCTTTGACAGCACCTAAGCCCAATTTGGTAGCCAACGATAATCCCGGAAAAGCTTCCAGCGGAGCAAAAATGACACCCAGCCCAATATTGAATACAAGTTGCGTAGCAGCCTGGTTGGTATTATTGGATAGTGCCAATGCTTTTGTTGTACAATGGCAAGGGCCGTTTTTCACCCATGAATCACGGTATAAACCGCGGAATAAACTAATGGCCTGGTATTTAATTTGTTTTTCACTGGGGTTGATGGGTTCAGGCAAAGTAGGCGCAGGCTTGGGCGCATTTCTTTTAATTTTTTCTTCTTCTTGTTTTTTGCGGCGTTTTTCTCTTTCTTCTTCCAATTGTTTTTCTCTGGCCGCTTTCAATTTATCAGCTTCTTCCTGTGCTTTGGCTTTATCACCTTCCAGTTTTTCTTTATCACCATTTGCATTATCTATATTGTCTTTTTTTCCGGCAGCATCTGTTGCATTTTGTGCAGCATCATTTTTCAGATCTTTTTCTTTCTGTTTTTTCTTTTCGATTATTTCATTGAGTTTATTAAGATAAGCCTGCAATGCTTGGGGTGAAGTAGGGCTTTCCGGTAGTGCAGGATCGAAATTGCAAACGCCGGGATGTGCAGCGCACCATTTTTCTAATGACGACATCAAATCTTTTATCTGCCTGTCCAGTTCATTGATTTGTGTTTCAACGGCATCATGTTGTTTCCCGTTTTTTAAAGCTTCATCTGCTTTTTCTTTTTCTTTTTGCAGTTTATCACAATCATTTTCAGCGTTTTTAATATCATTATTGAGATTGTTCAACCTGTTATTGGCTTCGTTTTGTGGCCGCTTCAATGCCCTGAGTTGGTTGGCGAGATTATTTGCCTGCGGCGAAATATTTGTATTGGACCGCTCATCGCCCACATAGCCATACCAGAATCCTCCATCGGCATGATAACCATGTCCGCCTACCCAATTATTTCCCAAGTGCAATTGATCCATTTGGTTCAGTAAGTCTTCAATTTTTTTATTGAGGTCGTCTAAATCTTTTTTGGCTTTATCCCTGTCTTGTTTCAGTTTATCCAACCTGTCTTTACAATCTTTTGCTCTTTGTGCTGCATCATTAGCCGCTTTTTGCAAGGCATCTGTATCTACTTTTTTGGGTAGCTTTTTCTTGAGATTATTTAACGAATCGGTTAGTTTTTGTAAAGAGTCTTTATACAAACCCGGAATTTTTTCAATGACTTTATCAATTTCCTCCAACTCGTTGGCCATATTTGTATTTTCTGCTTGCTGGTTTTTCAGGTCATTATATTCTTTTTGCAGCTTATCCAGTTTTTCCTGTAATTGACGTAGTTTCTCGGCCAATCCTTTTACTTTCCAATCGGCATCTCGTATTTGACTACTGGTAATGGTCAATGCAATATTTTCACCGGGCAAGGGATTGATAGAAGATGGATTGAGTTGAATATTTTTATTAATAAATCTTTCTGTTACTACATTATTCTTACTGACAATTCTGGCTCTTACAATATGTTCTCCATCATTGCCTACCGGAGCCAACCAATCATAACGCCAATTGTTACCATCTTGCGTAGCTGTACCAATAGGTGTCCAGTCTTTATCGGCAACATGCCGGTCCGAAAAAATAACTGCAGCTATATCATTGTCAGGAGCCAACAATTGTAAATTCACGGGACCTGTTTCGGCATTTATTTCTTCCGGCTGAGAAAATTGTACGACCGGCGGATTCACCGATTCAATGGGAGCCGTGGTATTTGTATTTTCTGCTGGAGTGTTTACACTTCCACCGAGTGAAGCACAAATAGATGGTGGTAATAAATAACTATGCTCGTTGATATAACAATTGCACAAAGCGGCTGAAGCGGTACCGATATGAGATGTATTGTCTGAAGCAGGAAGATCGAGATCAACACTTACAGTAAAACTTCCTGTTTTAATACTTTGCAGGTTGAAGCGTCGCGAAAAATTACCGGTTGATTCCGCGGCCGCCGGCGTGATAGGAATTATTTGTGCATTGCCTCCTTGCATGGTTACCGTTCCGGTGGAGGTATTGGTTACCGTTAGTGTAGCATCGCCGGGTAAATTTTGCAAACCCGAAATCGCTACATTCACAAATGTGCTTTCACCTTTTTGTAAATTCAATTTGCCGGTACTGAGATTCATATTCACGGCGGCAATATTTTTGGTTGTTGATTGCCCGTTTTCTTCTACCGACAATTCATGTGCACCGCTGGTAGCTGCCGGCATCTGGCAAATTGTTTGTCGCGGTGATTCGGCCAATACTTCAATTGTTTTTCCATCGAGACGGCAAACAGTATTCGCCGCTTCGCCATCGAAAGCCCCGGAAATGCTGAATGGTGCATCAGTCAAAGCATGTGTGGGCATACCAAAGCCTACAGGTTGTTGAGGAATTGGCAATGCCGGAATTGCTTTTGAAGAAAAGGAACCGATTTTTTCGTTCTCAACCTGCATATTCAATTTTGTTAATTTTCCGGAAAAATGAATATTGTTGGTAGAAGATTTTTCAAACTGAATTGGAATACCACCAACGGCTAAGGAATATTTTTTTAATGACTTGGCATTTCTGTTTTTTTGTTTTTCATTATTCCCGTCGGGCCATACAACTACGGTTCCGGAAATAACATCTCCGGCACGAAGATCTGAAGGTAAGAACACAGATAGTGTTCCTTCGTTGAGGTGAAAATCTTCCTGTATATATTTTTTGGCAGAAGATTTTTGTGCCTGCACAATTGATGAATTGAAAAAACCTATTGAAAAAATCAACAGGCAAAATTTACTGAATTGCTTCATAGCTTTAGGTTTAGAAGTTATAAATTGATTCAGGAAAATTTCAGTGGGAAAGAATTATAAGTAAGTTACAATTTTTATAAGAAAATGTACGGTTAGAATGACTTAATTTTAACGCTATTGATAAAAAAATTAAAAAGAATGATGATAAAATATAAGCGCATTGTCTATCTATTTGTTTTTCTGCCTTTTATGGTACAGGCACAATATCGGAGCCATTTATCGGCTGAGGCCTGGGCAGATAGTGTATTGAATAGTTTGACAAAAGACCAGCGCATTGCGCAATTGATAGTAGTGCGGGCACATTCCAATTTGGGAGCAGCACATGTGGCACAGGTAACGAATGAAATCAAAAAATACAATGTAGGTGCGTTGTGTTTTTTCCAGGGTGGCCCATTGCGGCAAGCCAAACTCACTAACTATTATCAACGTATAGCCAAAACGCCTTTGATGATAACACAGGATGCAGAATATGGCCTGGGCATGCGATTGGATAGTGTTATTAAATTTCCGTATCAGCTTACAATGGGTGCGTTGGACAATGAAGAACTGGCATACAATATGGGATTGGCTGTAGGTGCACAGTGCAAACGGTTAGGTGTACACGTCAATTATGCGCCGGTCGTTGACATCAATAACAATCCCGATAATCCGGTGATTGGGTATCGTTCTTTCGGTGAGGATAAAGATAAAGTAGCGGCATTCGGTGTTGCCTATATGCGAGGTATGCAGGATGCGGGAATTATGGCTTGCGCCAAACATTTTCCCGGTCATGGCGATGTAAGTGTGGATTCGCATAAAGACCTGCCTGTTATCAACAAATCAATTGATGAATTGATGAATCTTGAATTGATGCCTTTCAAAGCCATGTTCGATGCAGGTGTGGGAAGTGTTATGATTGCACATTTATATATTCCGGCCATTGATAATACAGCGAATAAAGCAACGTCTATTTCACGGAATAATGTAACGGGTTTGTTACGTGAAAAATTAGGTTATAATGGATTGACATTTACCGACGCTTTGGAAATGAAAGGCGTTACAAAATTTTTCCCCGGGGGAACCATTGCGGTAGAAGCCATAAAAGCCGGAAACGATATGCTTTGTTTACCGGAAAGTGTGCCACAAACCATTGAGGCAATCAAAAAAGCAATTGCACAAAAGCAAATCAGTTGGGACGATATTAATCAGAAAGTAAAAAAAGTTTTATTGGCAAAATATAGATTAGGGTTATACAAAAAGCAATATGTAAAAACAAAGCATTTGCTTGCTGACCTGAATGCCAAAACCAATCCCATTCGCCGGGCGGTAGCCAGGGAGTCAATTACACTTTTACGACAAGCAGGATTTACCGCATCGAGAACAGATTATGCACAAATTCCACTGACGGAAATGCAAAAGAAAATTGCTTACGTCGGTTTAGGTTTGACAGAAAATAATGTTTTTGCCAAACGCATGAAAAAAGATTTGGATGCCGATGTATTTCTTTTATCGTATAAAGACGGTATGCAAAAAGCACAAAAAATTGCAGGCGAAATAAGAAAAGACGGTGAATATGATGCCATCATCATTGGTGTGCATGATTACTCATTGCGGCCTTCCGGTAATTTTGGTATTAGTAAGGCAGCTCTTTATTTGTATCAACAATTGAATTTTATTAAAACCATTACACTCACTTTTGGAAATGTATTGGCCACTAAAAACTTTTGCAATGCATATACGTTGGCTGCTTGTTACCAGGATGATGATATAACACAGAATGCAGCGGCCGATTTGGTAGAAGGAAAAATTACAGCACATGGCCATTTGCCGGTATCTGTTTGCCGGTTTCAATTCGGTGAAGGTATCATCCTCGATCAATGGAACCAGGCAGCGGTAGAAAAAAAATTAAAGGCTATTGATTCTATTGCTAATGACGCCATTGCCCGCAAAGCCTTTCCCGGTTGCGTGGTGCTGGCCGTAGAACGAGGCCATGTGATTTACGATAAAGCTTTCGGCCATTACAAATACGACGAAAAAGATCCGATGATTCGGGAAAGTATTTTTGACCTGGCATCTGTTACAAAAGTGACAGCCACTACGGTTTCCGTAATGAAACTGGTAGATGAAGGCAAACTCGATATTCATAAAACACTTAGTAAATATTTACCTTGGGTAAAAGGCACCAATAAAGCCAATCTAGTGATTAAAGACATCATGTTGCACCAGGCAGGCCTCGAACCATATATTACTTTTTATAAAGAAACACTCGATGGTAAAACCGGAAAACCTGATGAAAAATTATACAGGACAAAATATCAAAAAGGATATGGTGTGCGGGTAGCCAATCATTTGTTCTTAAAGAACAGTTGGGAAGATACCATGATGGAAAGAATTTTGAAAAGCCCACTCGGACCAAAAGATAAATATGTATATAGTGACCTTGATTTTATTTTGATGGGAAAAGTAGTAGAAGAGATTACGGGAATGTCGCTGGCGCAATATGCCCAAAAAAGTTTTTATGACCCTATGGGAATGGCAACTACAGGATTCAATCCGCTAAGCCGTTTTCCGAAAGACAGGATTGTACCAACTGAAACGGATGAATATTACCGGTATCAAACAGTGCAGGGAACTGTACATGATGAAGCAGCAGCTATGTTTGGCGGCGTAGCAGGACATGCAGGCTTATTTTCCGATGCGTACGATTTGTCAAGATTGTATCTAATGTTGCTCGATGGTGGCGTGTATAACGGTAAACGATACCTGAAAAAGAAAACCATTGATTTGTTTACCGCTTATAATAGTGATATCAGCCGCCGTGGTATTGGTTTTGATAAACCACAAAAGCCGGATTCTACTGATACCCAAAAAGATGATGAGGAACGATATCCTTCCGAGCTGGCTTCTCCTGTTACATTCGGGCATACTGGTTTTACGGGGACTTGTGTGTGGGTGGACCCGGAAGCCAATCTTGTGTTTGTGTTTTTATCGAACCGGGTATATCCGAGCCGCCACACACCCGAATTTTATAAACTAAATGTGCGTAGTAAAATTTTGGACACACTCATCAGTGCAGTTAAAGGACATTGATATGGAATGTTGCGTGGAGACACGCAACAACGCTTTTTAGATTACTAAGATTCGTTTTTACCCGGGCGGTTATCATTATTTCTTTTCCTGTTCGGATGATTTCCTTTTCTTTTATGTGGATGTCGTTTTTGCTGATTTCTTTTTGAGCTGTTTTGCGGCCCTTCATTTTTGGCAGCTTGTTGCCAGTGTTGCCCTTTTTGCTTTCTGTTTTGTTGTCTTTTCTTTTGTTCTGCACGGTCGAGGCTGCGCAAACTGATTTGCCCGACAAGCTCCACATGTTCCGGTTCGCTTTCCATGGATTTGGAAGAAACCAATTCTACGGGTTTCAATTCTTCGGGCCGGTTGCCTTTGGCATTCAAAGCTTTTATTTCTTTTACTCTTTCTATACTTAGCGGATATTGTTTATTGCTATCTGGCAATGAATACCACATCAGGTTTTTGAAAATATCTTTTTTTACAAGGAATGCATTGCCTTTGGCAATTTGTAATAAATCGCAGTTATCCGGAAAATGTTGTAATGCATCGAGGTAGGTATCCAATTCATAATTCAGGCAGCACTTCAGGCGGCCGCATTGGCCACTCAGTTTGGTTTGGTTGATGGACAAATTCTGATAACGGGCAGCCGTGGTGTTCACCGATTTAAAATCGGTCAACCATGTACTGCAACAAAGTTCCCTGCCGCAACTGCCAATGCCGCCTACTTTGCCGGCTTCTTGCCGGGCGCCGATTTGCCGCATTTCTACTTTTAGTTTGAACTCTGAGGCATATACTTTTATCAGCTCCCGAAAATCCACCCGGCCGTCGGCTATATAATAGAAAGTTGCTTTTCGTCCATCGGCCTGCATTTCTACCTGGCTTATTTTCATATCCAGTTTCAATTGTTTGGCGATAGCACGGCTGCGAATGACCGCTTCAGGTTCTCGTTTTTTATTTTGCTTCCAACTGTCAATATCACGGTCGCTGGCATGACGCAATACTTTTTTTATCGCCGGGTCGTCTTCCCTGACGCCTCTTTTTTTCATTTGCAAACGCACAATTTCGCCGGTAAGTGATACTTCACCTACATCAAATCCACTGATGCCTTCTACTGAAATTAAATCGCCTTTTTCATATTGTAA